>NZ_CP051630.1:227500-538141 GCF_012848855.1 Pyruvatibacter mobilis
TGGTCAAGCGCTCCTGCGCCGAAGATGTACCGGGGCTTAAGCCACTTACCGAAGCTGCGGGTGCACACTTTTGTGTGCGCGGTAGCGGAGCGTTCCGTAAGTCTGTGAAGGGTGACCCGCGAGGGCACCTGGAGATATCGGAAGTGAGAATGCTGACATGAGTAGCGACAAAGAGGGTGAGAGACCCTCTCGCCGTAAGTCCAAGGGTTCCTGCGTAAAGCTAATCTGCGCAGGGTTAGCCGGCCCCTAAGGCGAGGCCGAAAGGCGTAGTCGATGGGAACCAGGTGAATATTCCTGGGCCGGGAGATGGTGACGAATTCCGTAAGTTGTCAGTCCTTATTGGATTGGACTGGCAGTGATGGAGTTCCAGGAAATAGCCTCTCCATTAGACCGTACCCTAAACCGACACAGGTGGACAGGTAGAGTATACTAAGGCGCTTGAGAGAACGATGCTGAAGGAACTCGGCAAATTGCCCTCGTAACTTCGGGAGAAGAGGGCCCTGCCTTTGGGCAACCATTGGCAGGGGGCACAGACCAGGGGGTAGCGACTGTTTACTAAAAACACAGGGCTCTGCGAAGTCGCAAGACGACGTATAGGGTCTGACGCCTGCCCGGTGCCGGAAGGTTAAGAGGAGAGGTGCAAGCTTTGAATCGAAGCCCCGGTAAACGGCGGCCGTAACTATAACGGTCCTAAGGTAGCGAAATTCCTTGTCGGGTAAGTTCCGACCTGCACGAATGGCGTAACGACTTCCCCACTGTCTCCAGCATCGACTCAGCGAAATTGAATTCCCCGTGAAGATGCGGGGTTCCCGCGGTTAGACGGAAAGACCCCGTGCACCTTTACTACAGCTTTACATTGGCATTAGTGACGACATGTGTAGGATAGGTGGTAGACTTTGAAGCCCGGGCGCCAGCTCGAGTGGAGTCACCCTTGAAATACCACCCTTGTCCTTATTGATGTCTAACCACGGCGCTACAACGCCTGGGACAATGTATGGTGGGTAGTTTGACTGGGGCGGTCGCCTCCCAAAGAGTAACGGAGGCGCGCGATGGTAGGCTCAGACCGGTCGGAAATCGGTTGTTGAGTGCAATGGCATAAGCCTGCCTGACTGCGAGGCTGACAGGCCGAGCAGAGACGAAAGTCGGTCATAGTGATCCGGTGGTCCCGCGTGGAAGGGCCATCGCTCAACGGATAAAAGGTACGCCGGGGATAACAGGCTGATGACCCCCAAGAGTCCATATCGACGGGGTTGTTTGGCACCTCGATGTCGGCTCATCTCATCCTGGGGCTGGAGCAGGTCCCAAGGGTTTGGCTGTTCGCCAATTAAAGAGGTACGTGAGCTGGGTTTAGAACGTCGTGAGACAGTTCGGTCCCTATCTGCCGTGGGTGTAGGAGAATTGAAAGGATCTGTCCCTAGTACGAGAGGACCGGGATGGACGTACCTCTGGTGGACCGGTTGTTGCGCCAGCAGCATAGCCGGGTAGCTATGTACGGTCGGGATAACCGCTGAAAGCATCTAAGCGGGAAACCCACCTTGAGACGAGTTCTCCCTTGAGAGCCGTGGAAGACCACCACGTTGATAGGCTCGGTGTGGAAGCGCGGTAACGCGTGGAGCTAACGAGTACTAATCGCTCGATCGGCTTGTTCGATCTCATTACCCATGCCCGTCATGGCCGGACCAAGTGTCCGGCCGTGGCAGCACCACAGGACTTTGGCAGCAGCTTTCGCAAGGAAGCGGCTGCAAGCCAGTGTATTCACCCTTCACTTGTTGTGATTTGCCGGCTCGGTGATTATTGCGAGGAGCCTAAACCCGATCCCATCCCGAACTCGGCCGTTAAACTCCTCAGCGCCGATGGTACTGCGTCTTAAGGCGTGGGAGAGTAGGTCGTTGCCGGGCCTGCAAATCACAACTGGTGATACGGACAAGATCCCTCAGTTCACGGAACATGCTCCGGCGCGTGTCAGCGCCGGTTTTAATACGCCCTCACCCATGACGCGGCCTCGCGCCGACGAGACCCACGTCAGCCCATTAGGTGGCGGCACAGCGCTTTGGCGCGGGGTGGAGCAGCCCGGTAGCTCGTCAGGCTCATAACCTGAAGGTCGCAGGTTCAAATCCTGCCCCCGCAACCAATCCTTCAAGTAAGCCCGCCTGGCTCGCGCCGGCGGGCTTTTTTGTGTTTTCCGCGTCTGCGGTTTGCCGGGTGGCTTGTCCTGCCTGCGCTTAGCGGGTACGCCCAGGGCAAATGAAATTGACGAGGACGACCAATGGAATTCGATGATGTCATCATGGGGCGGCGGAGCATTCGGGGATACAAGCCGGATCCGGTGCCCAAGGCGCTGATTGAGGAAATTCTGGCCCTGGCAATGCGGGCGCCGTCCTCGATGAACACTCAGCCGTGGAACTTCTATGTGCTGTCCGGTGAGCCGCTTGATCGAATCCGCGCGGGTAATACCGAACGCAATCTTGCAGGTGTCCCGCACTCACGTGAGTTCCGCATCGGCAAGGCCTTTGAAGGGAAGCACCGTGATCGGCAGGTGGGCGTTGCCAAACAATTGTTCGGCGCCATGGGGATTGCCCGTGAGGACAAGGAGCGGCGGCAGGACTGGGTGCTGCGCGGCTTCCGTCAGTTTGACGCGCCTGTGTGTGTGATCGTCACATATGACCGCGAATTGGCGGAGAGCGACGACACCCCGTTTGATTGCGGCGCGGTGACAACTGCTTTGGTCAATGCCGCATGGTCGCGCGGGCTCGGGGCGGTGATCAACAGCCAGGGCATCATGCAGTCGCCGGTGGTGCGCGAGCATGCGGGCATTGCCGACGATCAGGTCATCATGAAGGCTGTGGCTCTCGGGTGGCCGGACGAGACCTTTCCTGCCAATGCGGTTGTCTCGGAGCGCAAGAGCGTTGAGGAAGCCGCGGTGTTTCTGGGGTTTGACGACTAGCTGCAATGTTTGATTGCTGCCGTATGACCTGAACCCTTGCCTGGCTCACGCTGGCAGACCCGTTGTTTTACCTGGTCAGGGCAGGTCGCGGGCGTGTCAGGCGGGGCCCAGGGTTTCGGCCAGGAAATCAATGAAGCACCGCACCTTGGGGACCAGATACTGGCGCGAGGGATAGACCGCGTAGACCGGCGTCCGGTTCGATTGCCAATCACCCAGAACCTGCGTGAGAGTGCCGGATGTAAGATCGTCGGCGACGTAGATGCGTGGAATGAGACTGATGCCGAAACCGGCCCGGAGAGCATCGCGGATGGCGAGGCTGGAGCCCGCGGTGTAGCGGCCGGTGACGGGTACTGTCGTCTCCTTGCCGTCGCGGGAAAATGTCCAGCTGTTGGCGTGGCCTGACAGGCTGAAGCGCAGGCAATTGTGGTGGGCGAGGTCGCGGGGGTGCTGCGGGCACCCATGGTTGGCGAGATAGTCCGGCGATGCACACAGCACGTGGTCGAGGACCATCAGTTTGCGGGCGATAAGGCTCGAATTTTCGAGCTGGTCGGTGCCGCGAAGGGCCAGATCCACCCCTTCCTCAACGATGTTGATCCGCCTGTCATCAAGGCTGAGGTCGAGGCTGACATCGGGATAGCGATCCAGAAAACCGGGGATGTGGGGTGTGAGGGCAATCAGGGACAAGGTCATGGGTGCGCTGACCCGCAAGGTCCCGCGGGGCTGAGCGCGCATGGCGGTGAGGCTGGTATCGGCGTCCTCGAGATCCCGGAGGACCCGGCGGATGCGGCCGTAATAGTCTTCTCCCGCCTCGGTCAGGCTCATGCGCCGGGTCGTGCGGTTGAGGAGGCGGGTGCCGAGATGGGCCTCCAGCTCCCCGATGTTCTTGCTGATCGCCGCTGGTGACAGGCCAAGCCTGCGGGCGGCGCCGGCAAAGCTGCCCTGGTCCACGGCTTCCCGGAAGGCCCTGAGGGCCGTCAGCTTGTCCATATTCAACACTATTGGTTGTGAGTGTTGTTCGAATTAGCCGGATTATTTGCGGGAGGTCAAATGTGTAGCTGTTGTGGGCCGCCCCTGGAGGGCGGCGTCCATGACAGGAGACCGCCATGACGAAGTATATCTGCACCACCTGCGGGACGCAGACCCGCGACCTTGATGCTGCACCGGAGCAGTGCCCTATCTGCGCGGATGACCGGCAATATGTGGCCTATGAGGGGCAGGCCTGGACGACCCATGAGGCGCTTGGCGCTGATCACACGGTCAAATTCGCCACCGACGGGGACGTTCTGGCGTTCGGGCTGGAGCCGCAATTCGCCATTGATCAGCGCTCGGCGCTGCTCAAGACGGATGCCGGCAACATCATGTGGGAATGCCAGAGCCTTGTGACCGATGACGCTGTTGCGCGGCTGGAGGCGGAAGGAGGTGTTGATCTCATCGTCATTTCCCATCCGCATTTCTATTCATCGCTGGGGGAGTGGAGCGACGCGCTGGGCGGTGTGCCCGTGTTGCTGCACGACGCGGACCGGGACTGGGTGCAGCGGCCGCACAGTGCCATCGAATTCTGGTCGGGGGACACACGGCGTCTTTCCGATGATGTGACGCTGATCCGCTGCGGCGGTCATTTCCCCGGCAGCACGGCCCTGCATTGGGCGACGGGACCGCGGCCCGGCGGGGCGCTGTTTGCCGGGGATGCGCTGCAGGTGGGGCTCGACCGGCGCGTGGTGTCCTTCATGTACAGCTACCCGAACGCCATTCCCATGCGCACCAGCGACGTGGTGGCCATGCGCGCGCGGCTGGCGGCTTACGCCTATGAGGACCTCTACGGCTACACCTGGACGCGCAACATCATCGGCGATGCGACGGCGCGGGTTGCCGCGTCATTCGACCGGTATCTCGACGCGGTCAACGGCTGAGTCCGGCTGGTGGAAGGAGACAGACCAATGAAGATTACTCTTTTCGGTGCCACCGGCATGATCGGCGGCAGCGCCATGCGCGAGGCCCTGTCGCGCGGCCATGAGGTGACCGTTGCCCTGCGGGACCGGGGGAAAGCCTCCCTCCTGCCCGATGGCGTCCAGGTGGCCGAGGCGGACGCGGCAAGCGTTGACGATGTGGCGCGCGTGGCAGCGGGCCAGGATCTTGTGATCAGTGCCACGCGGCCGCCGGAAGGCCATGAACGGCTGTTGGTGGTGATGGCCCAGGCGCTCTTGCGCGGCACATGCCGGGCAGGCAGCCGGCTCCTGCTGGTGGGCGGGGCGGGCAGCCTGCGGGTGCCGTCGAGCGGGTTGCTGGTCATCGAGGATGAGGCCTATCTGCCCCGTCAATACCGGCCGATTGCCCAGGCCTGTTCGGATCAACTGGCTGTGTGCCAGGCGGACCGGCACACACCCTGGGCCTATGCAAGCCCGCCGGCGCTGATCGCGCCTGGTGACCGGACCGGCGCCTATCGGCTGGGGGAGGATGATCTCGTGGTGGACGAGGCAGGCGTCAGCCGCATTTCGGCGGAGGATTTTGCCGTGGCGCTGCTGGATGAGGCCGAGCAGCCCCGCCATTTGCACCGGCGGTTCACGGCGGCCTATTGACGCTCTCCGCCGCCCGTGCCGGGCCGCTGCCCGCCTGCATGTCGGCTATCCGCATTCAGGCGGTGCATCGGCGGGCAAAATCCTTATGGTGCGGTGCATCAATGGCGACCTCGCGGCATGTCCCCTGGCGGGATGTCCTGCGGGGCCGCCTTTTTGTTTGGCGTTCGGGTCTTGGAGGTCCGGTTTGTTCGACTTTTCAGTGCCACGTCTCAAGCATGAGTGGCTGGGCAATATTCGCGGGGATGTTCTGTCGGGCCTGGTGGTGGCGCTGGCGCTGATCCCCGAAGCAATCGCCTTTTCCATCATTGCCGGTGTGGATCCGAAGGTCGGGCTTTATGCCTCCTTCTCGATTGCGGTGATCACGGCGATTGTCGGCGGGCGCCCGGGCATGATCTCGGCGGCGACCGCGGCGACGGCCGTTCTGATGGTGACGCTGGTCAAGGAGCACGGGCTTCAATACCTGCTGGCAGCCACGATCCTGGCGGGTGTGCTGCAGATCATCGCGGGCTATCTGCGGCTCGGGCAGGTGATGCGGTTTGTGTCGCAATCGGTGATGACGGGCTTCGTCAATGCGCTGGCGATCCTCATCTTCATGGCGCAGCTGCCGGAGCTGATCGGCGTGCCGTGGCTGACCTATGTGATGGTCGCCGGCGGGCTGGCGATCATCTATCTGTTCCCGCGCATTACCACCGCCGTACCGTCGCCGCTGGTCTGCATCATCGTGCTGACGGGGCTGGCGCTGTTCTTCGGGTTCGACCTGCGGACGGTGGGGGACATGGGCGAGCTGCCGTCGACGCTGCCGATTTTCCTGCTGCCGGACGTGCCGCTTACCTGGGAAACGTTTGAAATCATCCTGCCCTACTCCGCCGGTGTTGCGGCCGTGGGGCTGCTCGAATCGCTGATGACCGCGTCCATTGTCGATGACCTGACGGACACCAAGAGCGACCGCGACCAGGAATGCGTCGGCCAGGGCATCGCCAATTTCGCCACCGGCTTCATCGGCGGCATGGCAGGCTGCGCGATGATCGGGCAATCGATGATCAACGTGAAATCCGGCGGCCGCGGCCGGCTGTCGACTTTCTGCGCAGGGATCTTCCTGCTGTTCCTGATCGTGGTGCTGGGCGACTGGGTGCGACAGATACCGATGGCGGCGCTGGTGGCGATCATGATCATGGTGTCGATCGGCACGTTCTCGTGGTCGTCGATCAAGAACCTGCGTTCGCACCCCCGCAGCTCTTCGGTGGTGATGCTGGCGACGGTCATCACCGTGGTGGCGACGCATAATCTGGCCATCGGCGTGCTGGCCGGTGTGCTGCTGTCGGGCATCTTCTTCGCGGGCAAGATCTCGCAGCTGTTCCGGGTGACGAGCCACGTCAATGCGGAAGGCACGCGGCGGACCTATGTGATCGAGGGGCAGGTGTTTTTTGCGTCGGTTGAGGATTTCCTGGCGGCCTTTGATTTCAAGGAAGCGCTGGAGCACGTGGTGATCGATGTGTCGGGGGCGCATATCTGGGACATTTCCAGTGTTGCGGCGCTCGATTCAGTGGTGCTCAAATTCCGCCGTGAAGGGGCGGAGGTCGAGATCGTCGGTCTCAACGAGGCCAGTGAAACCATCGTCGACAAGCTGAGCATCAAAGATGAGCCGGGTGCGCTCGACCGGGTGATGGGCCACTGAACGGCCACTGGGCCGGCTTTGAGCGCTGGCCGGACCACGCAGACAGACCAATCGGGGACAGGACATGCTGAAGACAATCGCCCTTATCGATGGCTCGCTTTACGCCCACAGCGTGTGTGATGCGGCGGCCTGGGTCAGTGCCCGCAACGGGGCCGCCGTCGAGCTGCTGCATGTGCTGGGACGCCGGGAAGGTGCTGCGGACGGCGCGGATCTGAGCGGCAATATCGGCCTGGGTGCGCGGACGGCTTTGCTGGAGGAGTTGGCGGAGCTTGATGCGCGCAAGGCCAAGCTGACCCAGAAGCGGGGCCGCGCCCTGCTCGACGAGGCACGCAGCCGCCTTGAGGAGGCGGGCGGCGGCACGGTCACCACGTCGCTGCGCTATGGCGACCTGGCGGAGACGGTGCAGGCGCTGGAGGTGGATGCAAATCTGCTGATTGTCGGCAAGCGCGGCGAGGCGGCGGATTTCGCCAAGCTCCATCTGGGCTCAAACCTTGAGCGGGTGGTGCGGACCACGCGGCGGCCGGTGCTGGTCACGTCGCGGGCCTTCAAGCCGGTGTCGAAGGTGCTGGTGGCGTTCGACGGCGGGGCAAGCGCGCTCAAGGCAATCGAGTACATGTCCGGCAGCAAGGTTTTTGAGGGGCTTGAGGTCGAGCTTCTGATGGTGGGGGATGACAGCGAGGCCAATCGCGCCCAGCTGGAAGCCGCCGCCCAGCAATTGCGTGCGCGGGACATCGCGGCCAGCTGCGCCATCAGGGCAGGCGTGGCCGACAAGGTGATTGCTGAACGGGTCGAGCAGGGCGACATCGACATGCTGGTGATGGGAGCCTACGGGCACTCGCGAATCCGTACCCTGATCATCGGCTCCACCACCACGGAAATGATCCGCTCCTGCCTCGTCCCGATCATGCTGTTCCGCTAGGGGGCTGATGCCTCGACATAGGCCTTGAGCGCGCGGTTGACCCCGCGATAGCCCTCGGCGAGGACGTCAGGCGGCAGGTCGGCAAAGCCGATGAACAGGCCCTCGAAGTCTTCTTCGTGGCGGACCAGCGTGCCGCCGCCCGGCAGGTCTTCGAGGTCGAAGCGGTGTTCTCCCTTGAAGATGCCTGAAATGCCGCCGCCCCAGTAAAGGGCCCGGTCCTTCTCGACGCGCAGCACATGTACCTGCGGGACGTCGATGACCTTGCCGTCGGGCCGCTTCACGCGCACCTCAAGATCAGCCCCTTCCACGGCCTCGCCGACAACGCGGACGTGATAGGGGTTCCATTCAGGATAGGCTGCGAAATCGGTGAGGACCGCGAAGACCTGCGGGCGGGGCGCATCGATCTCGATGGATGTCCGAATGGGAATGGCTGTTGTGCAGGCGGACAACATCAAGCCGCACAGGGTTGCCAGGGCGGCACAGCCCATAGGTTTGCGGAACTGCCTGAGGGTGGGCCGGGAAGAGGTCATCACACGTCTCCTGAGTGAGGAATGATGGGTGTGATGTGGACCCTTTGCCGTCAGCCTTATTGAATGATCACGCCAAACTGGATGGAGCCCGTCAAACGTCCATTCCACGGGAGATGCGGCCGAAGCGTCGTGGGGTGACGTTGGTGGCGGTGAGAAAGTCGCGCTGGAAATGCGCCTGGTCCGCATAGCCGCAGCAAAAGCCAATTTCCGCCAGCGATGTTTCACCGCCGATGAGCATCTGCGTGGCATGGGTCATGCGGGCGCGGCGCATGCAGGTTGAGAAGGTCTCGCCTTCTCCGGTCAGGTCGCGCTGCAGAGAGCGGACGGACCGGCCGAGTGCGCGGGCGGCATCACCAATGCGCCAGGGTCGGCTCATGTCGGTGGCAAGCAGTGTCACCAGGCGGGCGCTTGCCGGACGGGGCGTTGTTTCTGAGGGTGGGTCCGGATCATTCGGGATATGTGGCCTGTCCTGCGATGCGGGTGACCAGTGAATACGCCAGCTGGTCGCGGTCATGCGTCCGTCGTGCCGGAAAGACGCAAGGTCCCCTGCTGGTATATGGCGGCGGCCTAGCTCGAGCGTGACGCCGTCATGGCCCGTTATCTCGAGCAGGCCGATCAGGACGCCTGCGATGAGCAGGTTCTCAGCCAGGGTCGGCGCATCGGCGGGATCTGTGCTGGAACGGGTGCACAGCCAGCTTGTTGGCCGTGGCATCGTGATCTCGGTGCGGTGCGAAGCGTGGTTGTAGCGCTCAAGGCGCATCCATTTTTCTGCCATCACCTGTGGATCAGGTGATGCCCGCAAGGCAAGAAGGGTCGGTGTCTCAGGTGCTGCCTGGAGGTAGCGGCCAACCGACAGGAGCGTGCCGGCCTTGCCTGCCGCCAGCAGTTTGCCCGCAAGCGCCGTCTTGTCGGCAGCGGGGTGAATGGCGCGGGCCAGAGGGTGGGGGGTCTCCAGGCCGGCGACCAGTTCCGGCGCCGTGTCCCGCGTTGCGCGGATGAGAAGGGCAAGAAGGCCGGTATTGGTGAAGGCGTCCATCAAGCGGCTCTGCTGCAACGGGGCGCCGTGACACCGGACATGACGGACCCCAGGAAATGCGGAAAGGGTAACAAACCGGGACGCAGTTGATTGAAAAATCGCGCCAAGTGCGGCAGCCCGTGAAACCAGGGGGATGCTCGCGGGTTTGCCTCAGATGCCGGCGGTGCCGTCTCACGACAAGTTGACGGGGGGCAAGCTTTCGCCCCTCGCATGGCATCTCCATTTCTGGTGCGACGGCGGTTGGCCGCCTGTCCCCGCTCATATCTCTTCCATGGAGGCGCATCATGGTACTTCCCCGCAGCCAGGCTCCCGAACTCTCCGTTCCCACCGTTGGCGGTGCGCAGTGGACCCTGTCCGAACAGTCGCCGGAGAATTTCACGCTGGTCGTTGTCTATCGTGGCCTGCATTGCCCGATCTGCAAGATGCAGCTGCGTGACCTCGAACGGAAACTCGACGCCTTCGCCGAGCGTGGCGTCAACGTGGTGGCGGTTTCAACGGACAGCGAGGACAAGGCGACCCAATCCAAGCAGGATTGGGGTCTCGACAAGCTGACGCTTGGCTATGGCCTGTCCATCGAAACGGCGCGGGAATGGGGGCTCTTCATTTCGACCGGCATCAAGCAGGAGCCGGCTGAGTTTTCCGAGCCGGGCCTGTTCCTCATCCGTCCGGGCGGCGAGGTCTATTTCGTCTCGGTGCAGAGCATGCCGTTCGCCCGTCCGCCGCTGGACGATGTGTTATCCGCCCTCGATTTCGTGCTGAAGAACGACTATCCGGCGCGCGGCGAGCTGGCGGCCTAGGGGCGTATCTGCCGCGTCAGTCCGCCGTGGCGGTCAGAGAACGAGAAACCGGCATCTCCATGGAGGTGCCGGTTTTTCTTGTCTTTTGGGGTGTTTCGGGCACCTTTGGCACCTCTCATGCCTCTTCGGCGGTGCCTGCTGTGACGTCAGGCATGTCCGCCGGTCGCGATGCCAGGACTGCCCATGCCACGTTCCAGATCCGCTTCCGCGCACGCCATCGGCACGCGCTACGACAGGCTCCTGCATGTCTGGCCCGAGGGCTGGTCGGCTCTTGCGGCGGTGTGTGTCTTCGCGGCGGTATATGTCATCGCCCATATGCTGGTGCGGCTGCCTTTCACGGATGTGATTGCGGTCGACTGGGTGGGCGAGACCGTCTATGCCCAGACAATCGACTGGGGGCAGACGCCGAAATATCCGCCGCTGCCCGCCTGGCTTCTGTGGGTTGTGCATCAGGTCACGGGACCGGGGGCACTCAGTACACTGATCGTCAAGTATGCGGCGCTGTGGGGCGCCTTCGTGGCTTACTTCCTTGCTGCACGCCGTGTGCTCAAGCATGACGGCTGGGCAGTTCTCGCCACATTGTCGGTGCTGCTGCTGTTCCAGGTGGCCTGGAACGCCCATGAGGGCGTCACGCACACGATTTTTCTGACCCTTGCCGCTCCACTGACGCTGCTGGCTGTGCTGCGGGCGGAGGCGCGCAACGATCTTCTGTCCTTTGCGGGGCTGGGGGTGGCCATTGCCATCGGTGCGCTTGCCAAGCAGGCCTATTTTGCGGGCTTCGCGGCGCTGGTGCTGGCCATGCTGGTGCAGCCCGGCTTCCGGCGTGTGCTGATCAATCCCCGCATCATCGGGACACTGCTCGTGGCCGCCGCCCTGGCCGTGCCGCATTACTACTGGGCCTTCACCAGCGGGTTCGATTTCAGCCGGGCAGCGAGCAGCACCCTTGCGCGGCCGGAGCTTGGGGGTGTTGCCATCCAGATCCTCTCCGGGCTGTGGTCAAGCATCCGGGCGCCGCTCCTGTTTCTGATGCCGCTTCTGCCGGTGCTGCTGCTGATCTTCCCGCAGGCCTTCCGGCCGTCGAACATCCTGCATCCGGGCGGTCATGGTGCTGCGGGGGCTGACCCCGTGCGGCTTGTGCGGGACGCCACGCTGGCGGGCATCGTGGTGCTGGCCATCCCCGTGCTGGTGGCGGGCGTGGCTCACTATGGTGAGCGGTGGATGCACCCGCTGATGCTGTGGGCACCGATCTATCTCATCGCCATGGTGCGGGCGGTGCGGCCGAGCGCGCGGCGGCTGTCGCTGTTCATGGGCGTGGTGCTGGCGGTCACGCTGCTGGCGCTGGGCTGGCGGCTGGCGGGCTTCGTCGCGCCCTCCAAGATCACCTGCGGCAAGTGCCGGCTGGCAGAGCCCTATGCGGCGCTTGCCGACGGCCTGGCGGAGATGGGGTTTGCAGGCGGCACCGTGCTGGCGGGGGATGAACATATCGCCGGAAATCTGCGCACTCATTTCCCGGACGCCCGCATGGTCGCGCTTAACTACGGCTATTACGATCCGCCGCAACGGCCGGAGCGGGCAGCCGGGCAGTGCCTCGTGGTATGGCGCAGCGGCGCGCGGGAGGGCACGGCTGTCATTCCGCCTGCGGCGCTGGCCTATGCGGAGGTGACGGGGCTGCCTGAGGGGGCACTGGTGCAGGCGTTCCGCCTGCCCAAGCTGCGGGCTTCCGGGCCGGAGGCGTCCTCCCGCTTCGCAGCTGTGCTGATGCCTGCCGCCGAACGGTGCCGCTGAGGCATTTCTTCCGCGCCGCTGTTTGAGGCGGTCTGCCTCTTCGAGTCAGGCGGAGCGGCGTGAGGCCGGCTGGTGAGCAATCTCGTGCGCACCGGGGCCCGGCAGGGCTTCCATGTCCTTGGCCTGAACGGGTTCGCCGCATTCGGGGCAACAAAGCTTCGGCGTGACCACGTGGCCGCAAGCCCTGTGGCGGGTGACCACGGGCGGGCCATCGCCGGTGGGCATATGCTCATCGCCCCAGGCGCGCAGGGCCATGACCACCGGATAAAGGTCCTTGCCCTTCTGGGTCAGGCGATACTCGTAGCGCGCCGGACGTTCCTCGTAGCGCACCTTGTTGAGCACATCTTCCTCCACCAGCTTCTTCAGCCGCTGGGAGAGGACGGGCCGGGCAATGCCAAGCCGCCGCTCGAAATCCTCGAACCGCCGGACACCCAGGAACAGGTCGCGCAGCACCAGCATCGTCCAGCGGTCGCCGACCACCGACATGGCGCGGGCGACAGAGCAGGAAACATTGGGCAGATCAGACCAGCGCATGGGCAGCTCCTGAAGGTGTTCCGGCGGCCTGCGCGGATCGAGGCTGGTCCGGAACGATGAGGGTGTGCACCATTTCACACCCTTGTTTGCATAATTCTACCTTGATCCGTTTTCTTTTTGAACCCATAGTCAAGCGGTAAGTTTTGAAAAGAAACTAACCATTTCCGAAAGGCGGGACTGCGGCATGGCCAATGACACTCCGGGCGCCGGCAAGGCGGCCATCATCATCGGCGCAGGCGATGCGACAGGCGGCGCTGTGGCGCGCCGGTTCGCCCGGGCGGGGTACACCGCCTGTGTCTGCCGCCGGAATGGCGATCAGCTTGCGCCGCTGGTGGCCGACATCGAGGCGGAGGGCGGCACGGCCCGGGCCTTCGGTGTGGACGCCCGCGACGAGGCACAGGTGGAAGCCTTCTTCCGCACGGTGGAAGACGAAGTCGGGCCGGTCGAAGTGATGGTCTTCAACATCGGTGCGAATGTGAATTTCCCGATTACCGAGACGACGTCGCGGGTCTATCGCAAGGTGTGGGAGATGGCGGCCTTTGCCGGGTTCCTCACCGGCCGCGAGGCGGCGCGCTATATGACGCCGCGCGGGGAAGGCACCATCATCTTTACCGGGGCGACGGCCAGCATGCGCGGCGGCAAGGGGTTTGCCGCGTTCTCCGGCGCCAAGTTCGCCCTGCGGGCGCTGGCCCAGTCGATGGCGCGGGAACTGGGGCCCAAGGGCATCCATGTGGCGCATTCGGTCATCGACGGGGCGATTGATACGGCCTGGATCCGGGAGAATTTTCCTGACAGGGCGGCGCTCGACGACGAAGGCGGTATCCTCAAGCCCGATGACATCGCCGAAACCTACTGGCAGATCCACCGGCAGCCGCGGACGGCGTGGACACACGAGATCGACCTGCGCCCGTGGATCGAAAGCTGGTAGGTGCTGTCCGCCCGAAGCCGGCCAATTGAGTCCGTATACGAATTATCAAGCTAATGGGAAAATCCATGACCAAGACAGTTGAATTCTGGTTCGACTTCGGCAGTCCGACCGCCTATCTGGCGTGGCAGCAATTGCCGAAGATCGCCGAGGCGCGGGGGGCGGTCATCGACTATCGCCCCATGCTGCTTGGCGGCGTCCACAAGGCGACGGGTAACAATCCGCCGGGTGCCGTGCCGGCCAAGGGGACCTATATGGGGCGTGATCTGCAGCGCTTTGCCAAGCGGTATGGCGTGGAGCTCAATTTCAATCCCGACTTTCCGATCAACACGCTGGTGCTGATGCGCGGCGCGGTTGCGGCGCAGGGTGAAGGCGACGCGTTCTTCCACAAATATCTCGCCACGATCTTCGAGGCCATGTGGCTCAAGCCGCGCAACCTCAACGACCCGGCGGAAGTCGCCGCGGTGCTGCGTGAAGCGGGGTTCGATGTGGACTGGTTCCTTGCCAAGACGCAGGACCAGGCCGTGAAGGACGGCCTCAAGGCAGCGACGGAAGAAGCTGTGGCGAAGGGTGCGTTCGGGGCGCCGACCTTCTACATCGGCGAGGACATGTATTTCGGCCAGGACCGGCTGGACTTTATCGATGAGGCATTGGCGTCATGAATGCACCTGTTCTGGCGGGCGTGCCGCCCGTTGTCGGCCGCGAGGGCGAAATCTGGCACCCCACCCCCTTTGCCATGGGGCCGTTTGGCGGCCTGCATGGCGGTGTCGTGTCCGGCACGCTGGCAGGCGAGATGGAGACCCGAGGCGCTGAGCTCGGCTGGGGGCAACCCGTTTCGGCGACGGTCTATCTGGTGCGGCCGGCACCGCTTGAGCCGTTCACCACGCAGATCGAGGAAGTGCGCGGCGGGGCGCGCCTGACGGTGATGGAAAACTGTCTGATGGCGGGCGGCAAGCTGCGGGCGAAAGCCAGCATGGCTTTCCTCAAGGACAGGCCGGTGCCGGGCATTGTGCCGCCGGCGGAGGAGAGTTTTGACCCCGATGCGATGCCGGAATGGGGGTTTGCCTCCATGGTGACGGGGACGACCTATCTGTCGGCTGTCGAGGTGCGCGAGGACAAGGCCAACCGGGCGGTGTGGGTGAAGCCCACCAATCCCCTGGGGCCCAATCCGGTGCCGTTCGCGCAGGCGATGGCCATTGCGGATTACGCGACCCTGTTCAGCGTCTATCTGGAAGGTGAGCGGCCCAAGGCCGGCGGCTGGCCGAATGCGGACATCTCGGTACACCTGTCGCGGATGCCGGAGAGCGACTGGATCGGTATCCAGCCACGGTCGGGCTGGTATCCCAACGGCTCGGGGCTGACGGAAGCTGCGATCTACGACACCAGGGGCTGGATCGGCCGGTCGTGCCAGAGCGCCGTGCTGCTGCCGGTACCGGAGGGTGCCGAGTAGCCTGCCTATCGCACTACGGGGGGGAAGGGGGCCTCGGGATCGCCGCCTTCCTCCTTCACGGCCTTGCGGTAGGCCTTCGGTGACTTGTAGGCGCCGTGGGGTTTGAAGTCCGACGGGACGGCCGGAATGATCCGGCCCTTGGTCTTCGGCAGGATCTTGTAGAGCTTGCCGTCGCGGCCGATCAGCGGCAGCGGGTCGCCCCGGCGGGAGAAGACCCGCCGCATGGAGGCCGACTCGTCGATGAAGGCCTCAAGTTCGTCCTCGTCCTTTTCGAACAGCAGCTCATAGGCGGACAGGAATTCCCTGACGAATTCGGTGTCCACGCAGGCGAGGTTGGACAAGACCCAGCACCGGTCCTCGAAGGACCAGTAATAGCCGAGGCCGACCAGCTCGCGCTGCTTGTTGAAATAGGGGAAGAAAGGGAAAGCCCGGCAGGCCAGGGTGCGGTTGTCGCGCTCGCAATAAGCGGCGCCCTTGCACTCGATCGCCTTGCAGCTCTCATGCAGCTCGTCGACGATTTCCCGGCTTGTCTTGTCGAAGGGCTTGAAGCTGCGCCAGAGATCCGTGCGGCCCTTCAAAAGCTTCCACTCGGATTTCTGCACGATGGGGATTGCATGGCCCGTGGTGCAGCAGACCGGCTCGCCGCCATTCAGCGGCGCGCAGTACCAGCCGCAGTCATGGCGCTGGGCGATCGACGCCCCGAAGCGGCGATAGATTTCAGCGAAGTCCTTCGCCTTGGCGGTCATGCAAGGTCACCTTTTCCCTGAGCGATCCGATTCGCCTGCGACTATAGCGCGGCTCAGGCGGACTGTGCGGCGAGCCATTGCTGAAAGGTGAGGATGGTCCACAGGTCCAGCGCCCGGTTGCGGCCGCGCAGATGGGCGGCCCAGGCGGCGCGGATCGGGGCCGGGTCGATCAGGCCGGTCCGGGCGAGGGCCTGCGGGGATAACAGGGCCTCGGCCCAGTCGCGCAGCTCGCCGCGCAGCCAGTCGGGCAGCGGCTGGTAGAAGCCCATCTTGGGCCGCTCGAAGAGATGCTCCGGCACGTGGCGTGCCAGGGTGCGGCGCAACAAATATTTCCCGCTTATGTTTGGATATGTAGATATTTCCGGAAATTGTGCAAATGCGAAACGGGCGATTGCATGGTCGAGCAGCGGCGCCCGGACCTCGAGGCTCGCACCCATGGAGGCGCGGTCCATCTTTACCTGCAGGTCATCCGGCAGATAGGTCATGGTGTCCTGCACCATGAAGCGCGCCTCGGGCGCCAGGGGAGAGGCGGGCCATGGCGGTTCGTCATAGGCTGCTGTGGGCATGTCCCACCGCCAGCGGCTGACATGGGGCAGGTAGGCATCGTCCGGACCCTGAATACCTGCGCGGGCCAGCGCCTTGCGGCCCGGCATGCCGGGGACGCGGGCCAGGGTGCCCGCCGCGCGGCGCAGCCACTGAGGCCGGCCCGCAGCACGGCGCCAGTCTTCGGCGGCAGCGCGGTAGCGGCCATAGCCGCCGAAGAACTCATCGCCGCCATCACCCGACAGGGCCACGGTGACATGCGCCCGCGTCTTGCGGCTCAGCACCATGCTGGGCAGGGCCGAGGGGTCTGCGAAGGGTTCATCATAGGTCGCCGGCAGGTCCGGAAGCAGGTCGCGCGCGTCTTTATCGGTCACCGGCATTTCATGATGGTCCGTGCCCAGATGGGCGGCCACGTCGCGGGCGTAGGGGGCTTCGTCGTGGGCGCTGTCCGGGAAGGCGATGGTGAAGGTCTTGACGCGGTGACCCGCAGCGCGCGCGGCATGGGCTGCGACCGTCGAGCTGTCGATGCCGCCGGACAGGAAGACGCCCACCGGCACATCCGCATGCAGCCGCCGCGTAACGGAGCGGGCGATGAGGGCGTCGAGTTCATCAACGGCCGCTTCAATGGGCCGGGTGCCGCCTTCGGGCTGCAGACTTTCGGCTTCCTCCAGCGGGTCGAAATAGGTCTTCAGCGCCAGCGCGCGACCACGGCCGGGGCGGAGCTCGCCCCAATGGCCGGGCGGCAGCTTGGCCATGCCCTCCTGAATGGTCAGCGGCGCGGGCACATAGCTACGGGTCAGGAAGGCGGAGACGGCCGTGGCGGACAGCTTTGTTTCCCATGCGGGGTGCGGCCGCAGGGCTGCCAGGGTGGAGCCGAACAGGAACACGCCCTGCTGCCAGCCATAGACCAGCGGTTTTTCGCCGAACCGGTCGCGCGCCAGGAACAGCGTACGGGTTTCCCGGTCCCACAGGGCGAACGCGAACATGCCGTCCAGCAGCGGCAGCGTTTCGGCAACGCCCCAGCGGGCGAGGGCTGCCAGCAGGATTTCCGTGTCGGAATGGCCGCGCCAGGCAATGTCGCCTGTCTGTTCCAGGCGCGCCCTGATGTCCGGGGCGTTGTAGATTTCACCGTTATAGACGAGCTGGAACCGCCCATCCGCGCTGGTCATCGGCTGGTTGCCAGCCGGCGATAGGTCGAGGATGGAAAGCCGCCGGAACCCAAGACCGATCCCCGCCTCCGCATCGTGCCACTGGCCCGCATGGTTCGGTCCCCGCGGCGCGATGGCGTCGGTCATCGCGGTCAGCAGGCCGGGCCAGTGCGTCGGATTGGTGCGGTGGTCCGGATCCAGAAAGCCTGCAAAGCCACACATGGCGTCAGATCTTCGGCCGACTCTTGAAGACCAGCGGCAGGGACTTGATCCAGCGGCTGAAATTGGGATGCGCTTTCTTGGCGAGCGCCCGGTACTTGTCCGGATGCACCATGTCCATCACCTCGTGGCCCATCAGGTCCCGCGCCGCCTTGAGCGCGGGATAGTCTCCGAGCCGCGCCTCATCCACGTAGAGGACTAGGTTCTGCTTGTACCACCAGGTGACGTCCTGGTTGTTCCACACCCGCGTGCGGATCGCGTCCACCGGCACATAGCCGTTGGCTGCGAAGTGGCGGGCCCAATAGGAGGGCCATTGCTCGTTGATGTGGTTAGGGCCTTCCTGCAGGGGGATGGCGGCGGAGAACAGCACCACGGGTGCGGCCTTCGTCAGCTCCCGGACGAAGCTCTCAGCCCGGCTCTCCGGCAGGTGCTCGGCGACTTCGAGCGAGATCGCCAGGTCATATCCATCGCCCGTATCGATCGGGGCAAACAGATCCGTCCGGCGGAAATGGTCCTGGGGAATGCGCAGGACGGCAAGGTCGAGCCACTCGCCGTCGAGCCCGCAGATTGTCCCGGCGCCGCATGCCTTGAAGGCCGCCAGCCACGAGCCGTCCCCGCAGCCGATATCAATCACCTTGTCCGGCCGTACCATGTCGAACACCATCGGTGCGATCACCGAGGCGGAGGGGCCCGCCGTGTTGACGAGGTCCGCATAGAAATTGTCGTCATAGTTGATGTCGGCGGTGGACATGACGGGACGTGCCTTCAACGCATTTGTCGAGTTGGGGCGGTGAGACCGGGCCGGTCAATGCCGCTTAATGGTCATACACCGCTTCACAGGTCCGGATAAAGCGCACAGGGTCACGCCACAGCCCCAATGATCCGCGCAGATAGTGGCGGTACCATGCGCTTGTCAGCCCGGCGCCGCGTTCGCGGCGCGCATAGCGCCAGGCCCGCGCAGCGTTGCGGCGGCAGGCAAACCGGATGAGGGCCGGGTCAAGGTCGGGGTAGTCGGCAACGAACAGGCGCACCGCCTTGGTGACGCGCTGGAGCTGCCTTCCCTGATTGTTCGACAGCCGGTTGACGCTGTCATCCAGCAGATAGGCCAGTGTCTGGTCCAGGTGCAGGAAGCTGCCATGGCGGGCCAGCCGCATGGTCAGGGAATATTCCTGGCTGAACACCACCCGTTCATCGCAGCCGCCGCATGCGCGGGCAATTTCTGTGCGGGTCATGAACTGGGTGGGGTTGAACAGCGAATTGCGGATGGCCGGTGCCAGGGGGGCCGCTGTTACCGTGATGGCAGGAGAGGCCGGTGCCGGTGACAGGTCCGGCTCAGCGCCCGGCGGAAAGAACGCGCGGTCGCCATAGGCGACGATGGCGACCGGTGCGTCGCGCAGGGCGGTCAGCAGGTTCACCGTGGCGTCGCGGGTCAAAAGGTCATCGGCATCGACGAATTTGAGAAACGGCATGCGGGCCGCGGAGATGCCGGTATTGGTCGCCGCTGCGGAGCCTGCGTTCTCCTGGCAGATGATCTGCACATTGTTCCAGCCCGCCGTGCCGGCGCGGACCACGTCGAGGCTGTCGTCGGTCGACCCGTCATCCACGAAGATGAATTCGCGCGGGAAGTCGCCCTGCTGCGCGGCCATGGCGTCCAGCACGGGCGGCAGGACGCGCGCCTTGTTGTAGACCGGCACGACGAAGCTGACGCCGTTTTCAGGCGCAGGGTCCGGGGTGCCCGGCACGGGGTGCGGGCCGGGAAGGGGGGCAGGGCCGGGTGATGTCATGTGGTGTGCGGTCAGTAATCCAGGCAGCGGTTCAGCTTCTTCTGATTACCATTATAGCGCTGCCAGCAGCCATCCCTCAGGGCATCACGCCAGTGGGCTTCGCCCTTCAGGCAGGAATAGCGCTTGCGCTCATTGCCGGCATAGCGCTGCCAGCACCCGTCCTTGAGGGCGTTCTGCTGGATGTCGCTGAGCCCGCCAAGGCTGCTGCCTGAGCCACCCGAATTGCCGCCGAAGAAACCGCTGCCGCCGGAATAATTGCTGATGCCGCCGGAGCGGTAGCTGTCGAGGCAGCGATAGTAGCGATTGCCGCCGCCGCCATAGAGGCGGTTGCAGCCATCCGCATGGGCGGACCGGGAATAGTGGTTGCCGCGCATGCAGGCGTCGTAGTCATTCGAAAAACGCGGGAAGCGGGCGTCGCAGCCGGTCTCCAGCGCCTTGTCAAACAGGCGACCGTCAGTCTGGCCGTAGGAATTGCCGTAATTGTCTGAATGGCCCTGATAGCCGCTGTTGCCACCATAGCCTCCATAGAGATTGGAGGTATCAAGGCAGCGGTCGAGCTTGGAGCCGTTGCCGGAATAGCGTTGATGGCAGCCGTCCCTGAGAGCGTTCTGCCAATAGGCCTGGCCCTGGAGGCAGGCATTGCGCTTGCGGTCATTGCCGGCATAGCGCTTCCAGCAGCCGTCGGTCAGGGCATTGCGCTGCACATCGTTCATGCGCGACAGGGCGTCACCGCCATATTGCGCTGCTGCCGGGCTGAGAGGCACAAGGCTCAAAACGCCGAGTGCCCAGGCCATGGCCAGTGTCTTCATCAAGATGCGCATCGGTTCCATCCCCCGAGTGACTGATGTGCAGGTCTTATGCCTACACCCAAAAGCTAGCTGGGCCTAGATGACAGGCCGATGAACGGCGGCCGTCGCCCCGATAACCGGGGCGCAGGGGCAACAAAAAAGGCCCCGGCGAATGCCGGGGCCTTTGCGTTCCTGGTGTTGCACCTGCCGCTAGTGGGCGGGGCGTTCGTCCAGCGACGTCACCTGGCGCTGCTCTTCGCCCACATAGGCGGAGAGCGGGCGGATCAGCTTGTTGTCGGCCACCTGCTCCATGATGTGCGCCGTCCAGCCGGTGATACGGCTCATCACGAAGAGCGGGGTGAACATCGGGATGTCGAAGCCCATCAGGTAGTAGGCCGGGCCCGCCGGGAAATCGAGGTTCGGGTAGATGCCCTTGTCGTCGACCATGGTCTTTTCCAGGTTCTTCGACATCTCGACCCACTTCTGGCCGCCCTTGATCTCGGCCATCTTGTAATAGGCCTCGGTCATGGTCGGCACGCGGCTGTCGCCGTTCTTGTAAACGCGGTGGCCGAAGCCCATGACCTTGCGCTTGTTGGCGAGCGCGTCGCGCAGCCACTGGGCGGCCTTCGCCGGGTCATCGATCTCGATCATCATATGCATCACGGCCTCGTTGGCGCCGCCGTGCAGCGGGCCCTTGAGGGCGCCGATGGCACCGGTCACGGCGGAGTAGATGTCCGACGTGGTGGAGGTGATGACGCGGGCAGCGAAGGTCGAGGCGTTGAAGGAGTGCTCGGCGTAGAGGATCATCGAGATGTCGAAGCAGTCGATGACTTCCTTGGCCGGCACTTCGCCGAAGCACATGTTGAAGAAGTTCTCGGAGAAGCCGAGATCCTTGCTCGGCGCAATCGGTTCCTTGCCGTTGCGGATGCGGTAGTCCGCAGCGATGCAGGTCGGGATGCGGGCCAGCATCTTGATCGACTTTTCAAGATTGCTTTCCGGGCTCTCATCCGCGGTGGTGGGGTCTTCCTGGCCGAGGAAGCTCACAGCCGTGCGGATCGTGTCCATCGGATGGGCATTCTTGTTGAAGCGGCGGATCACTTCGATCGCGTCGTCGGAAATGGCGCGGAAGCCGATTTCCTGCTCAACGAGCTCGGCCAGCTGTGCCTTGTTCGGCAGTTCACCGTGCCACAGCAGATAGGCCGTCTGCATGAAGTCGGCCTTCTTGCAGAGGTCCTGCACGGCATAGCCGCGATAGGTGAGGGAGTTGGTTTCCTGCATCACCTTGGACACGGCTGTGGTGTCGGTGACGACGCCTGCCAGGCCGTATTTGATTTCTTCGGCGGGTACTTCGCTCATTGGTATTCACCTTCCTGTTGCCGGCGATGACGGTGCGCCGCAAAGCCGGTAAGCGGTGTTCGACTGGGTCAGACCTTGAAGTTGAAGATCGAGGTGTCGAACTTGTTGTACTCTTCGTAATTGAGAAGCTCATAGAGCCGGGCGCGGGTCTGCATCTGCGGGACCACGCCTTCCTGGGTGCCCTCGTCGCGAATGCGCTCGAACGCGCTTTCAACGGCGCCCATGGCGATGCGCAGGGACGTCACCGGGTAGATGACGATGTTGATGCCCAAATCCTGCATCTGCTTGGTGGTCAGCAGGTCCGATTTACCGAACTCGGTCATGTTGGCGAGGATGGGAACGTCCACGCCCTTGCGGAAGGCTTCGAAGTCGCTTTCGTCCTTCATGGCTTCCGGGAAGATCGCGTCGGCGCCGGCATCCACATAGGCCTTGGCGCGGTCGATGGCTGCGTCGAGGCCTTCAATGCCGCGGGCATCGGTCCGGGCCATGATGGTGAAGTTCTCGTCCTGGCGTGCCTCAACGGCAGCCTTGATGCGGCGGACCATCACGTCCACGGGCACCACGTCCTTGTTGTCGAGATGGCCGCAGCGCTTCGGGTTCACCTGGTCTTCCAGGTGGAAGGCGGCGAGGCCCTGGTTCTCCATTTCCACCATGGTGCGGTAGGCCGACATGGGTTCACCGAAGCCGGTGTCCACGTCGATCATGCAGGGCAGGTTGGTGGAGCGGGCAATCTGGTGGCCGCGGGTGGCCACTTCGGTCAGCGTTGTCAGGCCGATATCGGGCAGGCCGAGATCGGCGGAGAGGACGGCGCCGGAAATGTAGATGGCGTCGAAGCCCTGCTCCTCAAGCAGCCGGGCCACAAGCGGCGAGAAGGCCCCGGGGACGCGTTGAAGCGTCCCCGAGTTGATCCCGTCCTTGAAGGCCTTGCGCTTTTCAGCGGCGGTCTTCGTGACATTCAGCATTAAAAGATGCCCTTCTTGTCGGCGAGGCGCTTCACCTTGCCGGCCGGCACCTGGACGTTGAGCTGGTTCAGCTCATCAGCCTTCAGCTTCGGCAGGCGCTCGGCGGTTTCAATGAAGCGCTCGGCTTCGTTCTGGGTGATGATGCCGTCGGTCAGCGTCATGAACTTGTTGATGTAGTTCTCACGCTCGAACGGACGGGCGCCCAGCGGGTGCGCGTTGGCGACGGCCATTTCGTCTTCCATCTGCGAGCCGTCCTTGAACCTGATCTCCACGCGGGCACCGAAGGCCTTCACCTTCGGGTTGCGCGAGTGGTAGCGCTCGGTCCACTTGGGATCTTCGACGGTGCGGATCTTGTGCCACAGGCGCACGGTGTCCTTGCGGGCCGCGCGGCGCGGGGCGTAGGACTTCACGTGGTGCCAGGAGCCGTCCTGCAGGGCGACGGCGAAGATGTACATGATCGAATGGTCCAGCGTTTCGCGGCTGGCATTCGGGTCCATCTTCTGCGGGTCGTTGGCGCCGGTGCCGATCACGTAGTGGGTGTGATGCGACGTGTGGATCACGATTTCCTCGATGTCATCGAAGTTGTCGATTTCCGCACCCATCTTGAACGCAAGGTCGATCAGGGCCTGGCTCTGATACTCGGCCGAGTGTTCCTTGGTGTAGGTGTCGAGGATGGCGCGCTTGGGTTCGCCTGCGCCCGGCAGCGGCACGGTGTATTCCGCATCCGGACCATCGAGGATCCAGGCAACGACACTGTCTTCGCCTTCATAGATCGGCGACGGTGCGCCTTCGCCGCGCATGCAGCGGTCAACGGCCTCGATCGCCAGCTTGCCGGCGTGGGCCGGAGCAAAGGCCTTCCAGGACGAGATTTCGCCCTTGCGCGACTGGCGGGTGGAGACGGTGGTGTGCAGGGCCTGCTGGATCGACTGGTAGATCACTTCGGTCGGCAGCTTGAGCATGGCGCCGATGCCGCCTGCGGCCGACGGGCCGAGATGGGCGATGTGGTCGATCTTGTGCTCGTGCAGGCAGATACCGGTCACGAGGTCGACCTGCAGCTCATAACCTGCCGCAAGGCCGCGGATGAGGTTCTTGCCGGTCTGGCCGGTCTGCTGGGCGACGGCGAGGATCGGCGGGATGTTGTCGCCGGGGTGGGAGTAGTCAGCGGCGAGATAGGTGTCATGGAAGTCCAGCTCGCGGACGGCGGTGCCGTTGGCCCATGCGGCCCATTCGGCGCAGTAGGTCTGGTTGCTGGGCATGCCGAACACGGTGGCGCCGCCCTTGCGCGGATGCGCCAGCGCCTGAACGCGGGCGGTGGCCGGTGCGTGGCGGTTGACCGAGGCAATGGCGACGGAGGCGTTGTCGATGATGCGGTTGATGATCATCGCCTCGACGTCTTTTTCCACCGGCACTTTGTCGGCGCAGACTTCAGCCATCTTCCAGGCGAGCTGCTTCTCGCGCGGGAGATGCTTCTTTGACGGGTAAACGCGGACCTTGTGCTTCTTCATGTGCGGATGTCTCTCGATCGAAATGTTGCGTTGGCATTTTTGCGGAGGCAGTGCCGACTGTCTGGCCAGTCCGCCCCTCATTCATCGGGCATGCGCCTGAGGAAATGCGTGCACACATTACGCGCGCGCCCAATTTGGGCGCCACTTTGGCTTTTTCGCCTTGTGAGTCAACTGTCTAGGCGGCGATTTGCGCAGGCCGCGGAGACGCGAAACCCGGCTGACGTAGCGGCAGCTTGGCCGTCAGCCGGGCTCGGTTTTTCATCGGCGCACAAATGTTGTGCGCAGGCCGCTCAGAACGAAACGGACGTGCCGATATAGGCGGTTCTCGGTTCGCCCGGGAAATAGCGGAAACTTCCGAAGGCGAAGTCGGCGCGCTCGGCGAATTCGACATTGCCGAGATTCATGATGCGACCGGTGATCTCCAGATTGTCGGTCACCTGGTAGCGGGCGCGCAGGTTCAGCACCTGATGGCCGTCATACTCGTTGATGTTCGCCGCATCGACGAAGTACTCGTCCACATAGACATATTCGAGTTCCGCCCGTGCCCGGTCATCAAGCGACCAGCCGAGCCGGGCATTGCCGGTCCAGCGCGGGGCGGTATCGATGTCGGTGCCGGAGCGGATCGCCTCGGTCTGCTGCGCGGGGCTGGTGATTGGCCGGTCGAACTCATACTGGTGAACGGCGTAGGCGCCACTGACCCCGAGATCGAACCCGAAGGGCAGCTCTGCAAAGGCATCCAGCTCGATGCCGCGATGGGAGGTTTCCCCGTCGGTGACGTTGAAGCCGTCCGCGTCACGGAAGAAGAAATTGTCCTTCTCCGCATAGAACGCCGCCAGCGAAGCGGTGACCGGGCCGATGGTGGCGCGGGTGCCGATCTCGATGCTGTCCAGGGTCTCGGACTCAACGTCGCCGACGGCCTGGTTGACCTGCAGGCGATACAGGTCCGTCACCTGCGGCGCCCGGGCGGCGCGGGCGAGGTTGGCATAGATCTCAACGTCATCGCTGAGCGCCTGCACGACGCCGAGCTTGGGGGTCACGTTGAAGAAGTCGTCGGTGCGGTCGGCAGGGCGCTGGAAACGGCCGACGGTGTTGGATGCCGTCTTGTTGTCATAGTCATACCGCGTCCAGTCGAAGCGCACCCCGGTGGTGACGCGGGTGGTGGGCGTCACCTGCCATTCGGCATGCACATAAGGCGCCACAACGATCTGCGTTGCCTCAAAGTCGTAGTGGATGCCCTGCGGGAAGCTGCCGAAGGTCGGGCGCGCCTGTGTCTCCTTCAGGTAGCCGTCGGTGTATTCGAGGTCGAGACCTGCAACGAGTGTGTGGCCGCCCTCAAGGTCGATATAGAGCGCGGATTGCGCGCCGGCGCTCCAGTGGCCGGTTTCCTCCAGCGACTGGTCCGGCACGAAATGGCGCAGGAACTCCATGTCGTTCACCCGCGCGAAGGGCGTGATGGAGAGCGTCATGCTGTCATTCAGTTCCCGGTCCCATCGCGCGGAGGCCCGCAGGGCCCAGGCGTCGCGGAAGGCTTCCGGGTTGGGGTTCGAGCGCGCAAGGTCACCGTCGCGATAGGCCTCGAAGCCGCGAATGAAGCCGGCAGTCTCCTGGTTCAGGTTCTGGCCGGAGACCAGAAGCTTGATCCGGTCAGGACCGTCATCATGCAGCACGCTGAGGGTTGCCTTCTGCTGACCCACATTGGCGTGCTCACGGAAGCTCGAATCCTCCAACACCGAGACCGAGGCCCGATAGGCCGTCTTGTCCGACAGCGGACCGGTCACGTCCGCTGAACCCTTATCCCTGTGGCCGCCGGTCTCGTAGGACAGGGTGCGTTCCGCGGTGAAGGACGGGTCCGGGGTGATGACATTGATGAGCCCATGCACCGCATTGGAGCCATAGAGTGCGGATCCGGGCCCGCGGACGACTTCGATGCGGTCAGCGGTTTCGAAATGGGCGTCGAACAGGCCGTTCACATTGCCCCAGCCGGTCGCGCGCAGGGGAATGCCGTCTTCGAGATAGAGGAATGACCCCTGGCCGGCTCCACCGGTCAGCACCGGCGACCGGATGGCCGTCAGGTGTTCCTGGCCGTCATTCGAGTGGATGTAGACGCCGGGCAGCCTGTTCAGCAGCTCGGCGGGATTGTCGTGGCTTGAAAGGGTGATCTCGTCGGCTTCAAGCACGGCGGTGTTGCCTGCCAGCTCGCTGGCAGGCTGGGCAATGCGTGTGCCGGTGATGACCACGGGGTCGAGGACAAGCGCGCCTTCCGGTGCGTCCTGGGCCTGGCTTTTCCCCGAGATTGCTGTGACTGCCGTGAGGGCAGTGCAGAGCAGGAGCTTTTTCGTCGTTTTTTTCATGGTGCGGGCACTATAGGCAAAGGCTCGATGTTGTGACCCGGTGTTCCGGAATTATTTACCCGGGATGGTGAAAATCCGTTCAGGAAAGGCAAGTCTTGCTGTTCCGGCGCACCCAGCCATCCGCGAAATGCGGTTAGCCTATACGCAACTTTTGCGCGATGTTGCTGGTGGTTCCGGGCAAAAAAGGCTAATTTGACAATGGGTTGCAGGGTTGTCGTGCTGCCGGTGTTGGGCGAGCATCCACCCTGTGGGCAACCGGCGAGGTGGGTCTTCAGAAGGTGATCTCGCGGGTCTTGAAACCTGTGTGATGTGAGGCGTGCCGGGCAAGACAGCCCACCTTGTGAGTTTTGATCCTGTTGTGGAGTGACCCTTGAGTTCTGTGGTTCAGCTTCGTTCGAATGTGCGCCAACGCAAAGGCACGCCGGATGTGGGCGATGTCATTGCGCGCGAAGAGTCGTGGCAGGTCTTGTGGACCGAAGCCATGGCCTCTCATGATCCGCTGCGGTTGTTCGATGCCCTCGCCAACAGGCTGGCTGATTTCGGTTTTGACCAGGTCGCCTATGTCAATTTCCAGCACACGGGTGAAGCGCTCAGCGGCCAGTCCGGAGAACCCGCCCGCCGGACCATTACCTACGGGCAGGACTGGATCGAGTTCTACGCCCGCGAAGGCTATTTCGAAGACGATGTGCTGTTCGACCTGGCGCTGACCAATCAGCGGCCGATCGAATGGGAGCAGGTGACGTCTGCCCTGGACCTCAGCAAGCGCCAGCTCGAGATTTTCCAGGCGGGCTGGGATGCCGGCCACCGCTTCGGGATCACGATTCCCTTCCATGGCCCCACCGGGCGCGTGGCAACGCTGTCGGTGTCGACAAGCGGAACGCAGATGGATGTGCCGCGGGACCCGATGGAGGTTTACGCTCTGGCAGCTCAGTTCCACGCGATCTTCGATGCAATCGCCGGGTCGAAGGATCTGGTTCCGCCGCCGCCGCGCCTCAGCGAGCGCGAATATGAGTGCCTGTCCTGGGCGGCGCAGGGCAAGAGCAACCGTGACATTGCCGAGATCATCGGCGTGTCAGAGCCAACCGTGCAGTTTCACATGAGCAACGTCATGAAGAAGCTGAAGGTCTCCAGCCGCGTGTCGGCGGTGTACGAAGCCTCTCGGGTCGGCCTGCTTCGCTAACCACACATTGACGCAGGGTCGCAGCGGCCCCGCCTGTCGATCATTGATCCGCATCCGGCCTTTGAGCGCGGCCGTCAAACGGCCCGCTACGGACCGCGTGCATGCGGTGTCATGACACTGTTCAACAGGACGCGCCCCCAAGGACTAGTCCCTCTGACCGATGGGATTAGTCCTTGGGGGCAGTCTGCTGCGTGCAACCGAATATGAGGAAAATGCCGAACTGGCCGTGCATGAGGTTGCAGGGCCGAGCGCACTTCCTATGCCACAGCCGGATCAAGAGAGATACCTATGGAGGTTGGTAGGTATTCTTCGGTGCCGAAATGGTGCCTGCTGGTGTCAGGTTGCCTCCACTGATGGAGGGAGCGTCTGAGGGGGTTGGACAACCCCGTCAGTCTTTGGGGGCAGGGAGCCTGCAACATGCCGTTTCAACCCGAGTGTATATCGGGGCGGCGCAGGCTGGTCGAAGGAGTGAAACCGGACCATGCAGCACATGGATTTCAATTTTGGTCTCCACGGCAACTTCGTGCGTGAGGCGAAGAACAATGCCGAGAATGAATCGGCGAATGACATGACTGACACTGACAAAGGCGCGACTTCCGAAGTGATCGGCATGCGGACCGATGGTGCCACCCGCATCCCGCTGATCCGCCGGGGGCGCCACCGCGAGGAACTTGAATATGATCTGCTCCTCGTATTGCTGTGGGTCAGCAAGAACGTCCCCAGCAGCATGTTCGAACAGGTCTATACACTGATCTGGAACTTCACGCGCCTGGACGATGAAGAGCGCGACCGGATGCTGACCATGATGCGCGAGCTTGGCGATGCGCGGTTCGGCCCGGGCCGGGACGCACAAAGCCCCGCCTGATCAGACGGCGGGACTGCACCCCGCACAGATGCAGCCCTTGTAACAAGGGGAGGGAACGAAGCTGATGCCGGTCTGATATGGGGGACGGCTCAGCATCGGGACAGGAAAGGCGGCACCGTCATGGTGCCGCCTTTTCCATTTCCATAACGGCATGTGCGGTGTGCTCCGTGCCGAATTCGTCGGTCGCGGTCACGGTGATTGTGTTGGCGCCCGGCCGCACGCCGGCCGGCAGATCCGCGCGATACAGGTGTGACGACTTTTCCGCTTTCACCCAGGGCTTGCGCTGGGCGGAGAACCGTTCAAACAGCTCATGGGCTGCGGGGTCCGGTTCCTCGACGCGCGTCATCTCGATGGTGCCGCCGCCATTGACGGACAGGAGCACCGTGGTGTTCGGGCCGCCGTCAAACACATTGACCAGCACATCTGTCGAGGCGGCCTGGTCACCGGTGATGCGTCCGGCGGTCAGCCCGCCATGGCGTACATCCCTGAAAATGGGTGCCGCCATCTGGTGGAACTGACTGTCGAACAGGATGCGCATCTGGTGGCTGGCAGGCAGGCTGGCCGGTTTGAAACGCACGCTCATCTTGCGCCCGTCGAAACGGGCGATGTGATAGCCGTTCGGCGTCCCGTCGCGCTGCATGGCCAGCGGCACGCCGCGGGCGTCGTTGGGGCCTGACCACCAAGACCCCGAGACCGTGCTGATCACATGGCTGTGCAGCGGCGTGTCGCCGGTGAAGCCGTCATCCGTGCCGAAATAGTGGTGCTCAGTCGTGTGCGTATGCCCGTGCGCCGCATAGACGGTGTGGCCACTCAGTATGCGGAACAAATCTGCCTTGTTGACCGTATTGATGTTGGGCGCGTCGGGGTCCTGGTAGGTACGCAGGGGGATGTGGTGGAAAAGGACAATGCGGTCGCCCTTCTCGATGGTCGAGAGATAGGCTTCGACGAAGGCGAGCGCGTCATCGGGAACGCGGCCTTCATACATGCCGTTGCCGCGATAGGACGGTTCCTCCCGGCCCGCGTCGAACCCTTTGTAGTCCACATTATCGACCGCGATGAAATGCACGCCCCCATAGCTCCATGCATAGGTCGGCGGACCGATCAGGCGCTTGTAGGTTTCCAGCGAATAGCGGTCATCTGGGCTCAGGAAGTTGAGCTCATGATTGCCCGGCACATTGTAAACGGGTACGCCCATCTGGCTCATGATCCGGTTGTAGCGGGGGAACAGCGCAAGGTCATCGAACATGATGTCGCCGATGGTGACGGCGAAGGCCGCCTCCGTGCCAATCAGTTCCGCCACCACGTCGTCGCGGATGAAATCCACTTCCGTGTCGGATTGCGGCTGCGTGTCAGCGAAGAGGATGACCTCGAAGGGGCCGCTTTCGTCCTGGGCGACAAGGGGGAAGTCGATGGCCTCGGGCAGGGGGCCGGTCGGCGCCAGCCCTGGATACCGCAGTTTGAGTGCTTCAGGCGTGCCCTGCGGTGCGTGGATGTAATGGAAGCGGGGCAGCATCTCAGCGGACACCGGTGTGCGGTAGCCGGTCGGCTTGATCACGAAGATGATGTCGCCATCGCGCGTCTCGATCCTGTAGCCGCCATCTTCACCGGTCGTGGCAATGTCACGGCCATTGGACACATGGATGCCCTGCAGGCGCGGCTCGCCGTCATCCAGGGTTCCATTCAGGTTGAGATCCTCGAATACCGTACCGCGGGCCGTTTCCGCGAGGGCGCTGGCTGACACGCCGACCGTCAGCAGCACCGTGGTCAGAAACCCAGAAAGCTTTCGGTGGCTGGCGCGTCCGTTGATGAACCCTTTCGGGCTCTTTATGGCGATGGACATGAGGGCCTCCCGGATTGTGCCTTGATGCGGTTGTTCCGGGTAACAGTCATGACGCGTGCGTTTGACAATGCGGTGACACTTGATCTGGCGGGCGAAGGCGGCTGTTAGAACTCCGCCCAGAAGCTCACCAGGGCGCCTGACTCCCGCACGATCTCAGCACCGCTCAAAGTCTGTATGGCCCCGAGCTGGACGTGCCGCCCGGGTGCAAATGTCCAGCGCAGGGAGGCGATGCCTTTCTGGGACCGGTAATGGCTGAAGGGTGCTTCGGCCTTGCCGACCGTCACCGTGGTCTCGCCCTGAAGCAGCACCAGCCAATCGTCTGAGAGCGGAATGCCATAGGTCAGGTCGAAGCGGATCTCGTCCGGTGCCTTGCCGCCGCGGTGGCGGTAGGCCAATTGGCTGTCGGTGAACCCGGGCAGCCATAGGATGCCTTCGGGCTCGCCCTGCAGCAGGCGCAGGTCATAATCCGCATGTCCCGAGCTCAGGAGCGGGTTGCCTGGGCGGTGTTCCCGCAACGGCAGAAGGATTGTGGCTTGTGCGGAGATCACAGTGCCGCTTTCAAATTGCCAGAGCCGCGTGCGGACGCCGAGGTCGAGGCCGGAAAACCCCCGCTGGCGATCACCGCCGGAGATGGTGTCTTGCCAGGCGAGCCGGCCGATAAGGGTTGTGCTGTCGCGCCAGCCGGTTTCGAGATAGGCGGCAAGTTCGGTTTTCTCGAAGCCTGCCCCGCCCCGGGGGCGCCCGCTGGCCGTCAGGCGGTTCGGGGCGCCGGTAATGGCCAGGGTTGAGATCAGCAGCGTCTCGTCCTTGGCGCGCGGCCAGGCGCCTGCCTCGGCGTGCTGCGACGGCCCGGCACAGAGCAATGCGCTGGCGGCGAGCAAAAAGGCGCGCGACCGCGCACGGCCGTGCGCCGCGCGACATCTGTCAGGTCTGGTCCCGCAACCCCAATCGGTCATCTGGCGCCCCCCAAGACGCTCGGATGTTCCCGTTATTGGTGTGAACGGTAGCAGAAATGATCTGACGCGCCAGTGTGCTGGATGTCAGGCGGCGAAACGGCGGTTGTCATGCCATCGCTTGAGGGCCCGGCCGGTGAGGTAGAGCACCGCCGCTGCGGCAATTCCTGCAAGATTGGCGGCAAGGTCCGACAGGGAGGCGGATCGGCCGGGCACCAGCACCTGCGCCACCTCGATGCCCACGCTCAGCAGAAAGGCAGCGGCCAATCCACCCCAGGGGCGGTGAGGCAGGCTCATGGCGAAGAGGAGGCCGATGACCAGGAACGCGAGGCCATGGGCTGCGTATTGCAGTTCATCCGGCGGGCCGCCATAGGGCAGCAGGGCCAGGGCAATGGCACCGCCCGCGGCTGCGAAGGCGAGCAGGACGATGGCGGTGGGAGACAGGACGCGCACGAAAATCCCCTGGAAAGGCAGCTCAATTGGTGTGTCGGGCATTGGATGCAGGCACTGTGGGCCCCGGTGGCCTGCCAATCGGTTAACCAAGCCCGAGATCCATGACGGATCAGTGAACACATCTCTCTCAGCAAGCTGTGAAGCGCCGCGCGCGGCTTGTGATTGGGCGCGCGCGCCGTGACTTGCCACACTCTCTGCCAGGTTTTCCAGCGGGCCTGATTTTTGCCATGCCCGCTCATCCGGCAGGGAGCTCATGCCATGCTGTCCCAGACGATCCTGATGTCCCGGCTGTCGGCGAAGATCGCCATCTCGGCGTTTCTCGTGCTTGTGGCCCTGTTGTTTACCGCGCCAGCCCATGCTGCAAAGGATCCGGTCTATACCGGTTTCTTCAGCAGCGTCGCCGTCGGCGGCTATGACCCGGTGGCCTATTTCACCGAAGGGCGGCCGGTCGAAGGCTCGGATGACTTCGAGACCGACCATGAGGGCTACACCTACCGGTTCTCCAGCCAGGCCAATCTCGATGCCTTCATTGCGGAGCCTGAAGCCTATCTGCCGCAATATGGCGGCTATTGTGCCTGGGCTGTGGCGCAGGGCACGACCGCATCCACCAATCCGCACAACTGGTCCATCGTCGATGGCAAGCTCTACCTGAATTATGACGACGCTGTTCAGGCGCGCTGGGAGAAGGACATTCCCGGCAATATCAGCAAGGCCGATACCAACTGGCCGCGGGTTCTCAACTGAAGGCGGGCCTGTCCCCGACTTGTTGCTGACGTGGCGGGCATTCATCTGCGCTAGTCCGGCAGGGGGGGCAGGGGAATGGGCTTTCGGGAGCGCCGTCACTGCGCTTGCCGTTTGCGGTCCGGCGGTCGTATCAGTGGGGAATGTTCAAGCAGGCGTTTTCCCGGCTTCAAGCCGTCTTTCAATCCCCGGCCGCGGTGCCCGAGGGAACGCGCGTCTATGCCGTCGGCGACATCCATGGCCGTGCGGATCTGCTGGACCGCCTGCATGACATGATCCGCGCCGATGCGGCACAGGCACCCGAGGGGACGCGCCTCGTGGTCGTTTATCTCGGCGACTACGTGGATCGCGGCATGGACAGCAAGGGCGTGATCGACCGGCTGCTCGGTACGCCGCTGCCGGGCTTCGAGGTGGTGTCCCTCAAGGGCAATCACGAGGACGCGTTTCTCAAGTTCATGTCCGAGCCGGCCTTCGGCCGCGAGTGGAAGTATTACGGCGGGCTTGAGACCCTGATGAGCTATGGCGTCCGCGCCCTGCCACTCAAGGATGAGCCAGAGGCCTTCATCGCGGCGCGTGACGAACTGGCGGAGCTGATGCCCGAGGCGCACCGTACCTTTCTTGATACGCTGCGCGTCAGCCACGAGGAGGGCGGCTATTTCTTTGCCCATGCCGGCGTGGCACCGGGCGTGCCGCTCGGTGAGCAGGCGCCGGAGGATCTCATGTGGATCCGTGATGAGTTCCTGCAGGCCGACGGTGATTTCGGCAAGGTCGTGGTGCACGGCCATACGCCCGAGGAGGAGCCCGTGGTGCGCCGCAACCGCATCGGCGTCGACACCGGGGCCTATATCACCGGCACGCTTACCGCGTTGGTGCTCGACGGCCAGGACTATCGATTCCTGTCGGCCTGAGTTTTATCTGGCAGTCTCAATCTCCAACGAAAATCCATTCGTTAACGCCGTCTTCATCATTCTGAGGCTTTCTCGTCAGTAATTCGTTAACCGAACGGATGTGCGCTCGGAGTGCGTGTCCTGAAGCGCTGGAGGGGGAAATGGCAAGACTGCTGGGCACAACCATGGTTGCGGTCGCGAGCATCTGCGTCGCCGTTTCTCCGATGGCGGGGCAATTCGCGCTGGCTCAGCAAGTGCCGGAACGTGGGGTTGGAGTGGCAGACCGGACGCGTCCGGACTATGACCCCGTCGGTGTCAGGGCTGGCGGGTTCGTTGTCTATCCAAGCGTGACAACGTCTGCGGAATACACCGACAATCTGTTTGCCGACCCGGCCAATGAGCAGGATGACACCCTTCTTATGGTTGCGCCTGAGGTTCGTGTTGAATCCCGATGGAGCCGGCATGCACTCAACCTGCAGGCCGAAGCAGCGAGCCGGTTTCACTCAGAAAATGACGGTGAGGATTTCACCAATTACGGCTTTGTCGCGGACGGGCGACTGGACATAACCCGCCAAACCAGCCTGGCGGCGTCTGCCGGGTTCAGGGTGGATCATGAGGGGCGCGGGTCGCCTGATCTGCCGAATGCAGCCGCAGAACCGACCCGTTTCACCGAAGCTAGGGCTGAAGTCAGCCTCACACAGCGATTCAATCGTTTGTCATTGCGGCCAAGCCTGGCTTACAGCGAAACTGACTTTGACGATGTTGCGTTGCTGCCGCCGGCTGGCGGGCAAATCAACAATGACGATCGTGATCGGGAAGAAGTCGTCGCGGCACTGCGCATTGGCTACGAAGTGTCGCCAGCGCTCGAACTCTTTGCTGAGGGCCGTTACCGCGACATCAGGTACGACAATTTTGATGACACGCTTGGCGGGGGCGGTGTCGCCCGCAGGGACTCTGATGGCTACGAAGCACTTGCAGGCGCGTCATTTGACGTTGGCCATCTCGCGCGCGGCCGCCTTGGTGTCGGTTATCTGTCGCGCGAATACGAAAGCTCCCTTATTCCCTCTGTCGATGGCGCGATCTACGAAGGCGCGGTCGACTGGTTCGTGACCAACCTCACAACACTGGGTCTGTTCGGCGCGCGCAGGGTTGAAGAGACAACGCTGGCCGGCGCTTCCGGCAACCTCGTGACGGGGGTCGGTGCCCGCGTCGATCACGAGCTTCGGCGGAACATTATTCTTGGTGCTGATGCCACCTACGAGATGAGTGAGTTCGAGGGAACCGCGCGCGAGGACGACACATTGGCGCTCGGCGCGGACATCACCTATCTGGTGAACCGCAATCTGCGCCTTGTTCTTGATTACGATTACGATCGGCGTGACTCGACTGCGCCTGGCGCGGATTTTACGACGAACAGCGTCATTCTTTCCCTGCGCACAAGTCTCTAGCTTCCCTCATTGGTCAGGGTTGCCGGCAATATGTCTGCTGGATAGAGAGGGGCTTGGACCCACAATAACACAAAATATTTGTTATTATGGGAAATTGACATTCAATACGTGGATAATTACCTAGGCCTCCAAGATGCAGTCCTGCCAGGGCTGCCCGTGTAGATGGCTACCGGCGCGTGGCCACGCCTTTGGAGGGCAATATGGATCGCCTCGATCAACTCGAAGCGCAGAGCATTTACATCCTGAGGGAAGCGTTCAACCGCATCGACAATATCGCCATGCTCTGGTCGTTGGGCAAAGACTCCAACGTCATGATCTGGCTGTCGCGCAAGGCGTTTTTCGGCAACATCCCGTTCCCGGTCGCGCATCTGGATACGGGGCTGGAATTCGACGAGACCTATGAGTTCCGTGAGAAGTACTCGAAGGAGTGGGGGCTCAAGCTGATTGCAGACCCGTGCCCGCCGATCGAAACCATTGATCCGAGCCTGCCGCCGAACTCCCGTCTTGCTGCCCGCAAGACGGCCGGGGTGAAGGAATGCGTGGCGAAGTATGGCTTCAACGGCATCATCGCCGGCATTCGGCGTGACGAGCAGTCCATGCGTGCCAAGGAGCGTGTGTTCAGCCCGCGCGGCGCCGACGGCCAGTGGGATTTCCGCGATCAGCCGCCGGAGTTCTGGGACCAGTATAAAACGGATTATCCGGAAGGCACGCATCTGCGTATTCATCCGCTGCTGCATTGGACGGAGCTCGACATCTGGCGGTACATCAAGCGCGAGGAAATCCCGCTCGTGCCGCTCTATTTCGCCAAGGACGGCAAGCGTTTCCGCTCGCTGGGCGAGAAGGGCATCACCTTCCCGATCGACAGCAATGCCTCCACCATCGACGAGATCATTGCCGAGCTTGAGACGATCCGTACCGAAGAGCGCGCAGGCCGCGCCATGGATCACGACTCCGAAGACGCTTTCGAGCGTCTTCGTGCCGACGGCTACATGTAAGCGGGGACCGAACCTATGACCAATTCATCCGTGAACCTCGCTTCCGTGAACGAAGACCCGGCCGTGCTGTCGCAGCGCGCCCGTGACCTTCTGCGCATCGTCATCGTGGGTCATGTGGACCATGGCAAGTCCACGCTGGTGGGCCGTCTTTTCCACGACACGGGCTCGCTGCCGGAAGGCAAGTATGAGTCCATCAAGGCAATGTGCGAACGCCGGGGCATGCCGTTCGAATGGGCGTTCCTGATGGATGCCATGCAGGCGGAGCGTGACCAGGGCATTACCATTGATACGTCGCAGATCTGGTTCAAGACGGACCAGCGCGATTACACGATCATCGATGCGCCGGGCCATAAAGAGTTCCTGAAGAACATGATCACCGGTGCGGCGCAGTCTGACGCAGCGCTGCTGATCATCGACGCAGCTGAAGGCGTGCGCGAGCAGTCGCGCCGTCACGGGTATCTCCTGCACCTGATGGGCATCCGCCAGGTCGCGGTGGCCGTCAACAAGATGGACATGGTGGATTACGAGCAGGAGCAGTTCGACCTCATCGAGGAAGAATACCGCGACTACCTCTCTTCCATCGGCGTGACGCCGACCTTCGTCATTCCCGTGTCGGCACGCGAAGGCGACAACATCTCCAATCAGTCGGCCAACATGCCCTGGTACAAGGGCCCGACGGTGGTAAAGGCGCTTGACAGCTTCCTGCCCTCTGCACCGACGGTGGATCAGCCGCTGCGCTTCCCGATCCAGGATGTCTACAAGTTCGATACGCGCCGCATCATTGCCGGCCGCATCGAGGCGGGTGCGCTGGAAGTGGGTGACGAGCTTGTTTTCTCGCCCTCCAACAAGACCGCGAAGGTGGCGAGCATCGAGAGTTGGTCGTCGCGTTCCGATTTCGTGGCGCCGACGCGTGCCGAGGCGGGCGAAAGTGTCGGCATCACGCTGGATGAGCAGATTTTCGTCGAGCGTGGTGACATCGCGAGCCATGTCGAGCAGGCGCCGATCGAGACCGAAGTGTTCCGCGCCCGTCTTTTCTGGCTTGGCAATGAGCCACTGTCTGTCGGCAAGACCTACAAGATCAAGCTCAACACCTTCGAGGCCCGTGTCCAGGTTCAGGAGATCGAGCGCATCATCGACACGACGGATCTGTCGGCGACGGATGCCCAGAAGGTGGAGCGCAACCAGGTTGCGGAAGTCGTGCTGCGTGCCAAGCGCCTGCTGGCGCTCGACAGCTTCATCGACAGCCCGCGCACCGGCCGCTTCGTGCTGGTGGATGGGTACGACATCGCCGGTGGCGGTATCATTTCCATGGAAGGCTATGCGGACCAGCGCGGCCTGATCACGCAGAAATCCACCAACATCACCAAGGTTGAGCACGGTATCACCACTGATGCCCGTGCCCGGCGTAATGGCCACAAGGGCGGCGTCATCTGGCTGACCGGCCTGTCCGGCGCCGGCAAGTCGACCCTGGCGGTGGAGCTTGAGAAGCGCCTGTTCGAGAAGGGCATGAATGTGTTCGTGCTCGATGGCGATAATGTGCGCCACGGTCTCAATGCAAATCTCGGTTTCTCGCCGGAGGATCGCGCCGAGAACATTCGCCGCGTGGGCGAAGTCTCCGCACTCTTCGCGCAGGCCGGTGCCATTGCCATCACCTCGTTCATTTCGCCCTACCGGTCGGACCGCGACCGGGCGCGCGAAGCGGCAGGGGAGGCGTTCCACGAAGTGCATGTGGCCGCAGATCTCAAGACCTGCGAGGAGCGTGACCCGAAGGGGCTCTACAAGAAGGCCCGTGCCGGCGAGATCAAGGAATTCACGGGCATTTCAGCGCCCTACGAAGCACCGGATAATCCTCAGCTCACGGTCGATACGTCGGCTGGCAGCATCGACGATTGCGTGCAGCAGCTTGTCGATTACGTGGAAGCCAATTTCCGCGTCTGACGCGATGGCCCTTGCGGTCTGCGCCACTCGTTAACGCCTGCTTTATCTCCCCGCGGGGCTGTGCCACCTTGGCACGCATATCCGCGGGGAGATTTTCATGTGGGGCCAGGGGCGCCGGAAACAGCAGATACGCCGGGCAATCGCATTCAATGACGCGGTTCTCGGACGGCTTGCGCGGCGCCAGACCCGGGCTCAGGCGTGTGCCGAGCGCTTCGGCATGGAAGTATTCTCTCTGGCCCGTCTCTGGCGGAATGGCGCGGAAGCCGGTCGGAACTGGGAGATGGCGGCCCGGGCGGATGCTTTCCTGCAATGCCTGCGGATGGGCAGAATCTACTGATAAGTGCGCCCATCAGCCTGCCAAACGCGCAACAGCCGTTGCGTCGGGGGGCTGCCTATTGTCGAAGCGGGCCGGACGCTCTATTGAAACGGCCATGCTCCGTAAAGAAGAGGCAAGCTGGCGCAGTGGTTCCGCCTGCGACGTCGATTCCTCCCCATCGTGAAAAGCCTGATACCGATGCCGAAAAAGACTGCGTTCATTACTGGGATCACCGGTCAGGATGGTGGCTACCTGGCCAAGCTTCTGCTCGACAGGGGATATGACGTCCACGGTCTGCAGCGCCGCACATCGTCTTCAACTGTCGGCAAGTTGTATGAAGTGGTGGGCGCGGATCGGGCGCGGGACGAGATCACCATGCACACGGGTGACATGACCGACGGTGCGAGCCTCGTCCAGGCCCTCAAGGCCTGCGAGCCGGATGAGGTCTATAACCTCGCCGCGCAAAGCCATGTGAAGGTCAGTTTCGAGAAGCCGGAATACACGTCCAATGTGAATGCGATGGGCACTCTGCGCCTCCTGGAGGCGATCCGTCTCCTTGGCATGGGCGATCACGTGAGGTTCTACCAGGCCTCCACGTCGGAGCTTTACGGCAATGTTCAGGAGATGCCGCAGAGCGAGACCACGCCGTTTCAGCCGCGCAGCCCGTATGCCATCTCGAAGCACCATGCTTTCCTGACAACGGTGAATTATCGCGAGGCCTATGGTTTCCATGCGTCAAACGGCATCCTGTTCAATCATGAAGGCCCGACGCGCGGTGAAGACTTCGTCAGCCGCAAGATCACCATCGGCGTTGCGCGTATTCATAAGGGGCTGAGCAAGTCTCTGAGCCTCGGCAATCTCGACGCCAAGCGCGATTGGGGACATGTCAGGGATTATGTCGAGGGCATGTGGTTGATGCAGCAGCAGGACCAGGCGTCCGACTATGTGCTCGCAACCGGTGAGGATCACAGTGTCCGCGAATTCGCGGAGCTCGCTTTCCGCCATGTCGGGCGCGAGATCGAATGGTCGGGCATTGGCGTGGATGAGAAGGGCCGGGACGCAAAATCCGGCGACATCCTCGTTGAGGTCAATCCCCAGTTCTTCCGGCCGGCCGAAGTGAATTCATTGCTTGGCAATCCGGGCAAGGCGCGGGACGAGCTAGGCTGGGAGCCGAAGGTCACGTTTACGCAACTTGTGTCGGACATGATCGACTCGGATCTGGCGCGCGTTTCTGCCTGAGCTCCCGCCCTGGCGCGACGCTCTTATGGCTGCGCGGGCAGTGACTGAGAGTCCTGGAGGGGGTAATGACGGTTCTGGTAACCGGGGGCGCCGGATACATTGGCAGCCATACGGTCCTGGCGCTGAGCGACCGGGGCGAGGATGTCGTGGTCCTCGACAATCTGTCGACAGGCTTTCGGTCCGTGATCCCGGAAGGTGTCGAGCTTGTCGTCGGTGACATCGGCGACCGTGCCTTGCTCGACAGTGTGATGGACCGGTACGAGGTGGATGCGGTTATCCACTTTGCCGGCTCCATCGTGGTGCCGGATTCGGTCACCGATCCGCTCGGCTATTATCTCAACAACACGGTGAAGACGCGGGAGCTTCTGGCGGCCGCAGTCGTGCATGCGGTGCCGCGCTTCATCTTTTCGTCCACCGCTGCCGTTTACGGCATGCCGGAAATTGTTCCGGTGACGGAAGACACGGTGCTGGCGCCGATTTCGCCTTACGGCTCCTCCAAGCTGATGACGGAGTGGATGCTGCGCGATACGGCGGCGGCTCATCCCCTCAACTATGTGGCCTTGCGCTATTTCAATGTGGCCGGGGCAGACCCTCAGGGGCGGGCGGGGCAGTCAACGGCGCGGGCCACGCATCTCATCAAGGTCGCAGTCGAAGCCGCGACGGGCGCGCGGGACCAAGTGTCGATCTTCGGCACCGATTACGACACGCCGGATGGAACGGGCGTGCGCGACTATATCCATGTGAGCGACCTTGCTGCCGCGCATCTGGCGGCACTTGATCACCTCCGTGCCGGTGAGCCGGGTGGTGTGTTCAATTGCGGCTATGGCCACGGGGCATCTGTGCGGCAGGTACTGGATACGGTGCAGCGTGTTTCCGGGCAGCGCATCGATGTCCGCGAGGAAGAGCGCCGAGCGGGCGATCCGGCAAGCCTTGTTTCCGATCCAAGCCTCCTGCGGCAAACGCTGGACTGGACGCCGCAGCTTGATGACCTTGCCGTGATTGTCGAACATGCCCTCAGATGGGAGCAGCGGTTGCGTCAGCGGCCCACCGTCTGAAGCGATCAAACATCAGTGGTCTGATGATATACTGTTTTGATGCAGGTGGGGATTAGTCCTTTTTTCTTCTGACGCCCTGCCGTATGCGCTTTACGCTTGCGGTCAGTATGTCGGCCTGGCTTCAGGCTGGTCGCATTTTCAATCAGTCCGGGGGAGATTTAGAGTGGGCTCTGAGAAGACAAAAATGTCATCTGAGGCGGCACGCCTGCCGTTGTTCTACAAGCAGCCGACACCCCTCAGTCCCGATCGGCATGCGGGGAAGTATATTCGTCCCTCAACCGATCTGTCTTTTGCCCGGGAAACAAACGCCATTCCGATCACGCTTGCTGAGTTTGCTTCGGTTAGCAGGCATTACCCGATAGCATTTGTTGATGCGGTCGAGCCTTTCCCTGTTGCGATTGTGGGTCTTCGAAAGGAAGAAAACCTCTTCATCAATGAGGTCGGCGCATGGACTCCGGGTGTTTATATTCCGGCCTATGTGCGGCGGTACCCATTCGTGTTGTTGACTGAAGACGGCAGTGATCAGCTTACTCTGGCAATTGATGAGGCCTCCGAACGTATCTCGGGTTCTGAGGGCGCAGTGTTTTTCGAGGAAGATGGGAAGCCGTCCGTGACAACAGCAGACGCGCTTGAGTTTTGTCGCTCTTACCATTCCTCGGTGAAACCAACTGAGGCTTTCGCGGCCGCTCTAGAGGCACACGGATTGCTGGCAAGCCGACAAACCTCAGTGACCAGGGCTGATGGAGAGGTGTTCAACTTGAGCGGTTTCAAGCTGGTGGATGCTGACAAGTTACGGCAACTGGATGCTGCAACGGCCAAGGCGTGGCTTGGGAACGGGTGGCTGATGGCGCTTCACGCACACCAGATCTCACAGCATGCCTGGAGTGACCTTGCTGACCGTGTGTGAGGGGTCCTAGAAGCGCCGCCGCATCACCCGTGGCGCACGCTGGTGGTGCGGAGATGTTTCCACGCGTGCCGTTTTCAGTGCGACTGGCTTAGTTGCGGTGAGGCGGACCGGGGCAAGTGCTCGGTGCATCCACCACCCCTGTTCGTTGACGGAGTAGATCGGCCGGTATTGCGGGAGCTCTGCCAACGTCAGAATGGCATCGCGCTGGTTGTCCAGGACCAGGATCTGCCCATCATGGCGCACGAGCAGGACAGCATGGTGGAGCCGCAACCCCTCATCGTACAGGACGAGGATGCGCATATCGGCAGGATCAAAGCCGAGTGCGGCGAGGCTGTAATATTTGGTTATTGCGTAGTCTTCGCAATCACCGCCCCGGCTGAAGAACTCATCGGGCGTCTGCCAGAAGTCTGGGGTGGCCCATGTCTCCGTGTCATCGCGATATGGTGTGCGATTTACCCACTGGTTTACCCGCTCAATCTGCAAGCCGATTTCATCGTCAGATGTTTCCGTGATGATCGCCGCCCATTCTTTGAGCAAACACTCGGTATCATCTGACTTACATTCAGTCACCTTGTTCGGTGACAGCGCGTCTGCGGCGCCGGGCAGGTATGTGCCGAGTGCTGCTGGCAGGGGGAGTGTTATCCGCGGCTGAGGTCCGAGGCGGTCGGTTTCGTTTCTTTTCGCTGTGGCGCCTGTCGACTTCTCGTCTGATCGGCCTTGCCGTGCTGCGGCGGTGTGTGTGGTTCCTGCCTTGTGTGGTTCGCGCTTGTCGAGCATGGGTGATTGGGCGAGAAAGCGCGGCTCGTCCGCAAGAATGCGTTGCCATTTCGGCACCAACGAGAAGTCGCTGCTGCCAGCATGGAACCGGGGAAAGTCGACAGCGACTTTCTGCCCTGTGAACACAGTTTCTGCGACGGGTTTCATGGCTACAGATTGCGCGGCTGCATTACCTGCGGTGATCAGCGCCATGCCGGCTGCCAGGAAACCAAGGGGAAGAACGCGACAGATACCCATCAAGATCACTCATTCTGAGTTTTCAGATGGAGTGAGTGTGTCGATAGGCGTTTAAGTCGGCGTGTGAGGCCGTAACCGCATTTGGCTCAATTTTTACACAGCTCTAGCGAGTGCTGCGCTTGCGAAATGCTCGTTTAACGAATGTTTCGGATTTGTGTCGCGCGTACGCAAGGTTTGGAGTTAAACCCAAATAGTCTGATCTCGAATTTCAAATATGGCACTTTGCCGCCTTTTTCCACTGGGTCTAATACTTTCGGTTGATGCGGCATTTTAACAATAAGTCCCGGAATTCCGACTTAATGACCTGAATCAACTAGACCGTCCCGGAACGGTCCCGTAGTGTTCCGGCTGTTTACGCATTGTTAAGCTTTTCTGCGGCGCGCCAGAGCATCTGGTTGCGCCCTTGCCATTGGAAAAGCTCAGGGGGACAGGAATGGCTGGCATTTCATCACGGCGGCACACTGTTTCGCGGCAGGGGTTAGTCGCGCTTTCCGGCATGTTTCTTCTTGCCACACTCACATCAGCGGCGGCGCAGACCTCTGCTGATCCCAGCCGGATCGAGGAGCGTTTCCAGACGCGGCCGGCCGTGCCGGAAGTCGGAGAGCCTTTGGTGTTGCCTGGCGGTGAAGACCGTGCTCCGGCACAGCAAGCAGAAGAAACACCTTTCACGGTTTCCAGTGTTGCATTCGACGGGAACAAGGTTCTCGACGATGCCGAATTGCAGGCGCTCGCCGCAGCTTATGTGAACCGTCCCATTACCCTGTCTGATGCGCGGGAACTGGCGGCCAAGGTCACCGCGAAGTATCGCGATGCTGGCTACATTCTCACGCAGGCTGTCGTGCCGTCTCAGCGGATCAGTGATGGGACTCTTCGTATTCAGATCATCGAAGGGTTTATCGACAAGATCGAGATTGAGGGAGATGCAGGCGGGGCACTGCCGTTCCTGCAGTCTCATGCGCGCCGCATCTCTTCAATTCGTCCGCTCACTGCCGATGTGCTTGAGCGTGAGTTGCTGCTGGCGGGGGATCTTCCCGGCTTCAGCATCCGGAGCGTCCTGCAGCCGTCTCAGACCACGCCAGGGGCGTCCGATCTGACTCTCATTGTCGAGCGTGACCGGTTCGAGGGGTACGCCGCGGTTGATAATCTCGGCAGCCGCTATCTGGGCCGTGAGGAAGTGATTGGCGCTGTTTACGTCAACGATCTCTTCGGCACTGCGGGGCGGGTTGGCCTGACGGGCGTCGTGGCACCGGACGGGGATCCGGAACTTGCATATGGGTCCCTCAGCATTCAACAGCCTTTGACGTCCAGTGGCCTGTCGCTGTTCGCTTCGGCCAGCTATTCGGAAACGCGTCCCGGGCTTGAGCTCGAGCGGCTGGATACCGAAGGCACAGCGAAGTCGATGCGGGTTGAATTGTCCTATCCGATCGTGCGGTCGCGAGATCTCAACGTCATTGGTACGGTCGGATTTGCCGCGTCCAATGTCCGGTCGGAAAATGCCGTTGTAAAGCCGACCTTCGAAGACCGGCTGCGGAGCGTGAAGGCCGATGTGTTCGTCAACGCACTGGATAGCTGGGGCGGGTCCAACAGTGGCCAGGTGACCTTCACCCAGGGCGTTACCGCCTTCAACGGGTCCAAGCGCAGCGACGGGAATCTGTCGCGCGTGAACGCCGATAGCGAGTTTTCACGTCTCAACGTAGAGGTAAGCCGCTGGCAGCCGTTGTGGAACGAGTTCGGACTTCTGGTCGGCGCTGCGGCTCAGACATCCTTCAACGAAGATCTGCTGGCAGGCGAAGAAGTCGGCTTCGGCGGCACCAATTACGGCCGGGCCTTCGACCCGTCTGAAATTACCGGTGAAAACGGCCTGGCGGGCAAGGCTGAGGCCAGCTGGTACATTCCGCACAGCTCCAGCGTTGTTCAGAACCCGGAGCTTTATACGTTCTATGAAATTGCCACGGTGGACCAGGTAACGCTTCTGCCGGGGGAAGAGGAGCGGGAAACCATCCGTTCCGCCGGTCTCGGTGTGCGCCTCGGCGTTGCCGAGCGCGCCAACGTGAATGTGTATGTCGCCAAGCCCTTCGGTCACGACATTACCGCAGAGCGTGATCGCGACCTGCGTGTCTTCTTTTCTGTGAGTTCGAGTTTCTAGCTGTTTGGGGAGTCGGGCTGCCCCGGCCTTTGCCGAGTGTGCCTGACGGTTTTTTCGAAATCTGCGCGACAGCGCAGTGGGCCTGGCCGCACATGGCGCCGGCCCCGTTCAAGGAGGTGGACGACCATGAGTATCCAGCCAAAATCACGCAGTTTCGCCATGGGCACCACGGCCCTTTCGCGTCCCGGTACGGCTCTCAGCGCCATTGCTGCGCTCGTGGCTGTCCCGACCGCAGCTCATGCGATTGACCCCAATACGCTGCCTCAGGGCGGCAATGTCGTCGGGGGTGCTGCAACGGTCTCGCAGAGCGGTGCGCGGCTTGACGTCAACCAGTCGAGCGACCGCGCCGTTATTGATTGGCGCAGTTTCGATATCGGCAGTGATGCGCATGTGAACTTTGCGCAGCCTGGATCGTCCTCAATCGCCGTAAACCGGGTCAATGCCAGCACCGACCCGACCCAGATCAATGGCCGGCTGACAGCCAACGGTAATGTCTGGGTTCTCAATCCCAATGGCGTGATGTTCGGTGCAAGCGCGCGGGTCGATGTGTCCGGCCTTGTCGCGTCCACCGGCAATATCAATGTGTCAAAGTTCATGTCCGGCAGCAACCGGATCGACTTCACCTCGGGCGGTGGCGGCGCGGTCATCAATGACGGTGATATCACCATCCGCGAAGGTGGCCTGGCGGCGTTTGTCGCCCCGCATGTGCGCAATAACGGCATCATCCGAGCGCGCCTCGGCAAGGTTACGCTTGCCGCAGGTGAGGAATTCACAATCGACCTGGCGGGCGATCAGCTGATCGAGCTGGGCCTGGGTGCCGAAGGCGCGCGCGCTGAACAGCTCGGTCAGGTGGTTGCCGAAGGCGGCATCATCGACATTTCGGCCAAGGCTGCCGGCGCCATCATCGATTCCGTGGTCAACGTCTCCGGCATCACCAGCGCTGCCTCCGCCACTGTGGTCGGCGGCGAGATCATTCTCGGCGGCGACGACGTCACCATCGCCGGCGCGCTTGATGCCTCGGGCGCAACCGGCGGCGGTGCCATCTCCATCTCCGGTGACACCATCACCACCACCTCAACAGCCAGCCTCTCAGCCGACGCCACCACCACCGGCAATGGCGGCACCATCATCGCCTATGCCGACGACACCGGCACCTATAACGGCACCTTCACCGCCAAGGGCGGCGCCACCTCCGGCGACGGCGGCTTCGTCGAAACCTCAGGTAAGACGGTCCGCATCGACGACGGCATCACCGTCATTACACTGGCGCCGAATGGTCAGGCCGGTAACTGGACCATCGACCCGGACGATTTGACTGTTATTGCCGGTGCTGACGGTGGCCCTATTGATCCTTCGGCCTCAACGGTCACCAACGCCACAATCGTCAACCAGATGGCAACGACCGGTGTCACGCTGGCAGCAAACAATTCCATCACCGTTGATGCCGAGATCGATTCAAGCGCCCAGGGCACCGGCACGACGCTGGCCCTGAATGACCAGGACAACAATAACGACCTCACCATCAACCTCAACGCCGACATCAGCCTGGGTGCCAGCCAGACCCTGACCGGTCAGGGCACCACAGTGAACGTCGCCAACGGCGTCGACATCCAGGACGGCGTCGACGTGGCGGCCAACAATGCCACTGTCAATGTCGCTGCGGGGAATTACGCCGCCGGCACAACCGTCACCAAAACGGGCCTGACCATTGACGGTGCCAGCGCAGCCCGCGTCACCGTCGCCAACGGGCAGACCGGCTTCACCGTCAACGGTGACAACACCACGGTTTCCGGTTTCGAAATCGTCGGCCCGATTGCCGGCCTGGGGGCGTTTACCACGATTGACTGGGGTGATGCGGCCTTCAGTAGCAGCACCGGCATTACCGTCAATGCCTCCGGTGTCACCATCTCCGGCAACAACATTCACGACATCCGCACAGGTGTGTCCTTCGTCAGCGGTAGTTCTGCCACGGCCACCGGCAACGTCTTTGACAACACCAAAGGCTCCTTCATTGTCCGTAGCGACAACATCACCATGACCGGCAACACGATTGGCTCGACCGGAAATGAGTGGGATATCGTCTTCCTCAACGGGGTGACTGCAGCGGGCTACACTGCAGACCCGACTACTGATGAAGTGCAGTATGGTGTCGACATCATGGCGCTGTCGTCCGGCAATGGCGGCATGCGGGTTCTTGATCGTCGCTACGGGTCAAACGGCTTCATCACGGCTACCGCAGGCGGCAATCGTTCGCATATTGAGGTGAACGCCGGTTCCAGTTTCAACGCCGCGGATGATTTCGCCCTCGGAAACGGATTGGGTAACCAGCGGCAGCCGCTGGGTTCGATCAATGACGGCATCGAGGCTGTCGTCCATGGCGGCTTCGTCAACGTCCAGGATGGGACGTACGCGGAAAACGTGGTGATCGACAAAGCTCTTACCCTCGCAGGCCAAAGCCAGACGGGAACGATCATTGATTGGCGCGCAGGCTCCGGCTACGGCATCAGTGTCTCGGCTGACGACGTAACGATTCAAGACCTGACCCTGTATGGCGCGACCGCAGATGCCGGCAATAGCTACGGCATCAAGGTGTCGCCGAACGGACCGGATGCGTCAGCCCGCCTCAACAACTTCACCCTCACCAACGTCACCAGCCGCGGTGCCGGTCGCGCCGAAGTCGATCTCAACGGCGTCAACGGCGCTGTGCTGACCAATGTCACAGCCGATGGCCGCACCGTTGACGATGACAACGTGACCACCGCCGGCGCTGGCATACAAATCGGCGATAGCGCCAATGTGACGCTTACTGGCGTGACCACGCTCGGAAATGACTGGGGTGGTGTTGCGCTGTTCCAAAACAACACCTACTACGATCAGCAGTCGACCAACATTAACATTGATGCGTCGCTAAACAGCTTCAATGAGTGGATTGGATTGTACGCGGAAGACGAATCCGCCCTCCACGATTTCGGCACGCTCAACCTTGCTGGCTTCTCTCATGTCGTCGCAAATCCGGATCATCGCGCCGATGGCGATGAGTTCACCTTCTTCCAGGAGACCCTGCAGGGAGCGCTCGACTTCGCAGTCAATCTCGTGAACCCGGGATCAAGCGCTGTCGCGGGCTGGGATGGTACGGACGTTACTGACCAATTCTTCGTTGGTGTGGGCAATCTGTTTGGGGGCGGCACGCAGGCCATGTCCATCCAGACGGCCATTACCGCGGCAGATGACGGTGATACGGTCAACGTCCTGGCTGGTAACTTTGCTGCAGGTAACACAGTCAACAAGACTGGCCTGACGGTTCAGGGCTCGGCTGGCGCTGTTATCAATGTTGCGAACACGCAGACCGGTTTCACCGTGACAGCTGATGACGTGACCATTTCGGGTCTTGAGTTCATCGGCCCGGTGGTTGGCGATTGGCGGAACGTGGACTGGACTGACCCGTCCGTGAGCTCCAGCATGGCGATCAATATTGGCGGTGGTCGCAGCGGTATTGTGGTGACCAACAACAACATTCACGACATCCGCAGCGGCATCAACGTCTCTAACGGCAGCGATGCCACGATCACCAACAACCGAATCGAGAACACCAAGGGTGCCGTTCTGCTGCGGCCGGGGCAGATCAGTGAACTCTCCGGCAACTCCGAAGGGCCGTTGGGCAATGAGTGGGGTGTCGTCCTCAATCTGTCCAATATCGACAATTCCGGAACGCTGACGGCCGACCTCGCCCGCCAGGCTGAGCTTCTCGGGCTCAGCACCAGCAACGGTGGCTGGACAGTTCTCGACCGTGGTTTCGCCTTCGCAAACCGCACACATATCTTCGTGGACGACGACAGCACGGTTTCGCCTGCTGAAGACTTTGCGATCGGCAATGGCCTCGGCAACGAGCGTCAGGCGCTGCCCAACTTCCAAGCGGCACTCGACGGACTGGTGACCGGCGGCTTCGTCAATGTTGCCGACGGCAACTACTCCGAGAACGTTGTGTCCAACCGTCAGGCTAACTTCATCTTCGGAAATGTGTCGGTTGACGGTCTGACATTGAATGGTGCGGGCACGACGGTATCCGGCACGCTGGGCTCGTCGGTCAACGGGTTCAACTTTGCCGCACCGATCCTTCTTTCCGGCAGCACCAGCTTCACAACGACCGGTGGTGCGGCCTTCAATGCGGCATCAATCAATGGCACCACTGCCGGTGGCCAGACGCTTGTGGTCAACACCGCGGGGGCAGCCAATGTCGGTTCACTCGGCAACACGACGCGTCTGGGTGCAACGACGCTGACTGGCGCCGGTCAGAAGGTGCTGACGGGTGCCAACTATAATGCCAACAGCCTGACATTCGGGTCTGACGTGCGCCTTACGCAGGTCCTGACGACCTTCAATACCACCATCTCAAACGCCGCCGCTGGTGCGATTACCTTCCTTGGTAATCTCTTTGGTACGGCCAATGGCGGGCAGTCAGTGAGCTTCAGCGCTGGCAATGGTCTTGGTGCGGCATCGTCCAATGGTGACGTTACTCTGCAGAATGCCGGCACCGCTGGTGTCCTGCTTGGGTCAATGACCGCAAACGGCGACGACTTTGAAGCCGATACTGTCCGATTGGCCGGTGCATTTACCTCTCAACTGACAGGTGACCAGACGTTCAGCACCGAGACGCTGTATGCCAATGGCGGTGTCAACAGCAGTGTTGGGGGGAACGCAAACGGTCCGATCGTCACTAACGCACCCGTCACGGTGAATTCCGGCGGGAGCATCAACGGCAATATCTCTGGTTCCACGGTGGTTCTGAACGGTCAATCTGTGAGCGGTAACATCAACGCCAGCCAGAGCGGTACCATCAATGCCCAGACGGTGAATGCCAACCTGAGTGGTGGTTCATTCGCAGTGAATGCGCAGGGCGGTAGCGTTACCGGTAGCCCAGCAAGTCTGAGCACCGCCGGCAGTGGTACCCTCTCGGTCAATGGCCAGAATGTGATCGGCACCAGCAATGCTGATGCAAACCAGATTGTCGTTGAGGGCTTCACGCTTCCGCAGGGCGCGTTCATCTCTGAATCCGGCGAGATCGTGTTGCCGCAGGGGCTTACGCTGGGCCTCATCAGCCCGGCTGCGGGGCCGGAGGGTGGCCTGGAAACCAAGGTTGTCCTGGTCCGCTCGGTCCAGCGCCTGGGCCAGCTTCTGTCGGAAGGCTACACAGCCATCGTGATCGATCTGAACAGTGGCTTCAGTGATGAAGAGCAGGAGCTTGCTCTCGCCCAGTAAGATCTCCACGATCTTCATTATCGACTTTGGGAAGGCCGGGTTTTTGCCCGGCCTTTTCGATTCAGGCTCGCGCCCAAGGGCTGGATGCTTGCCTGAGCACCGGGCAGGCGGGTATCTCAGGTCACAAGAAACGAGTGCGGGCGGCAGGTAATTTAGGTGTCTGACAGCTATTCGACAGATGCGATCGTGGTGGGGGCGGGTGTCATCGGCTTGGCGGCGGCACGTGCCCTGGCGCTTGCCGGCCACGATGTGGTGGTGCTCGAGCAGGAAACACTCATCGGCAGTCACACAAGTGCGCGCAACAGCGAAGTCATCCATGCGGGTATCTACTATCCACAAGGGTCTCTCAAGGCGCGTCTGTGCGTGGAGGGTAAACGCAAACTCTATGACTATTGTGCTGCCCGTGGCGTGTCTCATCGGCGATGCGGCAAGCTGATTGTTGCGACTAGCGATGCTCAGGTGCCGGAGCTCGAAACTATCCTGGGCAAGGCGGAAGCCAATGGTGTCGAAGACATGTCTCTTCTCGATGCTGATGCGGCGGTGGCGCTCGAGCCGGCCTTGTCCTGCCGGGCAGCGCTTCTCTCATCATCAACCGGCATCATTGATAGCCACGGTTTGATGCTCGCGCTTCAGGGCGAGATGGAGGATGCGGGCGGTATGCTCGCCTTCGGCACAAGGGTCGACGCCATCGAGGCTACTGGCGATGGGTTCCAGGTGCGTGCGTCGGGTGACGGTCAGGAAACGCGGATTTCCTGCCGTGTGCTGATCAATGCCGCTGGACTATTTGCGCCAGGTATTGCCCGGATGATCGGTGCACTGGATCCAGCTCATGTGCCCGAGGCCCATTATTGCAAAGGCAACTACTACAGTCTTGAAGGGCGGGCGCCATTTGATCGCTTGATCTATCCGGTTCCGGAGGAAGCCGGACTTGGTGTTCACCTCACGCTTGATTTGGGGGGACAGGCCCGCTTCGGGCCTGACACGGAGTGGGTAGACGGCATCGACTACACCGTTGATCCGTCGCGGGCCGATGGTTTTTACGCGGCGATCCGGCGCTATTGGCCGGATCTGCGCGAGGGGAGCCTGCATCCGGCCTATTCAGGTATCCGGCCCAAGCTGGGCGGGCCGGACGCACCGGCTGCGGATTTCCGCATAGACGGACCCGGCACACACGGTGTGCCGGGCCTCGTCAATCTTCTGGGAATTGAGTCCCCCGGGCTCACGTCGTCTCTGGCGATTGCCGACGAAATCCTTGCGCGCCTCGATGCGTAAGGAGGGCAAGCACCCGGTGATCAGTAGGCGCCGTCCTTGGCAAGCACGGCGGGCACCGTCTTGAAGATGATTTCGAGATAGGACAGCACCGTGCGGCGGTTGTTCCACTCGATATCCAGGGCAACGCGGGTCTCGTAGTCACAGTCGCTGCGGCCGGACACCTGCCACAGACCGGTCAGGCCAGGGCGCTGGGCCATATAGGCCGCGGCATCCTTGCCATACATGGCCAGCTCATCCGGCACGATGGGGCGCGGGCCAACAAGGCTCATGTCGCCCTTCAGCACGTTCCACAGCTGCGGCAGCTCATCTAGGCTGGTCTTGCGGATGAAGTGGCCCAGCGGGGTGATGCGCGGGTCGTTGCGAAGCTTGCGATGCTCGGCCCATTCCGCAGCGGCCTGCGGGTCGGACTCCAGTAGCGAGGAGAGACGCGCCTCAGCATCGGACGCCATGGAGCGCATCTTGTAGCACTGGAACCCAACCCCATCCTTACCGACGCGAATCTGGCTGAACAGCGCCTTGCCGCCGTCGCGGCGAATAAGGAGCGCAAGAACCAGCAGAATCGGCGAGGCAAGCAGCAGGCCGGCCATGGACCCCAGAACATCCAGAACCCGGATGGCCGCGTTGCGCACCGCGCTTTCCGCGAGCGCCGGCTGAGCTTCAGCCGGGGCGAAATCGGTGATTTCCGCGGTGCCGTAAACGGGCAGGGCAACAGGGCCCACAGATCCGGCGTAAGCACCCTCGCGGCGCATCACATACCGGTTTGGTGCCCGGTCGGTTACGTCGACAGAGCCGTAGGGAAGGGCGGTGGCGTTGGTCTTCGGGAGCGCGGACATTGGGGGGATGTCTCCTCAAGCGCGTTAACGTCTGCCCTTGAGGGATCAAGCCGCGTGCCAGTGATGCCTGCCTGGCAGTGAAGTTGGCGTTTTCCTTTTAAATTCAGTGTGTTGAGTGAAATTTTTGCCCGACATGGGTGTAAGGCTGAGCGCCTGTCACCCGCTCTACGCGCGGGTGCGTTAACTTTTGGCGATCCGCAATGGGGCAGTGGGTGTGCCGGTGCGGGACACTGCGAAGCTGTGCTGCATGCGGCCTGATTCGTGCTAGGAGTCTCGCGGCCCTCATTCAGGGCCCGTCTGCGTCCAGCAAGGGGACATCCGACCAATGAAAGCGATCCGCCCGATCATTCTGTCCGGGGGAGCCGGTACGCGGCTGTGGCCGACCTCGCGGGCTCTGCATCCCAAGCAGTTCATGCCGCTCACCTCTGAGCGCACCATGATCCAGGAAACCGCCCTGCGGGTATCGGATAGCGAGCGCTTTCTGCCGCCGGTGGTGGTGTGCAACGAGGAGCACCGCTTTACCGTTGCATCGGAACTCCAGCAGGTAGGCATTTCGCCGGAAGTGGAAGTCCTTGAGCCCGTCGGTCGGAACACTGCTCCTGCCATTGCGGCAGCTGCAGCCCTGTGTGCGGCGCACGATCCGGAAGAATTGCTGCTTGTGCTGCCGGCCGACCATCACATTGCCCGGCCGGATCTGTTCCTTGATGTGATCGCTCAGGGCGCAGGGCTTGCCGAAGAGGGCAAGCTCGTCACTTTCGGTATCGTGCCGGATGCGCCGGAAACGGGCTTTGGCTATATCCGCGCAGGTGAGGCAGCCGGCGAGGGCGGTTTTGCGGTAGATGCTTTTGTTGAAAAGCCGGATGCAGACACTGCGCGTGATTACCTTGATGCTGGCGGATATTTCTGGAACGCGGGCATCTTCCTGTTCCGCGCTGACCGGATGATCCGGGAACTGGAAGCCCTGGCGCCTGATATCTGGCGCCACGCGGCTCGGGCCGTCACCACCGGCAGGCTCGACCTCGATTTCCTGCGTCTGTCGGCTGAAGCCTTCGAGTTGTGCCCGTCCGACAGCATTGATTATGCGGTAATGGAACACACGAAGGATGCCGTCGTGGTGCCCGCTGATATCGGTTGGAGCGATGTCGGCTCCTGGACCGCGCTGTGGGACATCGGTGACAAGGATGCCCATGGCAATGTCGTCAGCGGAGACGCGGTCATGCAGGAGACGCAGAACACCTTCATCCGCGCAGAGTCCCGTCTGGTCGCCACCATTGGGGTGGATGACCTGATTGTGGTGGAAACTTCAGACGCCGTGCTTGTTGCCCGTCGTGACAAGGTTCAGGACGTCAAGGCCGTGGTGGCGCGGCTCAAGGCGGAGGGGCGTGCCGAACATGAAGTGCATGCACGCGTCCACCGGCCCTGGGGCTTCTATGAGGGGCTGGACACGGGCGAACGCCATCAGGTGAAGCATTTGATGATCAAGCCGGGTGCGGCCATTTCCCTGCAGATGCACCATCATCGGGCCGAGCACTGGGTGGTGGTCAACGGCACCGCGCGGGTAACCGTCGGTGACGATACCCGCCTGCTTTCAGAGAATGAGTCCGTCTACATCCCCATTGGGGCCACCCACAGGCTGGAGAACCCCGGCAAGATGCCGCTCTCCATCATTGAGGTGCAGTCGGGCAGCTATCTGGGCGAAGACGACATCGTGCGGTTCGATGACGTTTACGGTCGTGTGCGGGAGGTACAGGCGGCGGAGTAAGCTCCGCCTGCCTGACAAGTTCTACTTCTGCCGTGCCGAGGTCAGCCGTTAACGGCGACGTCGGGTGACTTCGCGCGCAGACGCGCTGTTTCATCGGCCAGGAAGTCAATCAGCGCCTGCAGGTCGCCATTGTGCTGGGCGAGATATGAACCGAACTGGTTGCGCTGCTCCACGGCCAGCCAAATGCCTTCTACCTGGGCATCGAACAGGCGCATGCCCCGGGGCGTATCAAGCACGCGGAATGCCACATCAGCGACGGCCTCACCGGCCTTGTTATTGATGGTGCCTTTCACCAGAACATCGGTGTCGGAGCGCGCAATCGCATCTCCTACGGTGATGGTCTGGCCGCCATAAAGGCCGAGCTGGCTTTCATAGCTGGCAGTGGCGTAGGCCTTGAAGCCCTGGACGAATGCATTGACAAGTGCCGGGTCCGCCCCCTTGCGGTAGTGACCGAGCGTGAACAGGGCAACCGAGCGGGTATCAATCACGTCATCGACAAACCCCCGGAAGCGGCTTGACCGGGCAGGATCTTCGGGCCCGGTTTCCTGGAGGATGGTGAGGGCCTGATCAACGCCGTCGCGGATGAATTTCTGAGCGTCCTCCGCCGGCGCGGCCGAGGCGGCCTGGAGTGACACAGCGGTGAGAAGGACAGCGGCGCAGATGGATTTGAGCCAGGGGAAGGTCTGCATGGGGGCTCCGCAACATTTCAGGTGACACGGGCGTGTCGGTGTGGGGTCAGTTCCTGCCTATCGCGCAAATGCGGCAAAAGTCTGCGAGCGTCTTTCGCGCGGCTACTCCGCTTCGGCGGGCGAGCGACCGATGGAGTGATAGGTGAAGCCCTGGCGGGCCACTTCATGCGGAAAATAGATGTTACGCAGATCGACCACGAGCCGCCCGGGCATGGCGTCCGCCACGCGGTCCCATTGCAGTGCACGAAACTCGTTCCATTCGGTGAGGATCACCAGAATGTCCGCACCGGCGATGGTGTCATAGGCGTTCTCGCACCAGTCCACGCCCGGCAGCAGGCGTCCGGCTTCTTCCATGCCGGCAGGATCGAAGGCGCGGATGGTTGCGCCCTTTTCCTGCAGGATCGGGATGATGTCGAGGCTCGGACTGTCGCGCATGTCATCCGTGTTGGGCTTGAAGGTGACGCCCAGGACGGCAATCTTCTTGCCGTCAACGGATCCGCCTGCGGCCTCGATGATTTTCGTTGCCATCCGCTTCTTGCGGTCGGCATTCACTTCAACGACCGAATTCACGATCTTGGTCGGTGCACCCACATCCTCAGCTGTCTTCACAAGGGCAAGCGTATCCTTCGGGAAACACGAGCCGCCATAGCCCGGGCCCGCATGCAGGAACAGCTTGCCGATGCGGCCATCAAGGCCGATGCCCTTTGCAACGTCCTGAATATTGGCGTCGACCTTCTCGCAGATGTCAGCCATCTCGTTGATGAAGGTGATCTTCGTCGCGAGAAACGCGTTGCCTGCATATTTGATGAGTTCGGACGTCTGGCGATTGGTCATCACCATCGGGGTCTCACGCAGGAACAGCGGGCGATAGAGTTCGCGCATGACGTCCCGTGCCCGTTCGGACGTGGTGCCGACGACAACGCGGTCAGGGCGCTTGAAATCCTCGATGGCTGAGCCTTCGCGGAGAAACTCGGGGTTCGAAGCCACGTCGAAAGCGGCGTCAGGCGCGGTTTCCCGGATCAGGCGCTCCACCTCGTCGCCGGTCCCCACGGGGACGGTCGATTTGGTCACGACGACTGTGTAGTCCTTGAGCAGCGGCGCAATCTCCTGCGCGGCAGCAAAAACATAGGACAGGTCTGCGTGGCCGTCGCCGCGGCGGGACGGCGTGCCAACGGCGATGAAGACCGCATCGGCGTCCGGCACGGCGGTTGCGAGGTCAGAAGTGAAGCTCAGGCGGCCAACACGCATGTTGCCGTTCACAAGCACATCCAGGCCGGGCTCGTAGATGGGGATCTCGCCGCGCTTGAGCGCTTCGATCTTGCTTTCATCCTTGTCGACGCAAATCACTTCGTGGCCGAAGTCGGAGAAGCAGGCACCGGAGACCAGGCCGACATAGCCTGTGCCAATCATTGCAACGCGCATGGCGCATCCTTATCAGATGGGCGGCTTCTTCAGCCGCGGACTCGTCAGAGTGCGGCGAGACTGCCGCTGAAAGAAATCGTCAGATTACGGAGCGCAGATAGGCGCGCAGTTCGTCGGCCATGTCCTCGCGCTCCAGCGCGTAGGCCACATTGGCTGCCATGAAGCCCACTTTGTTACCGCAGTCGAAACGGGTCCCGTCGAATTCGAGGCCATGGAAAGGCTCGTTGCCGATCAGGCGCGCCATTGCGTCGGTCAACTGGATTTCACCACCCGCGCCGCGGTCCTGGCGGGCCAGATGGTCGAATACGGATGGCTGCAGGATGTAACGGCCGACAAGTGCCAGCGTTGACGGGGCTGCATCCGGCTTCGGCTTTTCGATCATGCCGGACACTTCAACGAGTTTCCCGTCGCGCGCGCCGGGCTTGATGACACCGTACCGATCCGTGTGCTCCTTGGGGACATCCACGAGACCGACGACATTGCCCTGGGTGCGCTCGTAAGCTTCCACCATCTGAGCCAGGCAGCCGGGGGAAGACTTAAGCAGTTCATCGGCGAGGATGACGGCAAAAGGCTCATCGCCCACAAGATCGCGGGCGCACCATACAGCGTGGCCGAGACCTGCCGGCTCCTGCTGGCGCAGGAATGACGCGGCACCGGCACGCGGGCGCATCTCAGTGAGCATGTTGAGGGCCTGTGTCTTGCCCTTGGAGGAAAGCGTCTGTTCCAGCTCGTAGGCATGGTCGAAATAGTCCGCAATCGCAGTCTTGCCGCGCCCGGTCACAAAAATGAAGTGTTCGATGCCGGCTTCCTTGGCTTCATCCACCGCATACTGAATGAGCGGGCGGTCGACTACCGGCAGCATTTCTTTCGGGACGGACTTTGTCGCCGGCAGAAAGCGGGTGCCGAGACCGGCGACGGGAAATACGACCTTGCGAACTTTCTTGGACATGACATGCCTTCCGGGCAGGACGCGGATGAGAGCCGCTCAACTGGATTGCCGGTTTGTGCCATGGCTTTGTCGCGCGCGGCAAGGCGCACAGGTTGCGCCCCAGCGAGCGGGCCCGATCGTGCTCTCTTTGGCGCATAGAATTGCCACAGTGAATTGTGAGTTTGCTTGCCGTAATGTGGCGCGCGGCCTGCGGCAGGCTCAGCAAGTTGAGGGTGGAAAGACAAATCGATGCGGCGGAAATCAGCACGAAACGGCCTTAATTCAGGTCTCCTTACGTCCGGCTATTTCGTAGCGGCTCTGGCTACAGGTATGGCAGCTCTGGCAGGTGCACCGGTGCAGGCGCAACAGATGGCGCCGGTGGCGGATGACGTGGTGGTGACGGCGGAGATGGAAGACCGCCTTGCAGCATGGCTGACAGCATTCCGCGCAGAGGCGCTTGAGGCGGGGATCAGTGCCCGGACCTTTAATGCGGCGTTCAAGGGCATCACCCTTGATGTGAAGGTGCTGGAGCTCAACCAGAAGCAACCGGAATTCGTGCGACCCATCTGGGACTATCTGGGTTCGGCGCTTTCGGACAAACGCAAGGCCGATGGGGAAGCCCAGCTTGCGGCAAACCGCACCCTGTTTGACAAGCTCGAAGCAAAATATGGCGTTGAGCGGGAAGTGCTGGCAGCGATCTGGGGGCTTGAGACCCATTACGGCACCTTCACCGGTAGCCGGAATGTCATCAGGTCTCTGACGACCCTTGCCTTTGAAGGGCGGCGCGCCGACTTCGGCAGGACGCAGCTTCTTGCCGCCCTCAAGATCCTCGAGAATGGCGACATCTCGCCGGAAGCCATGAATGGCTCCTGGGCTGGCGCGATGGGCCACACCCAGTTCATTCCCACGACCTATCTTGAGCATGCCGTGGATTTCGATGGGGATGGCAAACGCAATATCTGGGAAAGCCATGCGGATGCACTGGCGTCTGCCGCTAATTATCTGAAGGCCTCCGGCTGGGACAAGGGTGATGCGCCCGTGCGCGAGGTCGTGCTGCCGATGGGGTTCGACTACGCGCTGGCGGACCGCGGTATCACCAAGACGGGCGCGGAATGGCAGACGCTGGGAGTGCAGACCGTGAGCGGGGCCGAACTGCCGGCTCGGGAGCGAGGGCTTGAAACCTATCTGATCATTCCTGCGGGCTTCAAGGGGCCAGCCTTTCTCGCCTACCCGAACTTCAAGACGATCCTGCGCTACAACAATGCAACGGCCTATGCGATGGCCGTGTCCTATCTATCCAAGCACTTTGCCGGTGATGCGCCCATTACCCGTTCATGGCCGACGGATGAACGGCCCCTGACGGTGAGCGAGGCGCAGGAGATGCAGCGCAAGCTGACGCAGATCGGCCTTGATACGGGCGGCGTGGACGGCATCATCGGGCCGATGACCCGCAAGGCCATTCGCCAGTTCCAGGCCCGCCTCGGCCAGCCGCAGGACGGGTTCGCAACGGCTTCGCTTCTTAAAAAGATAAGGGCGGCTGCCCGCTAGGGGTGCCGCCCTGTCTCAAACCTGCGCTGCGGCTGGTCCGTCAGGCGCCGGTGATGTCATATCCCGGTGCTGAGCGGCCAAGCGCGCCATGCATTTCAAGAATGCTCTTGAACCATGGAATGACAGTGTCGTTCGGCGGGAACAGCTTCTTGGGGTAGACCGCGCGGGCCCACATGAAGGTGCTCGCCGCGACAATGTCGGCGTATCCCGGCTCATTGCCGTTCAGATAGGGCATGTCGGCCAGCTTGGCGCGCAGGGGCGCCAATGCCACCGCCATCGCGCCCAGGCCTTCGGCGCCCCGTTTCTCAGCATCTTCCAAGCTCATGCCGCCCAGTTGCAGCTCGCGGCTGCGGCGGACATAGTCCTGATCCTCAGGCTTTGCATGCTCGTGGATCTGACGCACCAGGGCCGGGAACATGGCGGTGAACACCTGGGTGAACAGCCAGCGCTCGACGAACTGCGCGTAGTGCAGCGCGTCGAGGCTGGGGAAGATAGGCGGTGCGTCCTGGAAGGTCTGGTCGAGATAGACCGCGATCTTCCAGCTGTCACCGATCAGCTTCCCGTCATGATCGAGCACCGGCACCGTGCGGTGGGAGCCGTCGCCTATGGACTGGATCTCACCAAAGCCCACCGGCCGGTCCTCCCACTCGAGCCCCTTATGCGCCAGCGCATATTTCGTGCGCCAGCAAAAGGGGCTCAAGCGGCGGCCATCACGACCTTCGAGGTCATAGAGGGCCAGCTTTGTGGAGACGGATGCCATCAGCCTTCAAGGGCCTTCTGAAGGGACACCTTATCGGCAACGGCCTTCTCAAGCAGGGCTGACGGCTTGAAGACACCGGTGCCGCTGGTATCGGCGGCGTCCCACTCCTTCATCTTGGCCAGGACCTTGTCGAGGCCGACAACGTTCTCGCCCCACCACATCGGGCCGCCCTCATAACGCGGCCAGCCATAGCCCATGATCCACACGATATCGATGTCGGACGTGCGGATGGCCTTGCCTTCTTCGAGGATCTTCGCCCCCTCGTTCACCATCGGATAGAGGCAGCGTTCGAGGATTTCCTGGTCGGAGATGTCGCGCTGCTGGAACTGTCGCTCTTCCGCATACTGACGGATAAGCTCTTCCACTTCCTTGGAAGGTGACGGGGTGCGGTTCTCGTCATAATCGTAGAAACCTGCGCCGGTCTTCTGGCCACGGCGGTCGCGCTCGCAGAGCAGGTCCCGCAGGGTTTCGCCCTTGGAGGTTTCCTTGTTCCAGCCAAGGTCGAGGCCCGCGAGGTCGGACATGGCGAACGGACCCATGGGCAGGCCGAAGCCAAAGAGAACCCGGTCCACATCCCACGGCATGGCGCCTTCCAGGATGAGCTTGTTTGCCTCGCGCTGGCGCTGGGCCAGCAGGCGGTTGCCGACGAAGCCGGGGCACACGCCCACGAGAACGCCAATCTTGCCGATCTTCTTGGACAGCGCCATGGAGGTGGCGATCACTTCCTTAGAGGTCTTGTCGGCGCGAACGATCTCCAGAAGCTTCATCACATTGGCCGGCGAGAAGAAGTGCAGGCCGATAACTGCTTCCGGGCGGGACGTGGCGGTGGCGATCTCATCGATATCCAGCGCGGACGTGTTGGTGGCAAGGATGGCGCCCTGCTTGACGATCTTGTCGAGCTTGCCGAACACGTCCTTCTTCACGTCCATGTTCTCGAAGATGGCTTCGATGACGAGATCCTTGTCGGCCAGGTCTTCAAGACTGGTCGAGCCCTGCAGCAGGCCCATGCGCTTTTCGACTTCGTCCATCGAGAAGCGGCCCTTCTTTGCCGAGTTCTCGTAGTTCTTGCGGACGACACCGAGGCCTGCGTCCAGACGATCCTGCGACTGCTCGATGATGGTTACCGGGATGCCGGCATTGGCGAAGTTCATCGCGATGCCGCCACCCATGGTGCCGGCGCCGATGATGCCGACGGACTTGATGTCGATGAGCGGCGTTTCCTTCGGCACGTCCGGGATTTTAGCCACCTGGCGTTCGGCAAAGAAGACGTGGCGCTGGGCGGCAGACTGGCTGCCGGTGACGAGTTCGCGGAAGAGCTTTGCTTCCACTTTCATGCCTTCGTCGAATGGCAGGTTCACAGCGGCTTCGATGCACTGGATGTTGTATTCCGGCGCCAGGAAGCCGCGCGTCTTGCGGGCGACGGACTTGCGGAAAGCTTCGAAGACTTCCGGCTTGCCGCGGGCTTCTGCAACCTTGTCGTCGCGCTCGCGAATCTTTACCAGCGGCCAGTTCTCGGCCACGGCCTTGCGCGCGAAGGCGACGGCGCCGTCCAGCAGCTTTCCTTCTTCGACGATTTCATCCGCAAGGCCGCTTTCCTTGGCTTCCTTGGCGGATGCGTGGCGGCCCGAGGTCATCATTTCGAGTGCCTTCTCGACGCCGGTCACGCGGGGCAGGCGTTGGGTGCCGCCGGCTCCGGGCAGCAAGCCGAGATTCACCTCCGGCAGGCCCATTTTCGCGGAAGGAACAGCCACCCGATAGTGGCAGACCAGCGCCACTTCCAGACCGCCGCCCAGCGCGGTGCCGTGGATGGCTGCGACGACCGGCTTGGGCGCGTCTTCGATCATCTGCTGCACTTCATGCAGTCCCGGACCCTTGGGGGCCTGACCGAACTCCGTAATGTCCGCGCCGGCAATGAAGGTGCGGCCTTCGCAGATCAGGACGATGGCCTTGGCCTGGTCGTCGGCGATTGCCTGCTTGAAGCCTTCAAACAGTCCCTCGCGGACCTTGGCGGAGAGGGCGTTCACCGGCGGTGAGTTGAGGGTAACGATGGCGATGTCGCCGTCGCGGGTGAGAGTGGTGACGTCATTGATGGCGGTCATCCGATGGGCTCCCTGTTGGGCCGGCCGGAGGGGGCTGGCGCTTGTTCTTGGAAATGCGGGGCAAGGCCGGTGGGGCTGCCCCGGAAGGATTGGCGGGCATTCTAGTCAGCTTGGCGGGCTATGCGAGTCTTGCATTCACGCATCATCTGCTTATGGCGGCCGGGTGATCGCATGCGGCGCATTTGCAAAGGGCTTTGCAAAAGCACCATTGCCGGATCGCCTGCCCTCGCGTATGCCCTTTGGCGAACGCGACATAGTCCAGAGAACGTATTCCGTGACCGATCACATCAAGTCAGAGGCGGCACAGGCCGAGATCGCTGCAATACAGTCCGGCTTCGAAGCCGGGGGGTATGTAGCCAATTTCCATATTGCCACCGCCGTCTATCTTGCGCGCGCGCTGGACAAACCGATCCTTGTTGAAGGCCCTCCCGGCGTGGGCAAGACGGAGCTTGCGAAGGCAACCGCGGCTCATCTGGGGCGCGAACTCATCCGCCTGCAGTGTTATGAAGGGCTGGACGAGGCCAAGGCGCTATACGAGTGGAAGTACGGCAAGCAGCTTCTCTATACGCAGGTCCTGAAAGACAAGCTGGCTGACCTGATGGTTGGAACTGACGGCATTTCAGATGCCATGGACCGGCTGCATGAGTTCGACGACACGTTCTTCTCGCCGGAGTTCCTGGAGCCGCGGCCGCTTCTGAAGGCGCTGCAGGTGCCGGATGGCGGTGTGTTGCTGGTGGATGAGATCGACAAGTCTGACCAGGAGTTCGAGGCCTTCCTGCTGGAGATCCTGTCGGACTTCCAGGTGACTGTGCCGGAAATCGGCACGGTCAAGGCGGATGTGAAGCCTGTTGTCTTCCTGACCTCAAACAACACGCGTGAGGTAGGTGACGCGCTGAAGCGCCGTTGCCTGCATCTTTACATCTCGTTCCCGGACCAGGCGCTTGAGATGAAGATCATCGACAAGCGCGTGCCCGGGGTGCCTGAGTCCCTGCTGAAGCAGCTCGTGGCTTTTGTGCAAGAGCTGCGCACGAAGACCATCAAAAAACTGCCGGCGGTGAGCGAGACCATCGACTGGGCCCGTGCGCTAATGCTTCTGCATACGGATGAACTGGACGAGGCGCTTGTGCGCAACACGCTCAACCTGCTCCTCAAGTTCGAGGACGATATCGAGAGTGTCGACACCGAGATCTCCGGCATGTTGCGCCGGGCGAAGGATGCTGTCTGAGCAGTGTCAGGGCTGTCGATCTTGCGATAGTGCCCCGGTCATAGCGGCGACGACAATGTGACCATGCCATTGTATCCGATGGTATCCTGGCCGAAATGACTGATGCCTGCGTCTATGGATAGTTGCTGGCCGCTGCGCGTCGCCAGCGTGACCCCCGCGCGGGGAGAAACAGACCAGGCGCTTGTGTCGTTGCTGAAACCTTCCAGGTCCAGATCATAGCCCTGTCGGCTCAGGTAGTAGCGTGTGTCCACACCTGCGCGGGGTGTGATCTCGCTGATCCAGCTGTTGAACAGCTGCCGCGTATGCGCGGCGGTGAGGCCGCCGCCAAGCCAGAGATTGGTGCCCTTGCCGCCTGGGATGATGCGGCCCGCGCCATCTGTATACGCGTCACGTTCCCTGACTTCCCGCATGACCGATAGATAAGGCGCAATCACACTGCCGTCGTCGGCATGAATGGTGCCGTCTATGGAACCGCCGACACTCCATTCTTCCAGGTCTGCTTCCCCGGTGGATGCGATGACAGAGATGGTCTGAGTGCCTGTTTCGTAAGTACCAAGAAGGTTTCCGTAGACCGTATCGAACAGGTGGGCACGGAGATGGGCGCCGCCCCCATACTGCGTTTGCTCGATATCTGTCAGCAGGATCTCGTTTGATCCGTCGCCGCTGAAATAACTCCCGAACAGGCCAACAAGCAGACGGTCCGTCAGGGCGAGGCTTAGCCCGCCCTGGGCGTGGACAGATTGGCCGTTAATGCCGCGGCGATCATCGCCGTCCAACAATGATACCTGTGCCCGCGCCCAGATGTTTGTGTCCATCCCGAAGAGCGAAAGGCTGTCAGGCGCGGCGGATGCGTTGGCTTGAGCGGCAGCCACTTTTTCCGCGAGAAGGGCATCGGTTGAAAACTCGAGGCTGATTGTTCTGCCGGCGCTGATAGACCCTTTCAGGCCCAGCATTTGAGGCAGCCGGGCAACCTGTGGTTCGCTCTCATCGTCCGTGCGCTTGCTGACGGCGATGATGAACGCAGGAACCCGCTCCGTCTCCATGATCGCGCCTCGGAGCCCGATGGCGTGAGCAGCAGAATGGCTCATCGGCACGCTTGTGAATTGGGTTGGGGGTGTATTTCGCCGAGCCGGACGGCTTACCCGTTCTTTGCCGGCAAGCTGCTTCTCCAGCCGCTGGATTCGGGCATTGACCTCGTTCCATTCTGCTTCAAGTCCCTGCGCCTTGAGCCAGTTGTCCAGGCGGGCTGACTTTTCCGGTGTGTCGATGCTGATGGGAGCCGGAGAGCTGGCGCACCCGGTATTGCCAGAGCTGCTGCCCGAACTGTCCTGGCTAGAGATACCGAAAGCGCGGGCAAGGATGCTGTTGCGATGCCGATTGGCAGATGCAAGGTCGCACTGGATGGATCGAGACCGGCTGAGCCGGCCAAGCCTGGTGTTGAGGGTTCCCGGGAAGCCGGACGGCACGTTTGACATCTTGCCGGCTGACAATCCGTGGCTCAGTGCCGTGATGATCCGGGACTGATCGCCGGGGGACAGGGTGGTGGTGCCACCGCCGCCACCGCCACCGCCACCGCCGCCACCGCCACCGCCGCCTCCGCCACCGCCACCGCCACCGCCACCACCCACTGCGTTGCAGCGAATGGTGAGGGTTGCGGACTGGAAAATCGCGGTGGTCAGGACCGAGACAAGGCCGGTGACGCCACCGCCAAGTTCAACCGTTGTGGATCCGGGGCCCACGGACAGGAAGAGGTTCTGATTGGTTCCCAGAGTGGTGACAGATGCGAGAAGTGGCGACCCTGCTGCCGTGATGACCAGTTCATCGCCTGCGTCGAAATTGGCTGAAAGTGTCGTGTTAAGATTGGCCAGACTGCCGCCAGACAGGTCATACTGTCCTGCGTTGGCGGCGTCACAGCCTGCTGATGCCAGTGCTGGTGAGGATATGCTCACAAGACCGGCTGTGGCGCAGAGCAATATGGCCATGCGGCGGTGGGTGGTTCGTGTCGGGTCGGCACATAGCATTTGCAACCTCCAGTTGTATTGCGGGGAGGCTGCTCTTTTTGCGGTTAAGAAGTCGTTAAATTGCGACTTATGGTTGAATTGGTGGTGTGTTTTGTCCCGCGTCGTGACGTCATTCGTGGATGCTCTTCGAGCCTCAGATGTGCAGGTTTCTCCGGCAGAGACGCTGGATGCGATGCAGGCGCTCGATCAGATCGGATATGGCGACCGTGTTCTGCTGAAAACGACCCTCTCGCTGGCGCTTGCGAAGACGCCGGAGGAAAAGGCCAGTTTCGAAGAGGTCTTCGAGCGGTTCTTTGCTTTCGAGATGATGGAAAACAGCACGTCCTTCTCCGATTTCGACGAGGCCAATGACAATTCCGACGATCAGCCGGACGGTGATGGCACGGACGACGACAGCCCGGAGGACCAGGAGGCGGCCGGCAGCGGCGCAGCCGGTGGCGCCGGCGGGGAGAGCGACGACGGGCCGCCATCGGCGGGCGGACCGCCGGATGGACAGCCCGGAAATGCCGATGGCGTTGAAGAGGATCAGGAAGGCACCGCCGCGCTGCCGCCTCAGAGCCTTATGGAAATCCTCCGCACCGGAGACCGCACGGCGCTGGCAATGGCAATTGCCCAGGCCGGCGAACGCGTGGGCATACGGAACATTCGTTTCTTCACGCAACGCGGGCTTTATGGCCGCCGCATCATGGATGCGATCGGGGCGCAGGAAATCACCGACCAGATAATCGCCGCCGAGCGTGCGGAAGGGCCAGGCGGGCCGGGTGTGGAGCGCCTCAAGGGGCTGCGCGAAATGGTTCGCCAGGACGTTGATGACTATGTCGAGCGCAATCTGCAGCTCCATGCGCAGAATGAAGGCCGCAAGCTGCGCGAGGAAGTGCTCGAGAGCATTCGCCTGACAAATGTTGAAATGCGTGACTTCGCGATGATGCGGGGGCTGGTGCAGAAGATGGCGAAAAAGCTGATCTCGCTGCATTCGCGCCGCAGGAAGCGGGCCCGGCGCGGCCAACTGGATGTGCGCCGGACCATCCGTCACAACGTGGCTTTCGACGGCATTCTGTTTGATACGCACTGGAAGCGCCGCAAGGTCGACAGGCCTGAAGTCATGGCGATCTGCGATGTCTCCGGTTCGGTCTCAACCGTGGCGCGCTTCCTGCTGATGTTTCTTTATTCCCTCGGCGAGGTGATGCCGAAGGTGCGCTCCTTTGCCTTTTCAGGGCATCTGGGTGAGGTCACTGACCTCTTCGAGCAACACGACATCGAACAGGCCATTCCCCTGATCCTGAAAGAGTACGGAAACGGCTCGACGGATTATGGCGCGTCGCTGCAGGATTTTTCAGATCTGGCGCTGAACGACATCAACAACAAGACGACGGTCATTCTCCTGGGGGATGGCCGCTCGAACTTCACCGATCCGCGAACGGACATCATGAAACTGATCTATCAGCGGGCGAAGCGGGTGATCATCCTCAATCCGGAGGCAGAGGGATTGTGGGGCACGGGCGACAGCGAAATGCTCAAGCTCAAACCGTTCAGCCATCGGTCGCAGAGCTGCGCATCGCTGAAAGATCTGGAACGCGTGGTCGACGATATCTTGCGCAGCGCCACGTAAGGCGGGAAGGTCTCTGTCAGAGGGAGACTGTCATGGCTGCAGCTGCTCCGGACCAGGTGTCCGATCCGCAGATTACCTTTCGCACCAAGGGCATCACCAAGGTGTATGATACCGGTGATGTGCAGGTGCATGCTCTGCGCGGTGTTGATCTCGAACTCTACGAGGGTGAATTCGCGGTGCTGCTGGGGCCATCCGGCAGCGGCAAATCGACACTGCTTAATATCCTTGGCGGGCTCGATACGCCGACCGAAGGGCGTGTGTGGTTTCGGGATATTGAACTCACGGCTGCGGGTGAGCGGCTGTTGACGCGCTACCGCCGCGACAGTGTGGGCTTTGTCTTTCAGTTTTACAATCTGGTGCCAAGTCTTACAGCTCGCGAGAATGTCGAACTGGTGACGGAGATTGCCCGCGAGCCAATGGATGCCCGTGACGCGTTGGCGCTGGTTGGGCTTGAGCCGCGGATGGATCATTTCCCGGCTCAGTTATCGGGTGGTGAGCAGCAGCGTGTGGCGATTGCCCGCGCGATTGCCAAGCGGCCGGACGTGCTTCTCTGCGACGAGCCGACGGGCGCGCTTGATTCCGAGACGGGTGTCATCGTGCTGGATGCCATTGAGCGGGTAAACGCCGAGCTTGGAACCACCACGGCGGTGATCACCCATAACGCATCGATTGCCGACATGGCTCATCGGGTTGTGAGCTTCGCCGATGGCGCGATTGCACAAGTCCGCGTGAATGCCGAGCGCAAGCCGGCGCGTGAGATTTCCTGGTAGGCGGGGAGGCCATGTTCCACAGCCTCCTGCACCCCCTGGACAAGAAAGTGCTGCGTGAGCTGTGGCGGGTACGCGGCCAGGCTCTGGCTATCGCTGCGGTCATCGGTGCCGGGGTGGCCGTGCTGGTGATGATGTACGGAATGCTCGGATCTCTCGAAGCGACGCGGGACGCGTATTATGAGCGGTACCGCTTTGCGGATGTCTGGGTGCCGATGAAGCGGGCGCCGGAGAAGCTGAAGGATGATCTGGCGCGGGTGCCGGGTGTCGCGTCCGTCGAGACGCGGATCTTCGTGGATGTGACGCTGGATGTGCCGGGCATGATTGAGCCTGCCACGGGCCGGATGGTCTCGCTGCCCGAGCATGGCCGGCCTGCGATCAATGATGTTGTGTTGCGTGATGGCCGCTGGCCGGAACGCAACCACCCCCGTGAAGTGCTGGTGGATGAGAGTTTTGCCATGGCCCACGGTTTCGGGCCGGGCAATGAGGTCGCGGCCATCATCAATGGGCGCAAACGGTCGCTGACAATCGTCGGTGTCGTTCTCAGCCCGGAATTCGTTTACGCGATTGCGCCTGGCGAGTTGATGCCCGATGCGGCGCGCTTCGGCATCCTGTGGATGAATGAGGAGGCCTTGGCGGCGGCCTATGATCTTGACGGGGCATTCAACGAAGCGCTCCTCAGACTGTTGCGTGATGCGCGGCCCGACGATGTGATCGACCGGGTGGATGCCCTCACGGACCGGTATGGGGGAGGGGGTGCCTATCTGCGCGAGGACCAGCTCTCTGACGCCTTTCTCAAGAGTGAGATGGACCAGCTGCGCAATTTTGGGGCGGTGTTGCCGCCGATCTTCCTCGTAGTTGCTGCCTTTCTGCTGAACGTGGTGATCAGCCGGATGATCGACCAGGAGCGCGAGCAGATCGGGTTGCTGAAAGCGTTCGGCTATTCCGACTGGGCTGTCGGACGTCACTATCTGAAATTCGTCGGTGCCCTGACGGCAATCGGCATCCTTGCCGGTATTGCGGGCGGTGCCTGGATGGGGCGCGGCATGGCCGGGCTCTACACCGACTTTTTCAAGTTTCCCTTCCTTTACTACAAGGCTGACCCGGCGGTCTTCGCGCTTGGCGCTGGTATCAGTGCGCTGGCTGCCATAGGCGGTACGCTGGCCGCCGTGCGGCGGGCCGCCTTGCTGCCTCCTGCCGTGGCGATGCGGCCCGCGCCTCCGACCCGCTATGGCAAGTCTCTGATAGAGCGGCTGCTGCCGCACAGGCTGACGGACCAGCCGACCCGGATGATCCTGCGTCACATCGGACGCTGGCCCGTTAGGTCCGGCCTGACGGTGGCGGGCGTTTCAGTCGCAGTTGGTTTGCTGGTGGGATCGAGCTTTGCCCTCGATTCCATGGACTACATGATCGACGTGAATTTCTACCAGGCAGAACGGCAGACGATGACGGTGATCTTCGAAGGAGAACGCCATGTCGACGCGCTGCGGGCTGTCGAAACCTTGCCGGGGGTTATGGCTGCCGAACCGTTCCGGATGGTCGGCGTGCGGCTGGTCAACGGCGTGCGGGAGAAGCGGGTGGGCATTACGGGTCTCGTGGAAGCGCCGCAGATTTCCCGTGTGCTGGATGCTGATCTGGCGCCCGTTGCCCTGCCGGAGGCGGGTCTCCTGCTGAGCGATTACCTCGCCAAGCTTCTCGATGTGCGGGAAGGCGACATGCTGACGGTGGAAGTTCTGGAAGGCCGCCGCCCGGTGCTGAGCATCCCGGTGGCACGTATTGTCGAGAGTTACATCGGGCTCAATGCATACATGCGGCTCGGCGCCCTCAACCGGGTCATGCAGGAAGGGCATGTGGTTTCGGGTGTTTACCTTCTCAATGACAGTGCGGTCCAGGACGAGCTTTACCGGGACATCAAGGAGACACCGGTCGTCGCCGGGGTGACGCTTCAGCGCAAGGCGGTCCAGACATTCCGGGACACGGTGAATGAGAGCTTTTCCATGACCGTGATCTTCAACGCCATGTTTGCGGGCTTCATTGCCATCGGTGTGGTTTACAACGCAGCCCGCATCTCCCTGTCCGAGCGGGCGCGTGAGCTTGCAAGCCTGCGCGTGCTCGGGTTCAGCCGCGGTGAGGTTGCCTATATCCTGCTGGGTGAACTGGCCCTGCTTACCGTCGTCGCTTTGCCTATCGGCTGCCTGTTCGGGTTCGGTCTCGCTCAGCTCATCGGCAAGCTTGGCATGGAGACCGAATTGTTCCGTGTGCCGGTTATCATCGCGCCGTCCACCTATGGCCTGGCGATGCTCGTCGTGCTTGTTGCGGCAGCGGTGTCCGGTCTCATTGTCGGGCGCCGCGTGGCAACGCTTGACCTTATTTCCGTTCTCAAGACGAGGGACTGATCCATGTCCATCCGAACCATAGGCGGCCTTGTGATCGGCCTGGCCCTTCTGGTCGCCATCGGGCTGGCCTTCATGCCGCAGCCGGTGCCGGCCGATCTGGCGACAGTCTCGCGTGGTGCCCTGGCGGTAACGGTGGATGAGGAGGGGCAGACGCGGGTGCGTGATGTCTATACCGTCTCCGCTCCGGTCGGCGGACGTGTGCTGCGTATCCGCGCGGAGGTGGGTGATCCGGTGACGCAGGGCGAAACCGTGGTGGCGACAATCCAGCCCACGGACCCCTCCTTCCTTGATGCCCGTTCGCTTGGCCAGGCGGAAGCTCAAGTGAAGGCTGCTGAAGCCGCGCGCACATTGGCCGCCGCAGATGTGGAGCGGGCCCGGGCCGAGCTTGATTTCGCCCAGTCTGAGTATCGTCGTGCGCAGCGCCTGGCGGGCAAGGGCACAATCTCGCAATCGACACTCGACAAAGCGCGGCTGGATATGCGGACGCGGGCAGCAGCGCTTGATGAGGCGCGGGCCGCCCTGTCCATGCGTGACTTCGAGCTGGAGAATGCGCGTGCCCTCCTCATCCAGCCGGGTGAAGCCTCCGATACGACACCACCGGAAGGTGGAACTCTGGGCTGTTGCGTTCCGGTTCGCGCGCCGATTACCGGCCGGGTGCTGAGGGTAATGCAGGAAAGCGAAGCCATCGTTCAGCCGGGTGCACCGCTCATCGAGGTGGGCAACGCGGATGACCTGGAGATTGTCGTTGATCTCCTGTCGGAAGACGCGGTGCGGGTGACCGAAGGCGACCGGGTGGTCATCGAGGATTGGGGCGGACCCCATGACCTCAACGGTATCGTTCGCAGGGTTGAACCGTTCGGTTTCACCAAAGTGTCGGCGTTGGGCATCGAAGAGCAGCGGGTCAATGTCATCATCGATTTCGAGGACGCGCCGGAAAAATGGGCCGAGTTGGGCCACGGTTATCGGCTCGACACACGCATTTTCGTGTGGGAGGCGGAAGATGTGCTGAAACTGCCGGTGAGCGCCCTGTTCCGGGATCAGGGCCGATGGGCAGTGTTCCGGGTGGTTGATGAGGAAGCGGTTTTGACCCCTGTTGAGATCGGCCGCCGCAATGCGCTGGAAGCGGAGATCCTGTCGGGGCTTGAAGAGGCTGCCAGCGTTGTCATTCACCCCAGTGACCGGGTTGTGGACGGCGTGGGCATCGAGGCCCGTGGTTTACGTTAATCGCAACGGGCCTGCGTCCGGCGGCTGCCAACGGCGCGGGACTTGCGTAAACTGAGACGCTGGCCAGGTAGAGCGCACAAAGGCGCATGGGGTGGGTGCATCTGTTGTCGGGACGGCACAGCGCGCAGGGATTTCGGTGTTTGCCGCGAGAATCCGGCTCTTCCACCTGCCTGGGCCGGTTGCGCCTGCGTGACTCTTCGGGGCGTCTGAGGCACCATTCGGTCTGCGTGGGGGCGCATGAAATTGTATTCGGGGGCGAGCGTGACGCGCTTTGTCGTGAATTGGGGTGGTTTGCCGGCCAGGTGTCTGGGCGCGGCATTCGCATTTCTGGTGTGGGGGCTGACCCCTGCAGCTGCGCAGCTGTCTGGTCCGGCGACGGATGCGGCAGCGCATGCCGCAGCTTCCGCGGTTCCGGCTGCCATGGCTCCCATCCCCGACAAAGCCAATCCGGCCAAAGCCGACGGTCCTCTCAACATTCATGTTTTCGGCGATAGCCTGGGCGACGGCGTGTGGGCCGGCCTCTACCGCAAGCTGCCCAAGGCTGACGGCTACAAAGTCACCAAGCATTCGCGGGTTTCGACGGGTCTTGTTCGCAAGGACTTCTACGATTGGTCCAAGGCGGTTCGGCAGATTGTCGCTGTGCACCGGGTGGATGTGGCAGTGGTCATGATCGGCACCAATGACCGGCAGGCGATTGTCGAGAACGGACGTCATGCCCTGCGGTCTGCCACGTGGGAGAAAATCTACAAGGCGCGGATCGATGACCTGACGCAGGTGCTGAAGGATGAGGGAGCGCAGGTCTTCTGGGTGGAGCTGCCTGCCATGCGGTCACCGCGCTTCGGGCGTGACATGCAGTATTTCAACTCCCTGTTTGAAGAGCGCGCGGCGGCCAATGGCATCACCTATGTACGCACATGGCAGCGCACGCTCGGTGACAATGGGGCGTATTCGGCCTATGGCACGGATGACCGCGGCCGCAAGCGCAAGATGCGCACCAATGACGGCATTCATTTCACGATGAGCGGCTACATCAAGCTCGCGGGATTTGTCACAGATGCCATGGCGGATGTACCCGGGCAGCAATCCGATGCCCAGCCCGCAGCTGATGTCATTCCAGCGTCGGTCAAGACGCCGGTCGCGCCGGTTTCTCCTGCCTTGCCTGAGGTGACGGCACCGGAAATTGCAGCCCCGGCGCCAGTAGCACGCCCGGCACGTTCCGAGATCATGCCGTCCCAGCTGGACGGTCAGCCGGAAGACGTGCAGCGGTCTGAACGGGCGGGGGTTTCGGAGGTTGCGTCCGGCATCGCCCATGCGCTGTCTGAGTTGCGTGGTTTCGTGCTGCCGGAGGCCAAGCCGGGCCGAGCAGACGACCTTCGTCAGCCGCAGGGCACGTCTCCGTCAGACCCGCAGCCAGGCCAGTGATCCGCCATCTATGTCTTGCTGTTACCATTGCGGTGGCAGCGGGCGGGGTCTCCCGTGCCCAGGAGTTGGCAACACCAGGCGCGGAGATCATGCAGCCGGACGCGCTTGAGACCTATTTCCGTGCACGGGAAGCGGGGCAGGGTGTGCGTGTGCTCCATCTCGGCGACAGCCATATTGCACGAGACAGTTTTTCCGGTGATCTGCGGCAGATGATGTCGGGCGATATGCCGGGCGCGCGGGGCTTGCTGCCGCCCGGGCTCGTCTACCCCTTCTTGCAGCTTCGCGGTGTCGAGATCGATGCTTCGGAAGGCTGGACCATCTATCGTGCCCGGGACGAGGAGGCGTCTGGGCCTTTTGGACTCATGAGTGCCAGGGCGGAAGCGGCTGCTGGATCAAGCCCAACCCTTAGCCTGTCCGGCTTTGAGGTGCCTGCTGATCGCCTTCTTGTGGGCTATTGGCGACAGCCCGATGGCGGCGCAGTGCAGGTGCAGTTTGATGGTGCGGTGCAGGCAATCCCGACGCAGGGTGACGAAGGTCCGGCCTTCGCGGCCTTTGCGGTACCTGAAGCAGCCCAGATCATTCGCATCATGCCGGCAGGCGATGGGCCGGTGGCGTTGCTGTCGATGGTGCTTGAAGCAGACCGTCCGGGGGTAGTGCTTAGCAACGCGGGATGGCCTGGCGCGACATCTGCGATCATGCAGCGGTGGGACGATGAGGTGTTGCGGCTGGAGATTCAGCGCCTTGATCCTCACCTGATCATTCTGAGTTACGGCACGAATGAAGGTTTTGATGATGAGCTTGATCTCGATGCCTATGGAGCGAACTTCCGCCACCAGATCGCCCGTCTCAAGCGCTTCGCGCCAAACGCGTCCGTCCTGATCACCGGTGGGCCCGACGGGACGCGGTTGCCTTTCTATGCGGATACGGAAAGTCGGGACCCGGAGGAGTGGACATGCGCGCCTCTGAGCGGCGCGGAGCGGGAGACTTATGCCGCCCTGATCGAGGCAGAAAGTGCCTCCCTGCTGCGCTGGCACGAGCCGCCCATGCTGAAAGCTGTCCTGTCAGCGCAGCGGGAGGTCGCCAGGGACGAGGGGGCAGCGCATTGGAACTGGCGGGAGGCCATGGGGGGTGCGTGCGCGGTGCATGACTGGCGGCTGGCTGGTGACCCGCAGCTGGCCCGCCCGGACCACGTGCACCTGACCGGGGAGGGGTATGCCCTCTCCGCGCGGATGCTGATGGACGCGCTCAATGGCGCGTTTGTGGCATGGCAGGGGGACGGGAAGGGGCAGGCTGTTCCATAACGGCACAGATGCGTCTTCGGGGGTAACCTGGGGTTAGGAAATGGGACGGGCGCTCGGTGTCCGGCTCCGCCTGGCACCATTGTGAGACGCTGCGCGGACATGCTGTTTCCAACTCTGGATTTTGCGCTGTTCTTCGTGATCGTGTTTCTCATCGCATGGGAACTGCGACGGGATCTGCAGGCGCGCAAGCTTGTCCTCGTCTTCGCCTCCTACTTTTTCTACGGCTATTGGGATATCCGCTTCACCCTGCTGCTTGCCGGGTCTTCGCTGCTCAACTATGCCGCCGGGCGGATCATCGGCGGGCTGAATGACGGTGCGCTGCGCAAGTGGGTGCTGGGCATTGCTGTCGCGCTCAATCTCGGTGTCCTTGCCTTCTTCAAGTATTACGGCTTCTTCCTCGCATCGCTTGCTGACCTGCTTGCCTCGGTGAACCTTGAGCGGGATCTGCCGTTTCTCGAGATCATCCTGCCGGTGGGGATTTCGTTCTTCACCTTCCAGGGCATTTCCTACCTCGTGGACGTGTACCGGAGGCATGTGGATGCCTCGCGCTCGGTGCTGGACATCTTCCTGTACATCTCGTTCTTCCCGCAATTGGTGGCAGGGCCCATCGTTCGCGCGGCGCACTTCCTGCCGCAGCTTGAACGCACGCCGCATGTGAACCGGCGCATGGCGGGGCTTGCGGTCGTGCTGATCCTGGTGGGGCTGTTCAAGAAGATGGTGATCGCCAACTACCTGGCCACGGAACTTGTTGATCACGTGTTCTTTGATCCGACGGCCTATGGGGGCGGCGACCTGCTGCTGGGTGTCTATGGCTATGCGGTGCAGATCTATTGCGATTTCTCGGCCTACTCCGACATCGCCATCGGCGTGGCCGCGTTGCTGGGATACCGATTCCCACGCAATTTCGACCATCCCTACCGGTCGGCTTCGCTGCAGGAATTCTGGCGGCGGTGGCACATTTCCCTGTCTACCTGGCTGCGCGACTATCTGTACATTCCGCTCGGCGGCAGCCGCGGGAGCACCTTCCAGACCTATCGCAACCTGTTCCTCACCATGTTCCTTGGGGGCATCTGGCATGGTGCGGCGTGGACTTTTGTCTTCTGGGGCGCATTCCACGGCGCAATGCTGGGTGTCGAACGTGCAGTGACGCGCCGCTGGGACGAACTGACCGGGAATGGCCACCATTATGGCGGTGGCCTGATGGCCGCGTTGATGGGTGTCGGCCGGCGAATTCAGGGTACCTTCGCCACGCTGCTGGGCATCGTGCTGACGTTCCATCTTGTGTGTTTCGCCTGGATATTCTTCCGTGCGTCGAGCTTCTCCGGTGCCTGGAACTATGTGGCAGGTCTTGCGGACTGGTCGCAGCCGGCCCAGTTCGCGTCTCCCTTCATTGTGGGGCTCATTGCCTTTTCCCTCGCAGGGCAGTTCCTGCCGTCTGGCTGGGCCATCGGTGCGGGGCGGGTCCTGCAACGGGTGTCCTGGCCGGTTCTGGGGCTGACGCTGGGATTTGGTATTCTGCTCATCGAGGCCATGGCACCGGAAGGTGTGGCGCCCTTCATCTATTTCCAGTTCTAGGGAGCGGCCTGCCATGATGGAACATATCGATCCGGAAGCCGACGCCTACGAACCCGGCTTTGAGATGACGCCCAAGGCACAGCTCAATGCAGAGGGCGAGACGCGCAAGACGTTCAAGCGCGTCCTGCTGGCCATGTTGCTTGGCCTCTTCGTCCTGTCGCTTTTTCATTCGGCTTCGCTGGTCACCTATGTTCGCGGTCTGCCCATCGGCCCGGTGGAAGACACGATCATTGCGGTTACGGAAGCGTGGCACGAGCAGATGCAGCGCAATGGGCTGACCGCGCTTTACGGCGAGCTCAACGCTGCTGTCGTGGCCATTCACGACGCTACCTGGGAAGACGTGGATGCGCTTCTGTCGCAATCCCGGACGGGTGATGCCCCTGAAGAGTTGCGGGGCGGCGTCGAGGAGTAGCCGCCTATAAGCGAGGCACAAAAAAGCCCTCCGGTTTTGCCGGAGGGCTTTTCTCTTTGGTGGTTCTGATGCCTTAGCGCGGCAGGGTCGTGCTGCCCATCAGCGCCTTGTCCACGGCGTGCGCGCACTGGCGGCCCTCGCGGATGGCCCAGACAACCAGGGACTGGCCGCGACGCATGTCGCCGCAGGCAAACAGTTTGTCCTTGGTGGTCTTGTAGGCTTCGTCGCCTTCAGTATCGGCCTTGACGTTGCCGCGGGCATCAAGCTCGGGTGACAGGTCGTCGATCATGCCTTCGTGCACCGGGCTGACGAAGCCCATGGCCAGAAGCACGAGGTCGGCCTTGATGTCGAACTCCGAGCCTTCGATTTCCTGCATCTTGTCGTCCACACGCACACAGGTGAGCGAGGTCACCTGACCGTCCTCACCGTTGAAGTGCTTGGTCATCACCGCGAAGTCTCGCTCAGCGCCTTCCGCCTGGCTGGAGGAGGTGCGGAACTTGAGCGGCCAGTGAGGCCAGGTCATCAGCTTGTCTTCCTTTTCCGGCGGGGCCGGCATGATTTCAAGCTGGGTGACGGACACGGCACCCTGGCGGAAGGACGTGCCAATGCAGTCCGACCCGGTGTCGCCACCGCCAATGACCACGACGCGCTTGCCGCCGGCAAGGATCGGCATGATGTTGCCCAGCGGCTCGTCGCCCACGCGACGGTTCTGCTGCGGTAGGAAGTCCATGGCGAAGTGAATGCCATCAAGATCGCGGCCCTCAATGGGAAGGTCGCGGGGCTTCTCTGCACCACCGGCAAGGGCAACGGCGTCGAAGTCCTTCATCAGATCGTCGGTGGTGATGTCCACACCCACATGAACGCCCGTCTTGATGGTGACGCCTTCGGCTTCCATCTGGTCGGCACGGCGATCAATGACGTGCTTTTCCATCTTGAAGTCGGGAATACCGTAGCGCAGCAGGCCGCCGATCTTCTGGTTCTTCTCAAACAGGGTCACGTCGTGGCCGGCGCGCGCCAGTTGCTGGGCGCAGGCCATGCCAGCCGGGCCGGCACCGACGACGGCCACCTTCTTGCCGGTCTTGTGCGCGGCAGGCTGCGGTTTCACCCAGCCCTCCTCGATCGCCCGGTCGGCGATGGCGCATTCGATCGACTTGATCGTTACCGGCTTGTCGATGAGGTTCAGCGTGCAGGCGGCCTCGCATGGGGCAGGGCAGATGCGGCCGGTTACCTCGGGGAAGTTGTTGGTGCTGTGCAGGTTGACCGCAGCTTCTTCCCAGTCGGAGTTGTAGACCAGATCATTCCAGTCGGGGATCTGGTTATTCACCGGGCAGCCATTGTGGCAGTAGGGAATACCGCAGTCCATGCAGCGCGCGGCCTGGTTCTTGACGCCTTCCTCCGACATCGGAATGACGAATTCGCGGAAGTGGCGGATGCGGTCGGACGCCGGCGCAGTGGTGCGGTCCTGGCGGTCGATCTCTAGGAAGCCGGTGACTTTACCCATCGGACTGTTCCTTCATGGTCGAAAATTGAAATTCTGAAGATGCAACGTGGTCCAGGGACCGCGGGCTTATTCGCCCGCGGCCTTGAACTGCGTTGCGGAGTTTTCGTTGGATGCCTTCATCTCTTCCAGCGCGCGGCGGTAATCCACCGGCATCACCTTCACGAATTTCGGCAGGTACTGGTCCCAGTTGTCCAGGATCTCGCGGGCCCGGGCGGAGCCGGTGTAGCGGGCCTGGTTCTCGATGAGCTGGCGCAGGCGCTCGGCATCGAAGCGGGTCATGTCGGTCATCACGTCGACGCGGCCATGGGTTTCAAGGTCACCGCTCTGGTGGCCTGCTTCCATGGCATCGTCCTCGGCTGCGATGTGCTCGAGCTCGACCATGGAGAGGTTACAGCGGCGTTCGAAGTCGCCCTTCTCGTCCAGCACATAGGCAATACCGCCCGACATGCCGGCTGCGAAGTTGCGGCCCGTCTCGCCAAGCACAACCACGACACCGCCGGTCATGTATTCGCAGCAGTGATCGCCGGTGCCTTCCACGACGGCGATGGCGCCGGAGTTGCGGACGGCGAAACGCTCACCGGCCACACCGCGGAAGTAGCACTCGCCGGTGATGGCGCCATAGAGCACCGTATTGCCGACGATGATGCTCTTCTCAGGCACGATCTTGGCGGTCTCGTGCGGGTAGATGACGATGCGGCCGCCGGACAAGCCCTTGCCCACATAGTCATTGGCCTCACCAGCCAGCTCGAAGCTGACGCCGTTGGCGAGCCATGCTCCGAAAGCCTGGCCGGCCGTGCCGGTGAGTTTGACCGAGATGGTGTCGGGCTCGAGGCCCTTGTGGCCATACTTCTTGGCGACCTGGCCGGACAGCATGGCACCGGCAGAGCGGTTCATGGAGTTGATGTCCGTCTCGATGGTCACGCGCTCGCCATTCTCAAGGGCAGGCTTTGCCTGCTCGATAAGCTTGCGGTCGAGGATGTCGACAATCGGGTGGCTCTGTTCTTCGCAGTGATGGATGGCCACGCCGGGCTTGTCTTCCGGGCGGGCAAACAGGCGGGACATGTCCAGCCCCTGCGCCTTCCAGTGTGCCACGGCCTTGGTCTGGTCCAGGGCATCCATGTGACCGGTCATCTCGGCCAAGGTGGCGAAACCCATTTCCGCCATGATGGCGCGAAGTTCTTCGGCGACGAAGAAGAAGTAGTTCACCACATGCTCGGGCAGGCCGACGAAGCGCTTACGCAGCACCGGGTCCTGGGTGGCGATGCCAACCGGGCAGGTGTTGAGGTGGCACTTGCGCATCATGATGCAGCCCGCCGCGATGAGCGGTGCCGTGGAGAAGCCGAACTCGTCAGCACCCAGAAGGGTACCGATGGCGACGTCACGGCCGGTGCGGAGACCGCCATCCACCTGCACGGCGATGCGGCCACGCAGGCCGTTGGCGACCAGCGTCTGATGGGTTTCGGCAAGGCCAAGTTCCCACGGGGAGCCGGCGTGCTTGATGGAGGTCAGCGGGGACGCGCCCGTACCGCCTTCAAAGCCTGAAATCGTCACGTGATCGGCGCGGGCCTTGGAAACGCCGGCGGCCACGGTGCCGACGCCGACTTCCGACACGAGCTTCACGGAGATCGCGGCTTCCGGATTGACGTTCTTGAGGTCGAAGATCAGCTGCGCAAGATCCTCGATCGAGTAGATGTCATGGTGCGGGGGCGGGGAGATAAGGCCCACACCCGGCGTGGAGTACCGCACCTTGGCGATGACGGCATCCACCTTGTGGCCGGGCAGCTGGCCGCCCTCACCAGGCTTGGCGCCCTGCGCCATCTTAATCTGGATCATGTCGGCATTGGCCAGATACTCGGCGGTGACACCGAAACGGCCCGAGGCGACCTGCTTGATGGCGGAGCGCATGCTGTCGCCGTCCGGCAGCGGGGTGAAGCGGTCAGGCTCCTCACCCCCTTCGCCGGTGTTCGACTTGCCGCCGATGCGGTTCATTGCCTTGGCTAGCGTCGTGTGTGCTTCGCGGCTGATGGAGCCAAACGACATGGCACCTGTCGCGAAGCGCTTGACGATTTCCTGGGCAGGCTCGACCTGGTCGATGGAGAGCGGCTGACGGCCAAGTTCTTCGGCGTTCTTGAGGCGGAACAGGCCGCGGATTGTCAGCAGGCGCTTGGACTGGTCGTTGATGGCCTTGGCGAAGGCATCATACTTGTCCTGGCTGTTGCCGCGCACTGCGTGCTGCAGGTCAGCAACGGAGTTGGACGTCCAGGCGTGGTCCTCGCCGCGGATGCGCTGCATGTATTCACCGCCGACGGCCAGGGACTTCTTGAGCACCGGGTCGGTTGAGAAGGCGCGGTGGTGACGCTGGATGGTTTCTTCCGCGATCTCCGGCAGGCCCACACCTTCGATGGTCGTGGCGGTGCCGTAGAAAAATTCACGGATGAAGTCGCTTGACAGGCCGATGGCGTCGAAGATCTGCGCGCCGCAATAGGACTGGTAGGTGGAGATGCCCATCTTGGACATCACCTTGAGGATGCCCTTGTTCACCGCCTTGATGTAGCGGGTCTTGATGGTGGCATCGTCCAGCTCTTCACCGAGCTGGCCCTTGATGGCGATGAGGCTTTCAAAGGCGAGATAGGGGTTGATGGCCTCTGCGCCATAGCCGGCGAGGGCACAGAAATGGTGCACCTCGCGGGCTTCACCCGTTTCGACCACGATGCCCACGCGGGTGCGCAGAGCCTTGCGGATGAGGTGGTGGTGTACGGCGGAAGTGGCAAGCAGGGCGGGGATCGCCACGCGATCCTCGCTCACCAGCCGGTCCGACAGGATGATGATGTTGAAGCCTTCCTCGACGGCGCGCTCGGCCCGTTCGCAGAGCGCGTCGAGCGCCGGCTTCATGCCTTCGGCGCCACGGTCGGCGGCGAAGGTCGTGTCCAGCGTCTTGGTCTGGAAGTGATTGTCGGCGATGTCGCCAATGGCGCGGATCTTTTCCAGGTCCTCGTTGCGCAGGATCGGCTGGCGCACTTCAAGACGGCGCAGCTCACCCTGATTGTGCAGGTCGAGGATGTTCGGACGCGGGCCGATGAAGGAGACGAGGCTCATCACCAGCTCTTCGCGGATCGGGTCGATCGGCGGGTTCGTCACCTGGGCGAAGTTCTGCTTGAAATAGCCGTAAAGCAGCTTCGGCTTGTCGGAGAGGACCGCGATGGGCGTGTCGGTGCCCATGGATCCAATGGCTTCCTGGCCGGTGGCAGCCATGGGAGCCATCAGGGTCTTCACGTCTTCCTGGGTGTAGCCGAAAGCCTGCTGGCGCTTGAGAAGCGGCACATTCGGCTGGGGCGGAGTGCCGCCCATATCCGGCAGTTCCTCGACATTGATCTGGGCCTTGTCCAGCCACTTCTGATAGGGCTCAAGGGAGGCAAGCTCTTCCTTGATCTCTTCGTCGGAGATGATGCGGCCTTCCTCGAGGTCGATCAGCAGCATCTTGCCCGGCTGCAGACGCCACTTCTCCACGATGCGGTCTTCCGGGTAGGGAAGAACACCCATCTCGGAGGCGAGGATTACGTGATCGTCGTCAGTGACGAAGTAGCGGGCGGGACGCAGGCCGTTACGGTCCAGCGTGGCGCCGATCTGGCGGCCATCGGTGAAGGCCATGGCGGCGGGGCCGTCCCACGGCTCCATCAGGGCTGCGTGGTGCTCGTAAAACGCGCGGCGCTTGGGATCCATCAGCTCATGGCCGTACCAGGCTTCCGGGATCATCATCATCATAGCGTGGGCAAGCGAATAGCCGCCGAGCACCAGAAGTTCGAGCGCATTGTCAAAGCAGGCCGAGTCAGACTGGCCCTCGACGGTGAGCGGCCAGATCTTCTTGAGGTCATCCCCGAAGATCTCGGATTCCATCGAGCCCTTGCGCGCGGACATCCAGTTGACGTTGCCGCGCATCGTGTTGATCTCGCCATTGTGGCAGATCATGCGGAAGGGCTGGGCCAGGGACCAGGTGGGGAAGGTGTTCGTCGAGAAGCGCTGATGCACGAGCGCCAGCGCGGACACCATCCGCTCGTCCTTGAGGTCGAGATAGTACTTGCCGACCTGATCGGAGAGCAGCATGCCCTTGTAGTTGAGGACGCGTGACGACAGCGAAGTGACGTAGGTGTCAGCCGCAGTCGTGACGTCTTCCTCATAAAGGCTGTTCCAGATTTCCTTGCGGATCACGAAGAGCTTGCGCTCGAAGGAGTCCTGATCGGCGCAGTTGTCGCCCCGGGCCACAAAGAGCTGCTTGTGGACAGGCTCCGTCGGCAGCACTGAGTAGCCGAGATCTGAATTGTCTACCGGCACATCACGCCAGCCGAGGAAGGTCTGCCCCTCGGCGGCAACGACCTCTTCGGTCCGCTTCATTACGCGGGCGCGCTTTTCATCGTCCTGCGGCAGGAAGAAGTGGCCAACGGCGTAGTCGCCTTCGGCGGGCAGGGTAATGCCCAGGTCGCCGGTCACCGCGCGCAGAAACTCATCCGGCATCTGGATCAGGATGCCAGCGCCGTCGCCCGCTTTCGGGTCGGCGCCAACGGCACCGCGGTGCTCCAGGTTGCACAGGATGTTGAGACCGTCCTCGACGATCTTATGGCTCTTCTTGTTCTTGATATTGGCGACGAAGCCAATGCCGCAGGAATCTTTTTCGTTGCGCGAGTCATACAGACCCTGCGGTGCGGGGTAACCTGCCGGACGGAACTGACCTTCGGGGGTCTTCGTCATGCCGCCAAACCTCTCAAACTGCGGGGTGGCGCGGCCCACGTCGCTGGCCACCCACCCGAAAATCCAAACCAAACGGACGCTTTCCACAGGCCGGCCTCACCGCCTGCCTGCCCCAATCTGGGGCGGAAAGTCCGCACGACAATCCGGCGTCACCGGATCAACCCGTCTCCTGCATTGGCACCCCGTTGAACACCGGAGCATCAGAGGACGCGGGCCGACTGAACGCCGCCTTATCGCGAATTGACCTAGGGGCCCTCGCTGACCGCTCCTGGAGCATCTGTTGCGTCGCTCGCCAGGTAACCGGCCAGGAAGACCTGAGCCTTTGGACGGGAGAGTATCCCGGAAGTGATCCCGCTCCTTTGCGGGGGATCTAAGCCCGGGCTGCCGCTCATTGCCGGCGGCGGCCCCCTTCGCCCATGCTAGGCGGGCCTGAAACGCGATACGTCGCCCCAAGCCCTGCCGAGCGCGCGGAGTGTGCCAGAATGAGGGGTTCAGAATCAAGGTCAGGAATAGTGACCTTTTTTATTGACGCCCCTACGGAGTCCAGAGGCCCGGCTCCCTCAGAATCACTTGGCGTGCAGAGTCCAGCAGAGTCAAAGCTTCACGGGAATTAACCATGATTGGGGTGCGGAGAATCAAGCTCATGTCCTCACGCGGTCTCACATCGCTTTTATGACGCTCACGCGGGACGTGATTTCCGCAGAAAACCGGGATTGTGCAAGACTTCCCGTGTCGCAAGGGCGTTTGCTGACCGGCGGTGTCCCCCGCCGCGTTTGTCCGGTTGGCAAGCCCCTTGCGCGCTTCTCTCCCTCAAATCACCAGCCCGAAATTGAGGCTAACCGCAAGGCGGTTGGCCAGGCCCCGCGGCACGCGTGTTTGCCCGAAAACAGACGTGCCTCGGTCTGCATGTCGGCCATGCCCACGCGGCTTCACAGCTGTTTGAGACGGTGAGACGGCTTCGTGAGTTCCCTTTTGAGCTTCTGTCGCCGACGTTGGAGATCGCGGTGGGGGAGCACCGAAAAGTGTCATCTTTAGAGGAATGAACTCATGAAGAACGCATCCACTGCCGCTCTCGCCGCCGCTGGTGCACTTGCCGCCGCGCTGACCATGTCTGCCTCATCGGCATCCGCTGCGGACGCGGCAGGCATGGAGAAGTGCTACGGCGTCGCGCTCGCGGGTGAAAACGACTGCGCGGCCGGTCCGGGCACGTCCTGCGCAGGGACGTCGAAGATCGACTACCAGTCGAATGCGTGGAAGCTGGTCCCGGCCGGCACCTGTGCCTCCATGGAGACTCCGCATGGTACCGGCACGCTTGAAGCGAACGACTCACGCCTTCCGTCGTAATCCCAGCGCGTGAGTTGAGAATGACCCGGATGGTTCCGACACATTTGGCTCGGGCTGCGTCGTCCCCCTCGGCGCAGGCGGCATCTCCGTCCGCCGCCGGCATGGCCCCGGTCCCCCCTCAAGGGGCCGCCGACCAGCCGCTGGGATCATCCGGGCATTCGACCTTTGCCCAGCACGACGTGCTGCCGGCGTCCGCCGGGATCTCGCTGAAACCCAGCCATTACGCCACTATCCTGTCCGACGGTGCGCACACGGATTACTTCGAGGTGCACGCCGAGAACTATTTCGGCTGTGGCGGCGCACCGCACCGCTATCTTACCGCCATTCGTGAACGGCATGCCTTGTCCATCCACGGGATCGGCCTGTCGTTGGGTGGCGCCGGAGCGCTTGATGCGGACCACCTTGCGCGGCTGCAAGGCCTCATTGACCGGTACGAACCAGCGCTTGTTTCAGAACATCTGGCTTGGTGTGCCAGTGGCGGGGCCTATTTCAATGACCTGCTGCCAGTGGCGTTGACCAATGAGGCGCTCAACACCGTGTGCCGTCATGTGTCGCAGACCCAGGATGTGCTCGGGCGGCAGATTCTGGTGGAGAACCCGGCAAACTATCTCGCATTCGAAGTCAGCGATATTCCGGAGACGGAGTTTTTGTCGGAGATGGCTGCGCGTACGGGCTGCGGTCTGTTGCTCGATATCAACAATGTTGTTGTAAGCGCCCATAATCTGAAATTCGACGCCGGCTCCTACCTTAATGCCTTCCCGATGGTTCTTGTGCGGGAAGTCCATCTTGCGGGGCATGCGGATGACAGGCGCGGGGCGGCACATCTCAAGATAGATGACCATGGCAGCGCACCTGGGTCGGAGGTCTGGAACCTCTATCGATCTGTCATCGCGCAAAACGGCCCTGTGCCGACGACGATCGAGTGGGACCGGGATGTGCCGCCATTGGCGGATCTGGAGCGCGAGGCCCAAACGGCCCGGTCGATCCTTCAAGGTGCTGAGGGGGCAGTTGAGGCTGCCGGGCGGGGAGCCTGATCCGATGTCCCGCCTCTCTGATTTGCAGGCACGCTTTGCAGCGTCCCTGCGTGACCCCGACAATGGGCAATCCATGCTTGATATCGCAGCACTTGGCGCGGACTCGCTGCCTCAACGGGCGCGGCTGGATGTTTACCGGAACAATGTTGCATCGAGCCTGATCGATGCGTTGGCAGCCCTTTATCCCGTGTGCCGGCGGTTGGTTGGCAATGATTTCTTTCAAGCGACAGCGCGTGCCTATCTGGATCGTTCTATGCCGACCCAGGCCTCGCTGATCGGCTTTGCCCCTGACTTTGCCGGCTTTCTCGTGAGCTTCGAACCGGCTCGGCAATTGCCCTATCTGCCGGACGTTGCCCGCCTCGAGCACGCCTGGCACAGGGTCTATCACGGCCCCGATGCATCACCTGCGACTGCTGAGGACCTCAAGGCCTATGCGGATGTGCGTGGCGAAAAGGAACTCGACAAGCTGGTGCTTGGTCTTGTGCCCGCCCATCACCTGCTGATGTCCCCCTATCCCATATCGCGAATTTGGGAAGCCAATCAGCCTGATCGGGATGGGAAGCTGGCCTTCTCGGATGCCGACAGGAATGAGCGCGTGTTCGTTGTGCGGCCAGGTGTCGACGTTCATGTGCTGAGAGTGTCACCGGGTGCCTTTGGTTTGCTCTGCGCAATCCAGGGCGGAATGTCGCTCGGCCGTGCGTTGATCGCGGCATTCGAAGAAGAGCCGGACTGTGATCCCCAGCAGGTTTTCGCCCAGTTGCTGACAGCTGGCAGTTTCATCTTGCCGAAGGATGCGCGAGCACTCCTTCCGGCGCATGCTTCCGGAAATGTGTGATGACCGAACCCACCCCTCGCACCGCGCCTTTCAATCTTGATCTGATCCGCCGGTTCAACGACCTGCTTGCCCGCGTGCCGGACTGGCTTGTGGCGCTTGCCGCGCGCGTTGCACTTGCCGGCGTTTTCTGGACGTCAGCACGCACCAAGGTTGAGGGCGTCTTTTCCATCAAGGAGAGCACCTATTTCCTGTTTCAGTATGAGTATGCCCTGCCGGTGATCCCCTATGAGTGGGCGGCCGTGATGGCCACCATTGCTGAGCACATGTTTCCCATCATGCTGGTGTTGGGGCTTGGCACGCGCTTTGCCGCCTTGGGATTGCTCGTCATGACGGCCGTGATCCAGGTTTTTGTCTATCCGGGGGCCTGGAACCTGCACCTGCTCTGGGCCACAGGCCTTCTTTTCCTCCTGTCACGGGGCGGGGGACTGCTCTCGGTCGATCATCTCATCGACAGGCGCTTTACCGGGAGTGCGGGCGGCGCATAGCATCGCGCCCATGCATTTTTCTTCCGACAATGCGAGTGGTGTCGCTCCTGAAATCATGGAGGCCCTGGCGCGCGCCAATGACGGGCCGGCCTGGGCCTATGGGCGGGATGAGATTACCCGCCGTCTCAATGGTCTGTTCTCGGATTTGTTCGAGCATGAGGTTACGGCCTTCCCCGTGTCCACGGGGACTGCGGCGAATGCCCTGATCCTGGCTGCGCTGACACCGCCATGGGGCGCCGTTTTCTGTGAGCGGAACGCTCACATCAACGTGGATGAGAACGGGGCTCCGGAGTTCTACTCAGGTGGCGCCAAGCTCGTGCCGGTTGACGGGGAACACGGACGGATCGGACGGCAGGCGCTGGAAATGGCCATCGATGCCATGCCCGGCGGAGACGTTCATCACGTCGTGCCGCACGTCCTGAGCCTTACCCAGGCAACTGAGGCCGGCACGGTGTATGGCGTGGATGACGTGACGGCACTGTCCGGGCTGGCCCATGAGACGGGTCTGAAGGTCCATATGGACGGGGCACGGTTTGCCAATGCGGTTGCCCATCTTGGTTGCAGCCCGGCTGATATCACCTGGAAGGCCGGCATCGATGCGCTGAGCTTTGGCGCCACCAAGAACGGAGCGATGGCGGCGGAAGCTGCGATTTTCTTCGATCCTGCATTGGCGGCGGGCTTTGAGGAGCGCCGCATGCGCGGGGGGCATCTGCTTTCGAAAATGCGATTTCTGTCAGCACAGCTGGAAGCCTATGTGGCAGACGATCTGTGGCTGCGGCTGGCGCGCCATGCCAACCGCATGGCTACCCTGCTCGCTGATGCGGTCACGGAAACACCGGGCGCAGATCTCCTGCACCCGGTCGACGGGGACGAAGTGTTTGTGCGGTTCGGAGACGTCACGGTGATCCGGCGGCTGGCCGACTCAGGCGTTGCTTTTGTGCCCTGGGCACCGCGGGAGGGCATCATTCGCCTCGTTGCGTCCTTTCAGACGACCGAAGATGAGGTGCGTCAATTTCGCGCTGCGCTGCAACAAGCGGCGAGTGTTGCGGGCTGAGCTGATCAGGCATTTCCAGCTAAACCATTGAGCATCAAGGAGTTGGCCTCCTTCTCCGGAAGGAGTGCGACTCACGACAGGATGCCGCAGGTGCGAAATGACGCTGCGACCGAAGCGCCCATTTGACTGAAGTCAATGTTGTGCGGAAGGCGATCCTGCACTTAGCGTGGCATGACGGACTGCCCGTTTTCCGTAGCGGGCAGGCAGGACTTTTCATGCGGGGCTACAGCGGGTCATGAACCAAACCAACTCACCACAGACGCCGATGGCCGATGACGGCCGGCTCACCACCATGGGGTGGGGCGCCATTGGCCTGTTCATTCTGGGGGCCTTTCTGGGTCTCTTCGTGATTTCCGGTGCGAAGACCGGGCCGATGATGCTGCATGGCGGCCTCATCACTCTGTTCTGCATCCTGGCGGTCATGTGGATCGGCGACCGGCACTTCGATTTCCTGAAGCGTGGCCCGACGCCGCGCGCGCCGGACGGGGTGCAGTACAATGATGCCGTGGTGCGGTGGGGCGTCATCGCTTCCACCTTCTGGGGCGTGGTCGGCTTCGCGGTGGGTCTGGTCATCGCCCTGCAGCTTGCCTATCCGACGCTGCTGACGGGCATTGCCGAACTCAATTTCGGACGCCTCCGCCCGCTTCACACCTCCGCCGTGATTTTCGCGTTCGGCGGCAACATCCTGATCGCCACGTCGTTCTACGTGGTCCAGCGCACCTGTAAGGCGCGGCTGGCGGGCGACATCGCGCCGTGGTTCGTGTTTTGGGGCTATCAGCTCTTCATCGTGCTGGCGGCGACCGGCTATGTGTTTGGCATCACCCAGTCGAAGGAATATGCGGAACCGGAGTGGTACATCGACCTCTGGCTCACCATCGTGTGGGTGGTTTACCTGCTGGTGTTCCTGGGCACCCTGTGGAAGCGCCGTGAGCCGCACATCTATGTGGCCAACTGGTTTTATCTCGCCTTCATCGTCACCATTGCCATGCTGCACATCGTCAACAATCTGGCGGTGCCGGTGTCGCTGACGGGCGACAAGTCCTACATCCTGATGTCCGGCGTGCAGGACGCCATGACCCAGTGGTGGTATGGCCATAACGCGGTGGGTTTCTTCCTGACCGCCGGCTTCCTGGGGTTGATGTATTACTTCATTCCCAAGCGCGCCGAACGGCCTGTCTATTCCTACCGGCTGTCGATCATCCATTTCTGGGCACTGATCTTCCTCTATATCTGGGCCGGTCCGCATCACCTGCACTTCACGGCGCTGCCTGACTGGGCGCAAACCCTCGGCATGACTTTCTCGATCATGCTTTGGATGCCGTCCTGGGGCGGCATGATCAACGGCCTGATGACGCTGGCCGGTGCCTGGGACCGGCTGCGGACCGACCCTGTGATCCGCATGCTCGTCGTGTCGGTGGCGTTCTACGGCATGTCCACCTTCGAAGGCCCGCTGATGAGCGTTAAGGCCGTCAACGGCCTGTCGCACTACACGGACTGGACCATTGGTCACGTGCATTCCGGTGCCCTTGGCTGGGTGGGCTTTGTGTCCTTCGGGGCGCTTTACTGCCTGGCTCCGTGGGTGTGGCGCCGCGAGCGGCTCTACTCGCTTGCGCTGGTCGAGTGGCATTTCTGGATCGCGACGCTCGGCATCGTGCTCTACATCACCGCCATGTGGGTGTCCGGTATCCTGCAGGGCCTGATGTGGCGCGCCTATGACGAGCTCGGCTTCCTCGAATACTCCTTCGTGGAGACGGTGGAGGCGATGCATCCCTTCTACGTGATCCGTGCGCTGGGCGGGCTCCTGTTCGTCATCGGCTCACTGATCATGGCCTACAATCTGTACAAGACCGCCAAGGGCGAAATCCGCGAAAGCGAACCGCTCGATGCAACGGCTGGCCGCGCTCCGCAGGGCCAGTTCGTCGCGGCGCCGGCTCACTAGGGAGGGCCAGAACCAATGTCACTGTTCAGCCACGCTACGCTTGAACGCAACTCCCTGATCCTGACCATCGGCATCCTGCTGGTGGTCTCGATCGGCGGCATCGTGCAGATCGCACCGCTCTTCTTCCTCAATTCGACGATCGAGGAGGTTGAAGGCATGCGGCCCTACTCCCCGCTGGAGCTTGCGGGCCGCAACATCTACATCCGGGAAGGCTGCTACAATTGCCATAGCCAGATGATCCGCTCGCTGCGCGACGAAGTGGAGCGCTATGGTCATTACTCGCTGGCTGCGGAAAGTATGTACGACCATCCTTTCCAGTGGGGGTCCAAGCGCACCGGGCCGGATCTTGCGCGCCTGGGCGGCAAGTACTCTGATGCCTGGCATGTGCTCCACATGGCGGACCCGCGCGCCGTGGTGCCGGAATCCATCATGCCCAATTATCCGTTCCTGGCGGAGACGCCGCTTGAATATGCGGATATCGAGGCGCATCTGCGGGCCAACCGCACAGTGGGCGTTCCCTATACGGATGAAATGGTCGAGAACGCCCGCGCTGATCTCGAGATACAGGTGGATGAGTGGGGCGACTACGACGCCATGCTCGCCCGCTATCCCAAGGCACAGGTTCGGGATTTCGACGGCAACCCGGAGATGATTTCCGAACTCGACGCACTCATCGCCTACATGCAGATGCTCGGCACGCTGGTCGACTTCTCGGCCTATCAGGCCGAGGGCGAGAACCTGCGCTAGGGGAGGTCTCCCGTGGGATATGACGAAATCAGGGGCATCGGCGGCGCAATCGGCCTTGTGATGCTCTTCATCGGGTTCATCGGCGTCATCGCCTATGCGCTGTGGCCGGGAAACCGCAACCGCTTTGACCGGGCAGCCCAGCTGCCGCTGGAAGACGATGCCCCGAAAGGGGATATGCCTCGCAAGGAAAGGCCGTCCAAATGAACGACAATACGCATCAGTCTGCCCCGGACGAGCATGGCCATGTGGACGCGCACACGGGCGTCGAGACCACCGGCCACGAGTGGGACGGCATTCGCGAGCTGGACAATCCGTTGCCGCGCTGGTGGCTGTGGACGTTCTATGCCTGCATTCTCTGGTCTGTGGGCTACTGGGTCCTGTATCCGGCCTGGCCGCTGGCTGCGAGCTACACCAAGGGCGTGCTGGGTTACTCGCAACGCGACGTGGTGACCGAGCAGATCGCACAGTCGCAGGCGGCTCTGCGTGTCTATGACGATCAGATCCTCGCCGGTGACCTTGCGGATGTGCCGGGCAATCCGGAGCTGCATTCAGTGGCGCTGGCGGGTGGTGAAAGCGCATTCGGCGATAACTGTGCGCCGTGTCACGGTCGCGGTGCCCAGGGCTTCAAGGGCTATCCGAACCTCAATGACGACGCCTGGATCTGGGGCGGCACACTGGCCGATATCCAGGCAACCATTCGCCATGGCATCCGCTGGTCGGCCGATGAGGAAACACGCATGAACGACATGCCGAAGTTTCTTGATGACGGCATCCTGAGCAGTGCTGAGGTGAGCGATACCACGCAATATGTGCTGTCGTTGTCGGGTCGTGAGAGCAATGCCGAAGCCGCTGCACGCGGCGGTGAGATTTTCGCGTCACAGTGCGTTGCCTGTCACATGGAAGGCGGCGTCGGCAACCAGGAACTCGGTGCGCCGAACCTGACCGATGCCATCTGGCTCTATGGCGGCGACGAAGAAACCCTCTATGCGTCAATTGCACACAGTAGGCGCGGCGTCATGCCCGCTTGGCAGGGGCGCCTGGATGAGGCGACGATCGCCAAGCTTTCCCTCTACGTTCATTCGCTTGGTGGCGGTGAATGAGGGGGCGAGACTAACCATCCGTAGGCGGATGGCCGGAGGGGAGGTCCGGCACCGGACGCTGCGCGGGTGACACATAACCCGCAGGCGGACCGGCCTGCGTGTCCCGGCTAGGAGGGGCAGGAATGACGACGTCTGACCAGATTGCGACTAATGGTGCAGGCATGGACGGCGGAGCCGGGGACGGGCTTTCGAAGCTCGCTCAGGAAGCCGCCGCCAATGTGTCCGGCGCAGCCTCCCCGGCACGGGCTCATGAGAAGGTTGAGCGGCACGATGTCGAGGCGGTGAACTCCTCATCGCAGCGCTCGCTTTATGCCAAGCGCCAGCCGATCCATCCCAAGCTGGTGCACGGCACCTTCCGTAATCTCAAATGGGCAATGATGAGTGTTGCCCTCGGCGTCTATTATCTGCTGCCGTGGATCCGGTGGGACCGCGGCCCCAATGCGCCAGACCAGGCCGTGCTGCTCGACATGCCGGGGCGGCGTTTCTACTTCTTCTTCATCGAGATCTGGCCGCAGGAGATCTACTTCATCACCGGGCTGCTGGTGCTGGCGTCGCTCATATTGTTCCTTGCGACGTCCATGTTCGGTCGTGTGTGGTGCGGCTATGCGTGTCCGCAGACCGTGTGGACCGATCTGTTCATCATGGTCGAACGCATGGTGGAAGGGGATCGCAACAAGCGCCTACGGCTTCAAAAGCAGTCAATGAGCGCGGGCAAGTTCGGACGCAAGGTGTTGAAGCACGGCATCTGGCTGCTGATTGCCGTGGCGACCGGCGGCGCCTGGGTATTCTATTTTGCTGATGCGCCCACGCTTGCGATGCAGCTTGTCTCGTTTGAAGCCCCGGCCGTCGCTTATCTCTTTATCGGCGTTTTCACCGTGACCACCTACATGCTGGGCGGCCTCGCGCGTGAGCAGGTGTGCACTTACATGTGCCCCTGGCCGCGCATTCAGGGTGCGCTGGTGGACGACCAGTCCTTTCTGGTGAGCTACCGCGTGGACCGGGGTGAACCGCGCGGCCCCCATCGCAAGGGTGAGAGTTGGGAAGGGCGTGGCGACTGCATCGATTGCAAGCAATGCGTCGTTGCCTGTCCCATGGGTATCGACATTCGTGATGGTGACCAGCTGGAGTGCATCCAGTGTGCGCTGTGCATTGATGCCTGCAATGACATCATGGACAAGATCGGCCGGCCGCGTGGACTGATCACCTACGACAATTTCGACAACCAGGAGCGCCGGGCGAAGGGCGAGAAGGCGCGGACGCGGCTGATCCGCCCGCGCACGGTGCTGTATGCGCTGCTGATCGCGGTGGTTGGCTTTGTGATGCTTGGTGTGCTGGTGACGCGTTCGACGCTGGACGTGAATGTGCTGCGCGATCGCAATCCGCTCTTTGTGACGCTGTCCGACGGGTCCGTGCGCAACGGCTATGAGGTCAAGATCCTCAACAAACGCAACGAAGAGCGCGTGTTCATGGTGAGCGTGGAAGGTCTGGACGGCGCGACGCTGTCAACCCTCACCGAGAGTGGTCTCAAGGAACTGGCCGTTCCGGTTGCCCCTGATCGGCTGCGCAATGTGCGGCTGTTCCTGGTTCTGCCGCCGGATGGTGCGGATGCGCTGTCGGATGGCCGGGCCGACATCCGTTTCGTGATCACGGATAGTGCTGATGGCCAGCAGGTGGTGAATGACACCACCTTCCGCGGGCCGGATTTCTGAGTGACACTGGCATGCTGACGAGAGGCCGGGACTGACCATGAGCAATGCAGACACGCGCGGTTTTCGCCTGACGGGGTGGCATGTGCTTGCCATCTTCGTGCTGTTCTTCGGCGTCGTCTTCGCGGTCAATGGCGTGATGACCTATGTCGCTCTCTCCACTTTCTCAGGCATCGAGACCCCGAATGCCTACCAGGAAGGCCGCGACTTCAATGAGCGTCTTGCAGCGGCGGAAGCCCAGAAGGCATTGGGTTGGGGTGTCTCCATCGAGGAAACCTTTGAAGCGGCGGGTGACGGGGCGGAAGTGCGTGTCCTGATTACCGCAAGAGATGCCGGCGACGCTGCGCTGGCAGGCTTCAGCGGCACAGTGACCTTCTGGCGCCCGGTGGTTCAGGGTGAGGACGTGGTGACGGACCTCACGGAAACCGCACCCGGCGACTATGAAGGGATTGCCCGGCTGCCCGCGCGGGGGCATTGGGAAATGCGGCTCGAACTCGATACTGGTACGGACACTCCATACTATCTCGAGAAACGGGTATGGGCAGGCGGAAGGCAACCCTCATGACCGATGTGTCCGCTGATGATGCCGGGCTCGGCCAGGACGTTCCCGACATACCCGACAGCTATGTCCGCGCGCTCGACGATGGCGGCGCGGTGGTGCACTTCGTCGTTGACGGGGTTCATTGTGGCGGCTGCGTAAAGAAGGTCGAGCGGGCGGTGAACGGGCTTGCAGGTGTCACCAATGGCCGCATGAACCTTTCCACCAAACGGCTGACCGTGGCCTTTTCACCTGCGCAGGTGCGACCGCGGCAGATCGTATCGGCCATTGTCGATGCCGGGTATGGCGCGCGGCCCTATGATCCGAAGACGCTGGAGAGCCAGCAGGCGCGCGAAGAGAAGGAACTCATTACCTGCATGGGCGTCGCCGGGTTTGCGGCGGCCAATGTGATGCTGCTGTCTGTGTCTGTGTGGGCCGGGCATTCCGGTGGCATGGAAGACGCGACGCGCGACATGTTCCACTGGATTTCCGGCCTCATCGCCATGCCTGCCGTGGCCTATGCGGGGCGGCCATTCTTCCGGTCCGCCCTGCGGGCCTTGCGGGCCGGTGCCATGAACATGGATGTGCCGATCTCGCTGGCGGTGTTGCTGGCAGCAGGCATGAGCCTTGCGGAGACAATCGCCGGGGCAAAGCATGTCTATTTTGATGCCAGCATCATGCTGCTGTTCTTCCTGCTGATCGGCAGGACGCTGGACATGAAGATGCGCGGGCGGGCCGCGCTGGCCGCCCAGAATCTTCTGGCGCTTCGGGCTGATGCGGCAACCGTCATAGGTGATGATGGCGTGGCGCGTGCTCTGCCGGTTGAGGCGTTGCGGCCCGGGATGGTGGTCGCTGTTGCCACGGGGCAGCGGGTTGCGGCTGACGGAATTGTCGTCGACGGTGCGTCGGACCTCGATACGAGTCTGATCACCGGGGAAACAGCACCTGTGGCTGCAGCGCCCGGCACGCAGGTTTTTGCCGGTACGCTGAACATCAGTGGCCCCTTGCGGGTGAAGGTGACAGCGGGCGACGACGAGTCCCTGCTGAGCGAAATCGTCCGGCTGATGGAAGCCGCCGAGCAGGGACGCGACAGCTTTGTGCGGATCGCGGACCGGGCTGCACGGGTCTATGCACCGGCAGTGCATATCCTGGCCGCGGCCACCTTCATTGGCTGGTGGCTGGCTGGCGGCCTTGTCTGGGACGAGGCCCTGAAGATTGCCATTGCCGTCCTGATTATCACCTGTCCCTGCGCCCTCGGCTTGGCGGTGCCGGTGGTACATGTGGTTGCCAGCGGGAGACTGCTGTCGCGCGGGGTACTCCTCAAATCATCGGACGCGCTGGAACGGCTTGCCGAGGTGGACACGATTGTCTTCGACAAGACGGGCACACTCACCCATGGCGCACTCACGCTGGACAGGCATGGCGTTGATCCGCACCAGTTGGAACGGGCAGCACAGCTGGCGCGTGCGAGCACGCATCCGCTGAGCCGAGCCCTCGCGCAGGCAGCAGGCGATGGTCCGGCGGCGGCCGATGTGAGCGAGCATCCGGGGCAGGGGCTGATGGGCGATGTCGGCGGGGTGCCGGCGCGGCTGGGGAGTGCAGAGTTCGTCGGTGCTGGAAGCAGCTCCGACCACGCAGCACTTGGCCCGGAGATATGGTTTCAGGCGGGAGACGACGCGCCGGTGCGGTTCGGTTTCACGGACACCCTGCGTGGGGACGCGGGAGCGGTTATCGACTGGGCACGGTTACGTGGCCTGGATGTCGTGCTTCTGTCCGGCGACCGCCCGGGCACTGTGGCGGCCATGGCGGGGCAGGCAGGTATCGAGGCCTTCGAAGGTGGCTTGCTGCCGCAGGACAAGATCGCGCGGCTCGAGGCCATGGCGTCCGATGGCCGCAAGGTCCTGATGGTGGGTGACGGGCTCAATGATGCGCCGGCTCTTGCAGCAGCTCATGTTTCCATGTCGCCTGCAACGGGGGCGGATGTGAGCCAGGCTGCGGCTGACCTTGTCTTCCAGGGGCAGGCCTTGGCTCCCGTGACCGCGGCCATTGATGTGGCAGGCCGAAGCCGTCAGCTGGTACTGGAGAATTTCGGGTTGTCGCTGGCATACAACGCGGTAGCGGTGCCGATTGCCGTTGCCGGCTTCGTCACGCCGCTGATCGCAGCCCTGGCGATGTCATCTTCTTCCATTCTCGTGACGCTCAACGCGCTGCGTTTGCGGCTCGGCCATGTGGGCATGAAGAGTGATGGAGACGATCTCTGATGGACGTTCTGGCGTTGCTCATCCCTGCCGCATTGTTTCTTGGCCTTCTGGGCCTTGCGGCATTTCTATGGGCGCTGAAGAGCGGGCAGTTCGATGATCTTGATGGGGCGGCAGAACGAATCCTTTTCGACGACGATGATGACGCCCCACCGCCAGGACGCGATGGGGGTGACAGTCGGTAGAAAGTCGACAGATTGCGGCCGGTAAACAAAAAACGCGGGGATCCATCCGGGCCCCGCGTTCTTTATGCAATTGGTCCTGAGTGGGATCAGGCAGGTTCTTTAGGTGCGCTCTCCGGGGCCACCACGTCCTTGTAGGCATGCCAGGTGGCATGACCGACAAGGGGGAAGGTGATGATGAGGCCGACGAACAGGCTGGCGATGCCGAAGACGGTCAGCACCATGATCAGCCATGCCCACAGGGCCATCGGTCCGAAGTTTTCCTGCACCGAGCGGAGGCTGGTGAGGACGGCGGTGACGGCATCTACATCCCGCTCAAGGAGCATCGGGACCGACACGACGGCTACAGAGAAGACCGCGGCCGCGATGAGCCCCCCGACAATCGTGCCGATGACCAAGAGGGACAGCCCGCGCGGTTCCAGGATGAGGGCAGGGAAGAACTGCTCGAAGGGCGGCATTGCCTCCAGGCCGAAGAAGATGGCGAAAAGGAGAGTGGCGACCCGGATCCACGCAAGGAACATGAGCATCAGGATGATGCCGACAAAGGCGAGTTGCACCGGCGACGCAGTTGAAACCAGTGCGATGTCGGCACGGGTGACAGGCTCGCCAGCCTGCAGGCGGCGCGACATCTCGTAAAGGCCGACGGCCAGGAGCGGGGCGACAATGAGGAAGCCTGCCGCAAGCACGAGGATCAGCGAGAAGAGCCCGGCGTACCAGAGCGCTGCGGCGAGACCGGCGGATACGCCTACGGCGACGAGGCCATAGCCAAGGCTCAGGCCAGGCCGGGTCCACATGTCCCGCCAGCCTGCTGCCAGCCATCGCCAGGGCGCGTCCATGGCGACGCGGTTGATGGCGGGGGCGGGCTTGGCAGCACCATTGCTGCCGGTATCTGCGTGATGATGGGCCACATCCTGTGTGGTCATATTGTCCTCCCAAACGATACGCGGGTGATTTCCACTCCTGCAGTTTGTGAAAATTATGCGTGTATTTGCCGCGGAAGGGAATTGATCAGGCGCAAAAAGTGCGCCGGTCGCCGTTTGGCCATGATGAAGCTATATTGGCGGCATCATGCTTGTTTTGCTGGGTTTCCGTCGCGTAGCGCGGCCAATATGGCGGGCCGCACCCGGAATGGCGCTGGCCATGTCGATCTCTGCCGGGCTGGCGTCCATCGCGCAGGCGGCGGACGATGCCGCACGCGCGGATGTCCCTCCGGCTCCCGGCCCACAAGTCCCCCTGATCAGCGACTCGCTGCGGCTTATTGGCGACCGCGGCTATGCAGTTCGTCTCGACGGCGTGCCTGATGGCCTTGGCGGCGCGTTCGAGGAAGTCTCGCAGCTGATTGCCCGAAAGGACGAACCACCGGCAAGTATCGGTGGTTTGCGCAGGCGCGCCCAATCCGATGTGACGCGCATGAACAAGGTGTTGCAGTCGCGGGGATATTTTGAGGGCACCGTTGCTTACCGGATCGATCTTGGGCTGCCGCAATCTGCATCAGCAACTCCGGCAGACGGGACAGTGGTGCCCGGTGCCGCACCACCGGTTCCCGCGCTGCCAACACAGCCGGTCGAAGTGGTGGTGCAGGTCGATGCCGGTCCGCAATATGTGATCGGCGACAACCAGGTCTCTTACCGCGAGAAGGCAGCAGCAGAGTCCGTCGGCGACAGCGATGCGGGCTTGCCGTCCGACTTGTCAGCCTATGGCATTGTGCCTGGTGCGCCTGCGATTGCGGCGGATATCATTGCCGCTGAGAAAAAGCTCGTCGATGATCTGCACGACCGGGGCTACCCCTTTGCCAAGTCTGGCGGCCGGCGGGCGCTGGCGGACGTGGACTCCGACAGGCTCGCAGTCACGACATTTGTTGAGCTGGGTGCCCGGGCCCGTTTCGGGGACTTGACCGTTGACGGGCTGGAGCGGGTAACGCCCGCGTATATCGACCGGCGCAAGACATTCGAGGATGGCGAAGTCTTCGATCAGCGGAAGCTTGACGACATGCGGGCGGGGCTCGTCCGGTCCGGCCTTTTTGACGGTGTGCGCTTTCAAGTGGGCGAGGCCGTGAACGACACGGGCGAAGTGCCCGTGACACTAACGGTGAGTGAGCGTCCGCCGCGCACAATCGGCGCCGGCGCGAGTTACTCGAGTACCGAGGGCTTCGGCATCAGTGCCCATTGGGAGAACCGCAATCTTCTTGGCGAAGGGCAGCATCTGCGTCTGGAAGCGCGGATTGCGCAGATCGAGCAGGAGGCCGAGGCGCGATACCGGGTGGCTGGCTTTCGCCGTGCTGATCAGACGCTTGAACTGGGCACCATGGCGGGGCGCGAAAGTACCGACATTTATGACCGTGTCGGTGGCTTGCTGACGGCCGGCATCGAGCGGCCGCTGGGTGACAAATGGACGGGGAAGGCAGGTGTCCTGTTCGACGGCGCGCAGGTGGACGAAGTCGGCGAAGCGACGGAGACGGCCCTTCTTTTCGGTGTGCCGCTTCAGGCGACGTACAACGGAGCTGACAGCCTGCTTGATCCCCGCGACGGCTATCGCCTCAGGCTCGCCGCCACGCCCTATTTCGGGCGGTTCAACGATGAACTCGCCTTCCATGTAGCCGACGTGGAACTGCGGACCTATGTGCCGCTGGACGAAGAAAAGCGGCTCGTCTGGGCGACGCGTGCGCGTGCGGGGTCGATCGTCGGTGCGCGGACGGGCGAGCTTCCGGCGGATAAGCGTTTTTATGCCGGCGGTGCCGGGTCGGTGCGTGGGTTCGAATTCCAGGAGATATCCCCGCTGGGCACGGATGGCGCTCAGGAAGGCGGACGCAGCCTCATGGAGTTCTCCAATGAACTGCGCTGGCGCTTCATGGATGATCTCGGTGTGGTGCCGTTCATTGATGGCGGTATCGTGACGGACTCGCCACTGCCCGACTTCGAGGAGGAGGTCGCGTGGGGTGGTGGGCTTGGTTTCCGCTATTACACCTCCTTCGGGCCCATCGGGGTCGACCTGGCCTATCCCATCGCCACGCCCTCGGACGAAGAACCGAGCCTCAAATTCTACGTCAAGCTGGGTCAGGCCTTCTGATGCAGTGGGCCGATGACCGGATGGACTGGCCGCGGATGCGTGGGCACGGGCTTGAGGCCGCGCGGGTTGCCGCGGTGGCTGTTGGCGCCGGTCTCAGTGTGGCAATGGGGCTGGTAGTCCTGCTGTTCTTCGTGCTCCAGGTCACGCCCGTGCGGGTGGCTCTCGCGGAGCGCGTGCTGGGCTCCCTGGCTGAGGGAGACGGCATCACCGTTACCTTTGATGGTTATGGCGGGTTGTGGCCGGTTCGGCTGACAGCGGAGCGTGTCGTTGTGCGCGACGGTGAAGCCTTGCTGGCCGAGATAGAGGACCTCTCCTTAGGGTGGCGTCCGCTCGCGCTTCTGTCCGGCGAGGTGCATGCCACGGAGATAGTGGCGGCGCGGACAACCATCCATGCCCTTCCGTCTGGCGGGAGTGACGAGGAAGAAGATACTCGGCCCGGTCCGCTCGTCCCCTCACTGCCTGTCGCGGTACGGGTCGACGAGCTCAGGCTTTCAGAGGTGATGCTGGCGTCTGGTGTCGCCGGCACCGAAACCGTTGTTCTGACTGCTCAGGGGCGCGCAGGCCTTGCCGGCCGGCGGGCTGATCTCAGCCTGTCTGTCGCGCGCACCGGCGGTGCCCCTTTCAACCTTTCAGTTGCCGCGTCCCTGGGTGAGGCGGTCGCACCACAGATCGATATCTCGCTGCGGGATGGCACGGTGGAGCAACCGGGACTGGTTGCCGCTCTGACAGGCGACCCGTCGCTCGGCACGCTGGACGTTACTGCCTCATCATCCGGCGACCTGTCGGACTGGACTTTCGATCTCGCCGGGCAGATTGGTGCCTATGGTGATGTCACGGCAATTGCGCAGGGGCCTCTTGGTGACAATGGCCGCCTTGCAACGAAATTGCGCTTCTTGCCCGGTGCGGCGCTGGCCGACGTAAAGCAGGTCTCACTGGACGGCGATCTTGCCTCGGCGGGTGGTGTCTATGAGATGCAGGATGCCCGGCTTTCCTATGGGGACACTTCCTATGCGGGGGCGGTGACGCTCACTGATCCGTTGTCCGCTCCGAAGCTGCGTCTGTCAGGTCAGCTTGCCAGGCTGGATGCGCTGGTCGGTGAGCAGCTGCCTGAACCCTTAACCGTTGATCTTGATGCGACCTCAGACGCCGGGCTGACCCGAATTGAAGTTGCGCGGCTGACGCTATCAGCACCCGGACTGATGGCGGATATGTCCGGCGACATCGACCTCTTTGCCGACATGGCGTCTGGTCAGGCTGATGTGGAAATCTCAGGCACTGACCTGTTGCCTCTTGGGGGTGATTTGACGGCGCGGGTTGATGTGCAGCGTCTCGACTTTGCCGGCGCCCTGACCGGGCGTTTGGACGCACGCTACGCGCCTGCGCTTGGCCCGGATGGGGAACCCAATGCGGTGCTTGGCGAGGTGGTGACCCTTGCGGGCCGGTTCACCGGAACTGCCAGTGGCGGTGATGGGGGTACAGGCAGCGTTGAAACGATTGTCGAGAGCCTGAGCCTGACACCGGCATCGGGCGCTTTCGACATTGCCGCTACCGGCCGTGTGTCGGCTGACGCCAGCGACCTTGCCCTGACCGCTGATGCAGATGACCTCTCGGTTTTCTCTTCACTTGCCGGCACGCCGCTTGGGGGGCGTGCCAAGGCCGAGGTGACACTGACCGGGGCATTAAGTGCTCCGCAACTTGCTGCCGCCGTGGATCTTGATACAGCGCGCGTGGCCGGGGTTGATCTGCAGGGGCGCCTCAACGTAGACGGGAGGTTGACGCCTGCCGTCGACCTGACCCTTGCGTTCAACGGGCGCGCGGCAGGTGAAACGGCGCGGGCTTCTGCCCGAGTAATGCAGGACCAGGGTGCGACACGACTTGCGGAGATCGAAGCTTCCCTGCCCGGACTGGTGGCGTCGGGGGATGTGGTGCTGGGGCCCGCCGGCGCAGTTGACGCTGACCTTGGTCTTGATGTGGCGTCGCTTGACGCGGTGGGGCGGATTGCCGGTGTGCCGCTGAAGGGCCAGGGCAATCTCGCGATCAAGAGTGTTTCAGAAGAGACCGGCAGCAAGATGACCGCGAAGGGTGCCTTCAAGCGGATCAAGATTACCGATCTCTGGATCGGCGGGGCCAGGCTCGACGCAACGCTCGCACCGGAGGAGACACTTGATGCCACAGTAAACCTCCGGTCTCTGGCTGCCGGCGGCGCGGCAGCAGATCGCGTGAGGATCGGCATCAACGGCACGGTGCAACGGCCCTCTGTCGCTTTCGAGGCAAGCGGTGTCCAGCCGTTTGACGGGGCATCGGAAAACGGACGTCTATATGGGCGGGGCGATATCGATGTGGATGGCGCAAAGGCATCACTTACCGAACTCGAAGGGCGGCTTGCGGATGTTCCTTTTTCCGTGGAGCAGCCGGTACGGCTTTCCTATGCGACGGGTGTGAGTGTCGAAGACCTGTCTCTGCGTCTTGCGAGCGGCCGTGTTGAAGGGAGGCTGGAGCAGAAGCCGGGCAGGCTTGACATGGATGTGTCTCTTGCAGCGCTCCCCCTCTCTCTTGTCAGTGCCCTGACCGGTGCTGAAACCGGCATTGGCGGAACCTTGGAGGGGACGGCGAAGGTGTCAGCCAGCGGGGCGCGCGGGGAGGGCACTTTCAATCTGACGGCAGCCCCGGTGGTTCCTGGTGCTCAGGTTGCGCCCCCCAGGGTTGCCATGGAAGGCACATGGGACGGTGCTGAACTCACAGCGGAGCTGACGGCGGAAATGCCGGGCACGCGTGACCTCACGGGGTCAGCACGTCTTCCTGTCGGCGTGCGCAATGGTGTGCCTTTCCTGAAGGAACGCGCGCCGCTGACCGCTTCGTTGTCCGGGGTCGTCGACCTCGGGGCGGTCTGGCCGCTTGTGCCGGTGGATGGTCACCGGATGGCGGGGTTGATGGATGTTGATGTGTCGGCATCAGGCACGCTCGTGGATCTGGATGTGGCCGGCGGTGCGACCATGAGCGACGGCCTTTACGAGAATTACGACACGGGGCTTCTGCTTTCCCCCCTCAAGGTGAAACTGGATGGCACCGGTACGGGCGGCACACTGGAGGTGGATGCGCGCGACGGTGCAGAAGGGCGTCTGGCGGGCGAAGGTGTGCTTGACCTGACCGACCAATCCGACAACCGCCTGAATGTTTCCATGCAGATGACGCGCTTCCGCGCGGCCCGGCGGGATGAGGTCAATGCGGTGGCCAGTGGGACAGTCACGGTTCTGTGGCCGCGTGGTGTGGATGGGGCGGCGACGCCGGTGACCATCGGCGGGGACATACAGGTGGACCAGCTGGATGCGCGAATACCGGACAAACTTGCTTCTGACGTGACAGTGATCGACGTGACCAAGGTGACGGGCGATGGCGTGCCGGTTGATCCGGAAGCTGAGAAATCTTCTGCAGAAGAGGCGGATGATCCGCCCGGCATCGTTCTGGATGTGGCGATCAATGCGCCGCGCCGGGCCTTTGTACGCGGCCGGGGGCTGGAATCGGAATGGGGCGGGGCGTTGAAAGTGACCGGTCCTGCTGATCAGCCTGCCCTGGTTGGCAAGTTTGAAGTGCTGCGTGGCACGTTCGATTTTCTGGGCCGCAGCTTCAATCTATCAGGCGGTACGGTGGAGTTTACCGGTGGCCAGGACGTTGACCCCTATCTCAACGTGAAGGCGGTCTACGAGGAAGATGGTTTCGAGGCAACCGTGTCTGTCACGGGACTGTCGTCGGATCCGCAGATCGGCCTGTCGTCCGTACCCGCCCTGCCGCGCGATGAAATTCTGTCACGGGTGCTGTTTGGCACGGGTACCGGCCAGTTGACGGCGCTCCAGGCGGTTCAGCTGGCGGATGCGGCGGCCAATCTCGCGGGCGCGTCATCTGGCGGCGGCGTGCTGGATGCGATGCGCCGGGCACTGGGGGTGGACGTTCTGTCCTTTGGCGACGATGGGGTTGAAGTCGGCTCCTATGTGCGGGACGGCGTCTATGTGGGTGTTGCCCAGGGGCTGGACGCAGGATCCGGCGAGGTGAACGTGGAAGTGGAACTCACCGACGACATCTCACTGGATGGCGGTGTGGGGACCACAGGTGACACGAAGGTCGGTGTCACCTGGGAGCGCGACTACTGAGCCTCGGAGTACCCGGCTCTGCGCGCTGTGAGCGTGTCCGGTTGTCTTAAAGGGCGGTTAAACCTTGGCTGCCAGACTATGCTGATCGTACATCCGCAATCCGGCCTCACAGATGCCGGGATGCGGTGTGTGCCGCCTGACGGCGGCAGTTTCCATGAGGAAGGCATGGTCATGGTATCGATGACCCCGGATGCGGAAATCACCCTCGATGAAGAGGATGTCCAGCTTGATGACGAGCTGATGGCGGCTATTGCCGCGGCTGAAGCTGCGGTTGAGAGCCTCGCTGAAGACTATCCGGCACAGCTTTCCCAGGATGCGGGCACACTTGCAGACGCGATGACGCGTTTGCGTTCTGCTGCTCCCTATACGGAGGAGCATGCCGCTGCATCGGTCGATGCCTTTGGCGTGCTGCACGATATCAAGGGACAGGCGGGATCGTTCGGGTTCGATATTGCGACGCGGCTGGCAGGTCCTTACTGCGAGGCACTTCGCGGTATGCGTCAGGTCGCGCCCGGCATGATCGATCTGCTTGATGAAGCGACGTCTACACTCTGTGATATCGCCGCGGCAGCCGAACGGGAAGAGTTCGGACCCAGGGTCGACGATCTGCTGCGCCGCCTTGCTGAGTGCTCCGCACCTGCCGGCAAGTAGCGCGGTCGAGCGGCGTTCTACTCCGCAGCTTCGGATACGGGAGCGGCAAGACTTGTGGGTGCGCTGTTGTCCGCGGCATCCGCACGCATTTTCAGGAACCTGCCTAGACGCGTAATGGCGTGCCTACTTTCCGGCATCTTCGGGAACGCCTGGAAGACATGCATCATTCCCGGCCAGATCTCGAGCGACGCGTCCACACCAGCATCGAGCGCCTTGGCGACAAGCCTGCGGGAATCATCCAGCAGGATTTCCTCACCGCCGACCTGCACCAGGAGTGGTGGCAGGCCGTCAAGGCAGGCGTGCAAGGGGGATGCTATCGGGTGGGTTGGTGATGTCGCCTGCAGGTAGTGACGGGTTGCCAATGCAGCGGAATCAAGCCGCAGCATCGGGTCTGCCTTGGCCTTGGTAAGCATGGTGAGGCCTGTCAGCGCCAGGTCCGTCCAGGGGGACAGGAGGGCTGCGCCCGCGGGCAACGGCATGCCTGCCTCACGCAGGGTCAGCAGTAACGAGAGGGTCAGCCCGCCGCCGGCACTGTCGCCTGCCACAACGATGTCCGATGCGGCGTAGCCCGAGGCGAGCAGCCATCGGTACGCTGCCTCCGCATCTTCCACGGCTGCGGGGAAAGGATGTTCAGGCGCCAGACGGTAGTCGATCAGCAGGGCATCAAAGCCTGCTTCACGGCACATGCGTGCGACCATCAGACGGTGCGTGGCCGGACTGCAGACGACATATCCGCCGCCATGAAGATAGAGCACGATCTTTCGCGACCGCTGAGGTGTCGCGCCATCGGGCACGGCATCAATTGAAGGCCCATAGATCCATTCGCCGGGCACACCATTTGCCGAGACCGGGCTTGTTCTGATCCACGGGGCCTTGGCGTTGAGGCGACCTGCCATCCGGTTGACCCGTGCGCGCATGACGGCCGGGTCGGCGTAAGGATCAAGCGGCCTCTTGACCGCAAGACGGAGGAAGAGAGCGGTCAGCCTGCTCTGCCAGCTTGCCATGGGATCCTCGCAGGGTCTTGGCAGGGACGCATTTCGTGGCGACGCGGGAACGTCGCCGCAGTGTCATCGATTTGAAATCATACGGCCTGGTGTGTCGAGTCGTTTTGCCCACATGTCGCGCATGGAAGCCATGCTGACAGAGATGGATAACGCCTGTATCTCGTGCACGGCATGCAAAGAAGCGCGACCGCAGTCCGCGATCGCGCTTCCATCCGTGTGAGAGCTTTTTCTGTCAGGCAATCAGGCGGCGTCGGCCGTGTTTTCGATCACCTTGCGGCCATTGCCGTTGGCGCTGGACTGGATCGCGATGGTGCGCGGCTTCAGCGCTTCGGGGATCTCGCGGCGTGTGTCGACGTGAAGCAGACCGTTCTCGAGCTGTGCGCCGGTCACCTGAACGTGGTCGGCAAGCTGGAAACGGCGTTCAAAGCTGCGGGTGGCAATGCCGCGATGGAGGAAATTCCGGTCCTCGTCGCTTTCGACCTTTTTGCCTGAGATGGTGAGGGTCTGATCCTTCACCTCGATCTCAAGCTCGTCCTCGGTGAAGCCTGCGACCGCCATGGTCACGCGGTACTCGTTCTCGTCCACGCGCTCCACATTGAACGGCGGATAGGACGGTGCCTGGGCGTCAAGCCGGCTGGCGGTATCAAGCAGGCCAGCGAGGCGGTCAAAGCCAATGGCACTGCGGTAAAGGGGGGAAAAATCATAAGCACGCATGAGACATAACCTCCTGATGAGCGTAATGCGTATCAAGCTGCATGTGCCTTTCACCCTTGGATGCCGCCCCGTGCGGGCACGGCGGTGAAAGGTGATGAAGCCCAACGCGGACCCGACAACCGGCGTCCGCTCTTGATATTTGGGAACCCGCCACGGGGGCGTCAAGGGGGAGCGGATCATGCCCGCCGGGTTTGGAATCGCCAGAAAACCGCCAATCCCACGGCAAGGATGCAGCTCAGTGCCACATGCTCCCAAAGAGTGCCCCAAGGCAGGATGACCGCCGACCCCGCAACCCCCAATACCAGGCGGGACAATGGGGGCAGGGTGGCGGCGAAGTAGCCCTGAAGCGATGCTGCGAGCGCCATGAATGCGGGCATCGCCATGAGTGCTGTCACCAAGGGCTCGATGCCCGTTCCGGTGACCAGTGGCTGATAGACAAAAAGCAGCGGGACAAGGTAGAGGCCCTTGGCGATTTTCCAGGCCGAAAGGCCCGTTTCCATGGGCCGTGTCCCGGCAATTGAGGCGGCGGCGAAGGCGCAGAGAGCGACTGGCGGCGTGACGTTGGAGTCCTGACTGAGCCAGAAAATCACAAGATGGGCTGCAAGCAGCATGGACGCGAGGAGGGGCGGCGAGAGGAGGCCATCGGCCAGTGTCGCGCGTATGTCCGCGGGCAGGGCTGCGAGCAGGGTGGAGGCCTGCGTCTCCGTCATTTGCTGACCGACAAGTGCTGCGAGATCGGGCGCTGCAAGGAGGGCATAGGCGGCAAGTTCCGGCGTGCTGCCGCCAGCCATCAGGGTGCGGACCAGTTCCGCGTCCACCATCAGACCATAGATGGCTGGTGCCGACAGGGTGGCGAGCACGATGTAGCTGGCCGTAACCGGTAAGCCCATGCCGAGAATGAGGGAGGCGAGGGCAACGAGCACCAGGGTCAGCAGCAAACTTCCACCGGCCCAGCCGGACAGCATGAGCGAGAAGGTGTTGCCTATGCCTGTCATGCCGACCACGTTGACGATCAATCCGACACAGAGCAGCAGCATGGCAGTGGGTGCCATGGACTTTGCACCGTCGGCGGCGGCTGCCAGGACATCGTCGAGCCGCATGGGGGTGCCGGAGAGCCATGAGCTTGCCACGGTGACAAGGATGGCGATTGCAGCGGCGAAGACCGGTGTGAACCCCCAGATCAGCAGACCTGCGAGAGCGCCTATTGGCAGGAGGAAATGCCAACCCTGGCGGAGGACGGGGCCAATAGGTTCCGCATCGTTTTCAGGCGTGAGGCCTAGCCTTGCGGCTTGGAGGCGCACGAAGACACCGACAGTGAAGAAATAGAGGATCGCTGGCAGCACCGACACCGCGATGATTTCCAGGTAGGAGATCTGCGTGAAAGAGGCCATGACGAAAGCACCTGCCCCCATGACAGGTGGCATCAACTGGCCGCCGGTGGAGGCTGCGGCTTCGACGCCGCCGGCGAATTTTGGGGGGAAGCCCGCACGCTTCATCAGCGGGATGGTGATGACACCTGTCGAGACCGTGTTGGCGACGGCTGACCCTGTAATCGACCCCATGAGACCGGAACCGAGAATTGCCACGATCCCCGGGCCGCCCGTCATGCGCCCCGCGGCAGCACGGGCCAGCGCCAGGATGAAATCGCCCGCGCCGGAACGCACCAGGAATGCACCCAGCAGGATGAACATGAACACGAAGGTCCAGGAGATGCGTGCGATCGGGCCGAACATTCCGTCGGTGCCGAAGTAACTGCGGAACAGAAGTGTTTCGGCGGACAGGCCTGCGAAGGCGAAGGCCCCGGGCACATGGGGGCCCCACAACACCACGTAGGTGAGCGCCAGGAGTGTCAGCACAGGCACCACCCAGCCGGTGGTGCGGCGCGCCAGTTCCATGACGATGGCGATCGCCGTCAAAGCCGCAATCCAGTCAGACCAGATGAAGCTGACACCGCGTGCGTAGAGCGCGTCCTCAGCCATGTAGAGGTAGATCGAGGTGGCCAATGCACCTGCAGCTATCAGCCCATCGGCAATGATGCGTAAGGCGCGCGGCCCGGAGGCCGGGAATAAAAGCACACAGAGGATGGCAAACAAACCGAAGTGGAACCCGGCAGCCTGTAGTTCCGGCATTGTGCCGAACAGGTTCGCCCACAGATGAGCTGCGGAGACGACGACAGCAAAGGCAATGCCAAGGCGGCCAAGCGGTGCGGCTGCAGGCATGCCGCCTGTGCCTGATCCCGGCTCATCAGCCATGCGGTAGTCTCCCCCGTTTGTGCCGGCTCAAGCGTCAGGGCTTGAGGCGCTGCGGCACTTCTAAGCCCGCTTCTTCATAATAGCGCAGGGCGCCAGGGTGAAGCGGCAGGGGCAGACCTGTGGTGGCGCTGTCCAGGGCCATGTCCTTTGTTGCGGCATGAATGCCTGCAAGGAACGGGAGGTTCTCGTAGACCGCCTTCGTCAGCTGATAGACATCTTCGTCACTTACATCGGCGTTTACGGCGAGGAAATTGGGCTGGGCGATTGTGGCGACATCCTGCTGCTGGCCCGGATAGGTGCCGGCGGGAATGGTGAAGGGCGACCAGAGCGCGATGTCATCACCCAACGCCGCATTGATGATTGCCGTGTCCTCAAGGCTGAAGGCCAGGACCACAAGATTTCCGTTAGCAGCGGCGAATGCCCGGGTCACAGCGCTGACGGGGACTCCCGCCGGGGTGTTCATGCCCACGGCTTTGCCGTCCTGAATGGCATCGGCGCTTGGACCGTAGCCGAGACTGATGACGTCAAAATCTGTGCCTGGCTCGATGCCAAGCGCCGACAGGATGTGGAGGGCCGACCCCTCGGAGCCTGAATTGCGCTTGCCCATGGAGAAGGGTTTTCCCAGACCCTTGAGGTCGTGGATTGTTCTGGTCTTCGTCTCATCCGCATGCAGAACGAAATGCTCGACGTTTCGCCACAGCATGGTGACCGCACGGAGGTTTTCCTGCGGTCCGGTGTTTTCGAGCTGGCCTGTTCCGGTGGCGGCCCACGCGCCATAGAGCCCTTGCAGGATGGCGAACTGGGCTTCGTCTTCCCGCATCAGTTTCACGTTCTCCCCGGAACCCGCTGAGCTGATGGCGGACAGGGAGAAGCCGTATTGCGGTTCAAGCTTGAGCTTGCTGAGTGTCGCGATGGCGACGCCGACGGGGTAATAGGTGCCGCCGGTGGTGGCCGTGGCCATGATGTATTGCCGGTCCTGCGCTTGGGCGGAAAGAGCTGCGGTCAGCAGCGTGCCTGCCGCCACGGCGGCAGCGGCGATGTGGCGGGCATGTCGGGTCAGGCGGCGCATGGGTAGTCTCCCTGGAGGTCCTGGCAGTCCGAAACGGCTGATCTGCGCGGGATAGTATCACGTGCTCCCGCCGTCTCCAGCGAGGCCGCTTTAGGCGTGACTGATTAACCATACAAGTCGTTCATCTAAATGAGATTTTGCTCATCTTGATGATCGAAAGGTTAACGCGGCATGCAGGAGGAGTTCAGGCGCGCGGGACGATGCTTCCAGACGGGGGAATGGCATTCAGGCCGGAGGCAGGTGCCGGGCTGAATGCACCGCTGGTGGGCGGGGCATCAATGCTGCGCCCGGCGAATCTTACCGACAGGAGCGCTCACATGAACTCTCGACTGGCTTTGGCAATCGCCGGTTTGGCCGGGGCATTTGCCCTTGGCCTGCTGACCGGTGCACCCGCACACGCCGCGGTACCGGCAGGGCTTGCCGCTACCGCGGATGCTCCGCTGGCAGCCACGCAAATCGATCACAAGCGGCCGCGTCATCGCGGCTACAAGTATCACGGCGGCTGGCGGCAATCGCACTGGCACAAGCGGCACTACAAGCAGCATCGCAACTATCACTACGGTCCGCGCTACCGCCATCACGGCTACGGCAATGTGCAGCCGTTCAAGCACTTCGTCCGGATCCTGTCCGGTCATGGCTATTACCGTTTTGGCCGTCCGACATTTCATGGCCACGGACGGCACTGGACGCCTCACTATTATGTGAATGCCCATGATGGCTACGGCCAGCGGGTCCATCTGCGGGTGTGTGCCTATACCGGCAACGTGCTTGGGTGGCGCTATCACTAGGCGATGACGCCAGGGGCAGGGCCGCCTTTATCGGCGGAATGACGGGCGTTTCCGGCGATGCCGGGGACGCCCGTTGTCTGTTGGACAGGCGGTTTCCGGGACTCGTCTGACGTGAGCCTGCATGCCGGGTTGGGTGAGGTTCATAAGTGTGAGCCCCGTCTTAACGGGCCACCCAGAACGGGTTCAGCGCGGGTCGGTCAACTTCCTTCTCACGCACCGGGGACATGCCGGTGCCACGACGTTCCTGCCACCGCGTGCATGGGTGGCCAAGCTGAACCGCCCGCATGAGCAGCAGCCGGGCAAAAGAGAAGGAAGCCATGAAATGAAGAAGTATCTGATCCTTGCAGCCATGGGTGGCGCTCTTGCCGCCACCTCTGCCATCGCTCCGGCGCAGGCGGGCGGCTTTTCGCTGACCATCAGCAACGGCAATGGCGGCGGCATCGTTTTCGCCAATGGCAAGGCGCATCACTACAACAGCTATGACCGTGGCTGGCACCGCACTGATTTCTATCATCAAGCGCGGAAGGCCCATGGCGGCCAGGGCAAGAACTTCCTCTACATTCCGGGGGTGGTGAAGAAAATCCAGCAGCGCACCGGCAGCAAGGTGACGGACATCGTGTTCCGAAATGGCGTTTATCACGTCAAGGGCTATGGCCCGCGCGGTGGTTTCAACCAGGCCAAGGCTGATCCTTATACAGGCCGTCTGTTCGACGTCAGCCGTGCGCACAAGACCGAGCCTACCCCGAAGCGGGCGCTCGGCATCCGCAAACTGCTGTCAAATCTGCGCCATGAAGGCTTCAAGAAGTTCGACCGCGTGGACCTCAAGGGCCATGTCTACAAGGTGCGGGGGCTCAACCGCCGGGGCCGGCCGGTGCTGATCACCGCCGACAGCCGCACGGGCCACATCGAGAATGTGCAGAAGGCCAAGCGATACAATCTGCATGCCAAGGCGGCCCCGCAGCGCAAGCCGTTCAAGCACTGGACCGGCGGGCTGAAGAAGCACAATTACTCGCACTTCTCAGGCGCTACCTACGTCGCCGGTGGCAATGACTGGAGCGACCACTACCGGGTGAAGGCGCGCCACGGCAAGCGCAACGTTGATCTGCGGATCTGTGCCTATACCGGCAATGTGCTGGGTTACCGGTACCTCTAAGCCGCAAGAGAGGTGCTCTCCGGGAGGGTGCCCGGGCTTCGGCCCGGGCACCTTTTTTATATGCGGCGGGTCAGGCCATGGCGCGGAGATAAGGGCCGCGCTGATGATCGAGCGTCGGCCAAGCCCAGTCGAGCCATTCATTCAGCTTGGCGCGGGTTTCACGCGGGTCGATCAGTTCGTGGACGGAGAAACCCTCGGCCCGGGGGAAGGGGGATTGGGTGGCGGCCAGCATCTCTTCCAGCTCGCGGCGCTTGGCATCAGGGTCGTCGGCGGCAGCGATCTGGCGGGCGAAGGCGACCGCAACGCCGCCCTCAACAGGCAGGGCGCCTGTCTCTGCGCTGGGCCATGAGAACACATGGCCGCCGGGGGCGAAATGGGCGGCACCCGCCACACCGAACACCTTGCGGACGATGACACTGGCCCAGGGCACACGGCCATTCATCACAGCGGCAATGGCTTCCGCACCCGCGCGGATGGTGCCGGTGGTTTCGGAATCCGGGCCGATCATGAAGCCCGGCTCATCGACCAGCGCCACCACGGGCAGGTTGAAGGTGTTGCAGAAATCAACAAAGCGCCGCGTCTTGCGGGCGGCGTCCGCTGTCATGGCACCGGCGTAGTAGGTGCAGTCGTTGCCGAGGATGCCGACGGGGCGTCCTCCGAGGCGGGCGAGACCTGTGATGAGGGAGGGGCCGTAGCGGCGGGTCATTTCGAACCAGCTGCCGTCATCCACCACGGATTTGATGATCTTGCGCATGGCATAGGGCTTGCGGCGTTCGCGCGGGACGATTGAGAGGAGCTTGTCGTCGGCGCGGTCCAGCGGGTCATCGTTTGGGAGAACGGGGGCGGCCTCGAAGACGTTCTGTGGCAGGTAGGAGAGGAAGCGGGCTATGTCCTCCAGCGCTGCTTCTTCGGTCTCCGCCACGTTATCGATGACGCCTGATTTGGCGTGCACGTCCGACCCGCCCAGTTCTTCCTTGGTCATCTTGTGGCCGGTGGCGCGTTCGACAACGGCGGGGCCGGCGATCAGCACCTGGGCGTTTTTGGCCATCACCGAAAAATGCGAAGAGACGAGACGGGCAGCGGGCATGCCCGCAACCGGGCCAAGCGCTGCTGCGGCAACGGGCACGGTGCCGAGTGTCTTTGCCACCGACAGGAAGCGTGGGGTCGAGAAAACCGGATCACCGACAGGGCGGGATTTGCCCTTGTTGCCGCCGGAGCCTGCCACCGACCCGCCCCCGCCTTCATGGAGGCGGATGAGCGGCACCTTGTATTGCAGGGCCACGTCTTCGGAATAGACGCTTTTGCGCAGGCCGGCGGGGTTGGGTGAGCCGCCCTTGAGGGTGAAATCTTCCCCGCCGACGATGACGCGGCGGCCGCCCACCTTGGCAAAGCCGAGCACGAAATTGGCGGGGCTGAAGCCTGTCTGATTACCGTCCTCGTCGAATTCCGGTGCACCTGCGCCTTCGCCCAGTTCCTGGAAGCTGCCGTCATCGGCCAGGTGGGCGATGCGTTCCCGGATGGTGAGGCGGCCCTTGGCGTGCTGCTTGGCAATCCCTTCCTCGCCGCCCTGCTTCTTGGCGGCGGCGCGGCGGGCGATGATTTCCTTGGCTTCGGCTTCCCAGGTCATGTGTCGTGTGCTCATTGTTCGGGATGCAGCAGCGGGCTGGTTTGCACCCGGGCGGCGTTGCATCGTATTGGATCAGGTCGCCGGGCAGCCTATCTGTAATCGGCTGACAACAAAACGCGGAGCCGCGCCTCATGACATCTCCTGCCTCGCTGACGGACACTCCCGAGAACCCCTGTCCCGAGGGGGCGGAGGCGTTCTGGTTTGCGGGATATGACGGGCGGCAACTGCGCGGGGCGGTGTGGCCTGCCACAGCTGATGCGCCGCGCGGCACGGTGCTGCTGTTCAGCGGGCGGACGGAATTCATCGAGAAGTATTTCGAGGTGGTGACGCAGCTGCGTGAGCGGGGCTATGCGGTTGCCACCATGGACTGGCGCGGGCAGGGGCTGTCAGCGCGGATGACGGGTAACCGGCTCAAGGGGCATATCGATGATTTCAGCGAGTATGACCGGGACCTTGCCTGTTTCCTCAAACTGATCGGCGAGCGCCAGATGCCTGCACCCTATGTGGGCCTTGCGCACTCCATGGGCGGCAACATCCTGCTGCGCTGGCTTTATCTGCAGGACACGGGCGCTGCCCTGGCGCGTGGGCTGCCGAAGCTGGAAAAGCTGGTTCTCAGCGCGCCGATGGTGGACATCGCACTCAAGCCGTGGATGAAGGGGCTGATGCGCGGTTTCGGCTTTACCGGCATGGCGCTGGGGCTGGGGGATGCCTATTTGCCTGGCGGCGGTGATAAAGACGCTGTCGGGTCTCATGCGTTTGAGGGCAATAGCGTAACGTCAGACCCGCAGCGTTATGCGAGGCAGGTTGCCCTTGTTGAGGCGAACCCAAATTTGGCACTGGCATCTGTCACCTGTGGCTGGGCGGGGGCTGCGTCCGAGAGCATGGACTGGGTCCAGAGCGATCAATTTGCGCGGGCCATCACCACGCCGGTGTTGTTTGCCGGGGCGGAGAAGGATGTGCTGGTGCCGGATCAAGGTGTTGCGGCGCAGGCACGGCGGATGCGCACGGGGCAGTATCTCAAGTGCGTCGGCTGCAAGCACGAAATCCTGATGGAGCAGGATGACTTGCAGGCACCGTTCTGGGCAGCGTTTGACGCGTTTCTGGCGCCACAGACGGCCTAGGCCTGCGAGAGGGTTTCCAGCGCCTGATCGTGGATGCGCCGGTCGCCTGACGCGATCATGCGGCCGCCTGATTGGGTAAAGGCGTCGCCTGCCCGCAAGGGGCGGCCCTGCCAGTCTGTGACACTGCCGCCGGCGGCCTCGATGACCGGCACGAGCGGCAGGATGTCATAGGCCTGGTTGCCGGCTTCCACCACGAGATCCATCTGCCCCATGGCCACCATGGCGTAATTATAGCAATCCCCGCCATAGCGCAGCAGCTTCACCCTGTCGGCGAGGGTGCGGAAAGCATCGGCTTCGCCGCCTTTGGCAAACATGCGCGGATCGGTGGCGCCCATGACCGCGTCATCAAGGCCCGCGCAGGGACGCGTCTGCATCGGGGTACGCCCGGTGCGGCCGATCAGGAAGGCACCGGACGGACCGCCGATGAAGCGCTCGCCTGTATAGGGCTGGTCCATCAGTCCGACTGCCGGGACGCCGTCCTGCATGGCGCCGATGAGCGTGCCCCAGGTGGGCAGGCCCGACATGAACACGCGCGTACCGTCGATGGGGTCGATGACCCAGGAGATGGGCGACGTGCCGGGCTTGAAGCCGTATTCCTCACCCAGAATGCCGTGGTTCGGGAAGCGATCATCGATCAGCGCGCGGATGGCGCGTTCGCCTGCCTTGTCGCCTTCGGTTACCGGATCGAAGGCGCCGCGCGAGCGCTTGTCGCCTACGTCCAGCGCGGTGCGGAAATAGGGCATGATGGCAGCGCCCGAGGCGTCTGCCAGCTCCAGGATAAAGCCTTCAAGGCTTATGGGATCATCGCTGCTCATGGGCTCACGGGTAGCCCGTTGGGCGCGAGGCCGCAAGCGGCTTTGGCCTGTTATTGAGCAGCGGCCGCGGCGTTGCGGTGGCGCTTGCGCTCATGGGGATCCAGGTAGCGCTTGCGCAGGCGAATGTTTTCCGGGGTCACCTCGACGAGCTCGTCGTCTCCGATATAGGAGATGGCCTGTTCGAGCGCCATGGGCTGCACCGGCGTCAGGCGCACGGCTTCGTCCTTGGACTGGGTGCGGATATTGGTGAGCTGCTTGCCCTTGAGCGGATTCACTTCAAGATCGTCCGGGCGCGAGTTCGCGCCGATGATCATGCCCTGATAGACCTTGGTGCCAGGGGTGATGAACAGTTTGCCGCGATCCTCAAGGTTCCACAGGGCATAGCCGACGGCCTCGCCATCGCTGTTGGAGATCAGCACGCCGTGGTGACGGCCACCGATTTCGCCAGCGTAGGGCACCCAGCCGTGGAACAGGCGGGACATGATGCCGGTGCCGCGGGTGTCGGTCAGGAACTCGCCCTGGTAACCGATGAGCGACCGGGCGGGGCAGATGAAGGTCAGCCGCGTCTTGCCGGCGCCGGACGGGACCATGCCCATCAGTTCAGCCTTGCGCTGGGTCAGCTTGTCGATGACGACGCCGGTGAACTCCTCGTCCACGTCGATCTGCACTTCTTCGGCGGGCTCGATCTTCTGGCCGTTTTCGTCTTCGCGCATCAAAACGCGGGGGCGCGAGATCGACACCTCGAAACCTTCGCGGCGCATGGTTTCGATCAGGATGCCGAGCTGCAATTCGCCACGGCCCGCCACCTCATAGGCGTCACCGCCGGGCACTTCAGAAATCCGGATCGCCACATTGCCTTCTGCCTCGCGCAGCAGGCGCTCGCGGATGACGCGGCTTTGCACCTTCGAGCCCTCGCGACCGGCGAGCGGGCTGTCATTCACCATCATGGTGATGGCCAGGGTCGGTGGATCGACGGGCTTGGAATCCAGCGGTTCAGTGATGGAGACATCACACAGCGTGTCGGACACGGTTGCGGATTTGAGACCGGCAATGGCCACGATGTCGCCGGGTTCGGCGCTGTCGACGGGTTCGCGGAGGGGCCCGCGGAACGCCAGGACTTTCGTGACACGGCCGCGCTCGCGTTCTTCGCCTTCGCGGGTCAGCACCTTGATGGTCATGTTCGGCTTAATGGTGCCGGCCTTGATGCGGCCGGACAGCAGCCGGCCGAGGAACGGGTCGGACTCGATGCCGGTGGCCAGCAGCTCGAAGGGAGCATCCTCGCTTTCGAGGTCTTCCGGTGCCGGCACGTACTCCACAATGGCGTCGAGCAGGGCGTCCATGCTGTCGCCGGAGGTGGCTTCGGTGGCAGACGCCCAGCCTTCGCGGGCGGAGGCATAGAGCACCGGGAAATCGAGCTGCTCGTCGCTGGCATCAAGGCCTGCGAAGAGGTCGAACACGGCTTCGTGCACGTGGTCGGGGCGGGCGTCCTTGCGGTCCATCTTGTTGATGACGACGATCGGGCGCAGGCCGAGGGCCAGTGCCTTCATGGTCACAAACTTGGTCTGCGGCATGGCACCTTCAGCGGCGTCCACCAGCAGCAACACGCCGTCCACCATGGAGAGGATGCGTTCCACTTCACCGCCGAAATCGGCGTGGCCCGGCGTGTCCACCAGGTTGATGCGGATGCCCTTCCACTCGAAGCTTGCGACCTTGGCCGAGATGGTGATGCCGCGCTCACGCTCCAGATCGCCGGAATCCATGGCGCGGTCTTCCACTTCCTGGCCTTCCCGGAAGATGCCGGAGGCCTGGAACAGCTTGTCCACCATGGTGGTCTTGCCGTGGTCGACGTGGGCGATGATCGCAATGTTGCGGCGTTCCTGGGTGGCCATGGAAACCTGTCTTAACTGGGTGTCAGAACCGGGTAATAGACGCAGAAAGGGCGCGGAACCGGGAAACTCCCATTCCGCGCCCTTCTACGAGGACTTTTCTGGCGCCGGTATAGGGCCCGGACGCCGATCTGTCGAGTGCCCGATAGAGCGGGGCAGCTATTCCTGACGCATGGCCTCGGCTTCGATCAGCAGCTCGATTTCAGAGCCCACGGCCGGAACACCGTAATCCATGCCCCACTGGGTACGGTCGAGGGTGCCGGTGGCAGAGAAGCCTGCGACATATTTCTTGGAGAAGGGGTGTTCTGCGGCCTTGTTAAGCGTCACATCAAGGGTCACCGGGTGGGTTTGGCCCAGCATGGTGAGGTCGCCGGTCACCTTGGCGGTGGCGTCGCCGGTCACTTCGATGGCGGTGGAGGTGAAAGTCATCTCCGGATATTCGGCCACGTTGAAGAAATCAGCGTTGCGAAGGTGCTCGTCGCGTTCCTTGTGGGCGGTGTCGATGCTTGCGGTGTCGATGGTGACGTTAACCGTGCTGGCGGTGAGGTCGTCAGCATTGATGACAATGTCGCCGGATACCGTGTCGAAATTGCCGATGGTGCTGGAGAAGCCCAAATGGCTGACCTTGAAGCTGGCATGCACGTGCGTGTCATCGATCACATAGGTGCCGCCCTGGGGCGTTTCGGCCTGTGCGGCCGTGGCAAGCAGAGCCCAGAGAAGGGCGATGGCGGCGAGTGCGCCTGTGGCGACCATCAGGGGGCGGCTGCGGTTTTCCTCGGTCGCGGCGAGGGCGCGTGCTGTACGGCGTGACGGCATCTCGGTAACTCCCTTGATAGCGGGCAATATGACGGGTGAACCCCTCTCATGTGAGAGCGTATCACGCGCGCTGCAAGAGGCCAGCGATATGAGAAATGCCCGGGGCTATGCTGTTAGGCCCGCGTTATGAGCGGCGCAGCAGGCGCGGGCGGTCCTGGGTAGGCGGGCGCTGGATCGCCAGATTGCTGATGAACTGACGGGTGCAGGCTTCCCAGGAATATTTGAGCGCAAATTCGCGGGCCCGCTCCGGCGAAATGCGGACGGCCGTGCGGGCGGCGCTGGCCAGGTCATCCCGCAGGCAGCCCACCGGCGCGTCGCCGATCACGTCCTTCGGGCCCTGCACCGGATAGGCGGCCACAGGCGTGCCGGAGGCCAGGGCTTCCAGAGTGACCAGGCCGAACGTATCGGTCTTGCTGGGGAAGACGAAGCAATCGCTGGCGGCGTAGTGCTCAGCCAGCTCTTTACCGAATTTGGGTCCGGCGAAATGCACGTCCGTGTGCTTCGCCTTCAGGCTTTCCAGCTGCGGGCCACCGCCAACCACGAGCTTGGAGCCCGGCAAATCGAGATCAAGAAACGCCTCAATGTTTTTTTCCACCGCCACGCGGCCGACATAGAGCCAGATCGGCCGGGGCAGATCGAGGAAGTCACCCTTCTTCAGGTCAGGGCGGGGACGGAACAGCTCGACATCCACCCCGCGTGACCAGATGGCGGTGGAGGGGAAGCGGCGCTGCACCATTTCTTCCTGCAGAGATCTTGTCGCGACCATCATGGTTGTCGCGGGGCCATGGAACCAGCGCAGGAAGCGGTACCCCCACGACACGGGCGTGCCGAAGCGGGCGTTGATGTATTCGGGAAAGCGCGTGTGGAATGACGTGGAGAAGGGCAGGTTGTGGCGCACGCAGTAATTGCGGGCAACAAGGCCCAGGGGCCCCTCGGTAGCGATATGAATGGCGCTGGGTGCGAAATCGCGGATGACCTTGCCCATCCAACCCCACGGCCACACCGCTAGGCGGATTTCCGGGTAGGTGGGCGCCGGAATGGTGACGAAGTCCTGCGGCGTTACATACCGGATTTCATGGCCGAGCTTGGTGAGTTCCTCGCCCAATTGCTGAAGGGTGCGCACCACGCCGTTGACCTGGGGCTCCCATGCGTCGGTAACGACAAGCACACGCAGGGGCTTGTCTGTTTCTGCGAAGGCGAGATGAACGTCATCGCCGTGGCGGGGTGCTGTGTCCGGCAGCGTGGCAACGCGCGGCATGTCCGATGTCATCAGATTGTTCACGCAACGCCGCCTGCGACTTTGAGCATGTCCGATGCTGCCACCGGCACATGGCCACTGATCACGACTTCCTCGTCATCATCTTCTGCGGTGATGTCGGGTGCCCGGTCGGCGACCGAAGCGGCAATGACGGTGTTTTCTGCCGCAGTGGCCAACTCGGGCTCTCCCACGGGCAATTCGTCATCCGAGGCGGACGCAGAGGAGGATGCAGAGGCAAGACCAAGCGCCTTTTCGCGCTCCATGCGTTCGGCTTCCTGGTCGGCGGCAAAACGGGTCCAGTGGATGATGGTGAAAGTGCCGTTCATGTCTTCAGCAAGAGCTGTGCAGCTTTCCACCCAGTCGCCGTCGTTCATGTAGGTGACACCATCCATTTCGCGCATTTCCGCGTGGTGGATGTGACCGCAGACAACGCCATCGACACCCCGATCGCGTGCTTCCCGGGCAACGGCATCCTCATAGTTGGAGATGTACTCGACCGCGTTCTTCACTTTGTGTTTCAGATAGGCGGACAGCGACCAGTATGAGAGGCCGAGTGACCGGCGCAGGGTGTGCAGCATGCTGGAGCAGGTGAGGGCCACGTTGTAGGCCCAGTCGCCCACATGGGCGAGCCACTTGGCATAGCGCACGACGCCGTCGAACTGATCACCATGCAGGACAAGGTAGCGCTTGCCATTGGCGGCTTCGTGAATGTCCTCATTGATGACTTCTACGCCAGCAAGGGTGACGCCCACATAGTCGCGCAGGGCTTCGTCGTGATTGCCCGGCACGTAGATCACGCGGGTGCCTTTGCGCGCCTTGCGCAAGATTTCCTGGATGACGTGGTTGTGGGCCTCGTTCCAGTACCAGGAACGGCGGATGCGCCAGCCGTCGATGATGTCGCCGACGAGATAGAGCGTGTCAGCCTCGTTGTGGCGCAGGAAGTCCGCCAGCAATTCTGCCTTGCAGCCCGGCGTGCCCAGATGCGTATCGGAGATGAAGAGGGTGCGGTGCTTGCGGGGTGGGCGGACGATCAGATGCTTGCGCTTCACGCGCTTGCGGCCCCGGCCGCGCAGCCCGAAATGGCTCAGGCGTTCGCGGAAGCCCTTGGGGCGGAGCGGGTGGTCTTGGCCGCCCTTTCCGGTGTTCTTGCCAGCGTCCGACGCGTTGCGTGTCAGCGTGCCTGTGAGTGTCATTTGTGCCGCGACTCGTTGTGCAAATCAATTCGTGTACGGAGGACTTGATTTTCTGATTTTTTCGAAGCACATCTGCGCTGGATCGAAAAAGGTCAATCGAATCAAGGTCTCCCGGCCTCAACTTGCGCGGACTATCCCGGCGGGGAATGAACGTTTTGTGACGGTGAGGTGAACCCTTTGTACGCTGAGAAATTGGTAAACGGCGGTTTTCCTGCGCAGGGGCGAAGCTCCTCAGTGCGGCGTGCTGTCACGCTCATCTACAATCCGGTTGCCGGATGGCGTCGTCGTCGGAAGCTCATTGAGGTGGTGGAAGCGATGAACCGGCGCGGGGCGATCGTCACGCTACGCGAAACGGGCGGCCCTGGAGATGCCGAACGCTTTGCGCGCGAGGCGGCGGAAGCCGGCGGAACGGACATCGTGGTGGCAGCCGGAGGTGATGGCACCATCAACGAAGTGGCGAACGGGCTGGTCGGCAGTCAATTGCCGCTCGGGGTGATCCCTATCGGCACGGCGAATGTGCTTGCCATCGAGATTGGGTTGCCCACGTCAAGCGACGAACTTGGGGCGCTTCTCCTGGAGGGGCGGGCGCGCGCGATCGGTGCCGGCCGCGTCAACAAGCGCTTCTTCCTGCTGTGGGTCGGTGCCGGGTTCGACGGGCGGCTTGTGCACGCGATTAACCCGGTGATGAAGCGGCGCTTCGGTAAGCTCGCTTTCGTGTGGGCCGGCCTGAGGCAGATTGTATTTCCGGGAGGGCCACGCCTGCGTGTCAGTGACGGGGTGCGGGACGTTGTTTGTGGCTGGGTGGTCGTGGCCAATGCCTGCCATTACGCGGGCAAGTTCAGGCTGGCACCTTCCGTCCGGTTCGAAGATGTGGGTCTCGTGACCCTTTGCGTTCCCGCGCGTGGTCGACTTGGTCTTGTCTGGGCCATGATCGCTCTGGCGCTGGGGCGGCTCGAGCGCGCGCGTAACGTTGATGTGTTGCGAGGGCCTTCGATCCATATTGCCGATGACGGGCCGGACGAGGTCGATCCCGTTCAGGTGGACGGGGATGACATGCTGACACTGCCGGTGGACGTGGAATGCTGGGACGTTTCCAAGGCGCCCCAGATCCGCCTGGTGATGCCGTAAGTCTCTGTCGGTCTGCTGCTGTTTGCGCTAGCGCGCGGCGACGTCGTCCATGCCGTGATGGGTTCCCATGCTGCCATCGGTGATGGTGTCTGGCTTGTCGATCGCCGGTTTGAAGCTGCCGCCGGGCGGGAACATCTCATGCAGACCGATGGTGCGGCTGTTGGCACCCATGATGCGGCAATGATGACGCTTGAGCATGCGCGGATCGTCCACGCCGCAGGAGTGGGCGACCATGCCGACTTCCTTGTGCATGGTGGTGGCGTAGCGATAGACCCGCTCGGCCTTATCAGTGGCCACCAACCCGCGCTGCAGGTGCTTCTTGTGGGTTGCGACGCCGGACGGACACTCATTGGTGTTGCACTGAAGCGCCTGGATGCAGCCGAGCGCGAACATGAAGCCGCGGGCCGAGGTGACGAAGTCGGCGCCGGCGCACAGGGCCCAGGCAACGCCGGAGGGGGTGGTGAGCTTTCCGGAGGCGACCACCTTGATACGGTCACGCAGGCCGTAGACCAGAAGCGCATCAACCAGCGTGGGCAGGCTCTCCTGGATCTGCAGGCCCATATAGTCGATCAGCGGCTGTGGCGCGGCGCCTGTGCCGCCATCGGCACTGTCGAGCGTGATGAAGTCCGGTGCGCTTTCCTGACCGCGGCGGTTGATCTCTTCACACAGGCCGGACAACCAGCCATAGGCCCCCAGCACCATCTTGATGCCGACGGGTTTGCCGGTGACCTCACGCACATGGGCGATAAAGTCGAGCAGTTCGCCGACCGAATTGATTTCAGGGTGGCGATTGGGGCTGATCGAATCCTTGCCCTGCTTGATGCCGCGGATCCTGGCGATTTCGCGGGTGACCTTCTCACCGGGCAGGATGCCGCCCTTGCCCGGCTTGGCCCCCTGGCTGAGCTTGATCTCGAACATCTTGACCTGATCGAGCTCGGCGATGGCGCGCAGCTTGTCGTCGTTGAGGCTGCCGTCATCGTTGCGCACGCCGTATTTGGCGGTACCGATCTGGAAAACGATATCTGCACCGCCTTCGGTGTGAAACGGCGATAGCGCGCCCTCGCCGGTGTTCATCCAGATGCCTGCCTGCTTGGCGCCGCGTGACAGGGCCTGGACGGCCGGCTTGGAGATGGCGCCGTAGCTCATGCCTGAAATGTGGAAGTATTTGTCGGTCGTGTAGGGATGGCGGCAATAGGGGCCGACTGTCACGTTGCCCGGCGGTTCGGTGGCGTCACCCAGTTGCGGGAAGGGGCAGTTGACGAAAATCTTCGTGCCCACATGCGCGAGGCTGCGGGTGGAACCGAAAGGCACTGTGGTATCCACTCCCTTGGCGGCGCGATAGACCCAGGCGCGCTGGGCGCGGGGGAAGGGCAGTTCGGCGCGGTCATCGGCAAAGAAGTACTGGCGGAAATATTTCCCCAGATCCTCCATCAGGTAGCGCAGGCGGCCAATGACCGGGTAATTGCGGCGGATGGCATGTTTTGTCTGGGTGCGGTCGATGACATAGAGCGCAAAGACCAGCAATACGCCGGCGCCTATGGCGAAGACGAAGAGCGCCGAGAGAAGATCCACCGCATCTGCGACGGATGTGATCTGCAGGGCAGAAACAAACTGTTGCATGTTCTTGATCCCAGAAGCCGCAGGGCTGACCGGCCTGTTGGCGGTACCGGCAGCGCCTGGTGTCTATCCAGCGCCGCGCGAAGGTTGAGCGCGTGGATATGTTAGGTGGTCCGGCCGACAGGCAGGGCGCACATTGATGCCAATTCCACGTGACCCTGGTGTTACCGTTTCGTGAGAGCGTCCTGCCGGTGTCGTTGCCACCGGCACAGAGGCCCGCTGTGTCAGCGCGTGGTTACGGCTCCGGTCGGCAGGGCAAGACGTGCTTCCTGATGCTCGCGCTGCGGGTCCGCCACGTCGATGCCGCGGCGCAGGCCTGGAATGAGCGTGGGACGCAGGCCCAGAGCGGCGGCGTCAACCTGTGTGACCTGTTCAGATGGAGCAAGTGACGCGGTGACGATTGTGGGATCACCGGCTTCCATGACGGGCAGGGCGGGCGACGGCTTCATGGCCGGGACCGGCATGCGGGCCGCGATGGCCTGGCGTTCACTGATCAGCGTCTTGTCCACACGGGCGGCGTATTTCTCGCGCAGCTTGGGATTGTAGCTGTGATAGCGGGCACTGGCGGCGCGCCAGCTGCCGTGGCGATCCTTGAGGCGGCCCAGGAAATCCGCGGCATAGGCCATGTTGGCCGCCGGGTCGAAGGCTTCGTCCAGGCTTGTAAAGGCGCGCGGATGATAGCGCAGATTCACCTGCATGCAGCCTACATCGATGGAACGCATGCCTTTTGCCCTGAGACGCTCGACCGCCCAGATGGCTTCCTGTTTGTTGGCGAAACGATAGCCACGGCCATTGGCGTTGATGGTCCACGGCCATGCAGTGTGCGCTCCGTCAGGACCTCGGCGGCCTGTCTCGACAAGGCTCATGGCCTGGAGCAGCGCGTGGGGCAGGTCCGTAGCCTTTTCCACCCTGTGGGCGGCGTCACGGCAAAGGGCCCAGTCGCTCTCTTTTGCAACGCCTGCGGCTGGTGCCGTGGTGGGTAGCACGCAGAGCGCCGACACAGCTAAAGCGGCTGCAAGTGTTGTGCAGGGCCGGATAGCTTTCCCGGAACGGTTGGCGGCGGACCGTGCACGCGGCCCGGCACGCCTGCCTGCTGCTTGCTTTGTCACCTGTCCCAACCTTCCCTGGCGCCGACTTTCGGGTCGGCTGATCCACCTTTTCATGAAAAGGATGCGCGCCATTGGTTAATGGCGTATTACCAGGAAAATTAGGTGTCGAAACAAATGGTTATGGGCGGTTGTGCGATGCGGTTTTGAAATTGTGCGACGCAGCAAATTTTGAAACTGGCTGATTTCCTCGCATTTATGTCCAGCAGCTATGCACTGAATTGCGTGACCGCACGTCAGCTATGCATCAATGCGGGGGCCTGAGGGGCCTTTTCTCTTGAGATTTGTGCGGTGCAATGCCACTTTACTCGCACGCGGCATCGCGAGCGCTCAGCCCGCCTTGCCGCTGCCCTTCCTGGGCGTTTCCTCCCTGAACTTGGGCCGTCTGATTTTCAGACGGCCCCTTTTTTTGTGCGTTTTCCGGGAGAATTGCCCGAGCTTCTGCAGTGGCGGCCGCGCAGGCGGCGCCGTTCTACTCGGCGGAGAGGGCAGTTGGCGGGACTGTTGGTGCGAGGAAGGCCCGGTCTACCAGCGCAAGGCGGGTGACGAACTCGCTCATGTCACGGGTCAGCCTGTGAATGCCCCGGCCACGGGTGACCCGTGTCTCGTCCATGTAGAGCGCGCGGTTGATCTCGATCTGGAGCGCGTGGAGTCCGTGAGCGGGCCGACCGTAATGCTCGGTGTTGAAACCGCCTGCATAGGGTGTGTTGCGGGTCACCACATATCCGAGATCCGTGAGGATACGCTCGGCAGCATCGGTGAGCGCCGGTGCGGCGGACACGCCATAGCGGTCTCCCAGCACGATGTCGGCGCGCGGCGCCATGGGGTCGTCCTCGATGGGGCCTGCGAGGGAAGGCATGGAGTGGCAATCGATCAGCACGGCGCAGCCGAAGCGGTGGAAGGTGTTTTCCAAGAGCTCCGACAAGGCCTGATGATAGGGCATGTAGAGGGTGCGGATGCGGTGGTCTGCTTCCGCATAGCTGAGGGGTGCCCGGTAGATTTCAGTGGAATCAGCCACAACCCGTGCAATGGTGCCCAGACCGCCAGCCACCCTGACCGAGCGCGTATTTGCGTGCGGCGGCAGCGTGTCATGGAACATGGCCGGGTCGAGCTCATAGGGCTCGCGGTTGGTATCCAGATAAGCGCGCGGGAAATTGGCGTGCAGAAGCGGTGCCCCCAGTCGCGGCGCTGCAGCAAATATTTCGTCCACAAAGCTGTCTTCCGACCGCCGTATCGACAGGGCATCCAGCCGTGAGGCGGCCAGGAAGGCCTGCGGGTAGATGCGGCCGGAATGGGGTGAATTGAGGACGAAGGGAACGGTCTGGGTTTCCGGGCGGGCAACAGTGAAGGGCGGGGTGAAGTCCTTGTGGGCGGCAGCCTTCGCCGCATCGCCAGCCTTCCTGTCATCCCCGCGATGTCGCGCCATTCTTGAGCTCCCGGATGCAATGCGATTGGGTCGCATCAGCTATAGGTAGAATGCGCGGGGGGTGTTTTCACGGTCAAGGGCGGTCGGCGTTGCGGTTTTGCACGGTTTTTGGGCCGTGTTTTCACCAGACTTTCCGCCGTGCAGTAACCGCTAACCCTCCGTTTACCAATGGGTTTCTATAAACGAACAACAGCGGTCGGCGTTGGTTTCGTGCCGAATCGCACAAGAAATTGAGCGGGAATTCGGGGGCTCACCACCATGGCGCGTATTCTGCTGGCCGAAGATGATGAAAGCATGCGCCGTTTTCTGGCGAATGCGCTGCAGAAGGCGGGGCACGATGTCATTTCCTACGGAAGTGGCGATCTTGCCCATGAAAAGCTCATTGGTGACGTGTTCGACGTGCTGCTGACCGACATCGTGATGCCTGAAATGGACGGCATCGAGCTGGCGCGGCGGGCCGCAGAGCTCGATCCGACGCTGAAGATCATGTTCATCACCGGATTTGCGGGTGTTGCCCTCAATCCGGAATCGGACGCACCGAAGGAAGCCCGCGTGCTGTCCAAGCCCTTCCATCTGCGCGAGCTTGTGCAGGAAGTGGACCGGCTGCTGGCCGCCTGAGGCAGGTCAGGCAAACTTCACATTTTCGGCTGGTTCTTGCCGCCCGGCAGTTGCACGCGCCGGGCAATCCCGATATATGGTTCGCCCTCCTGACGGATCGTGGGCCTTGCCCGGGGGTCTGTCACCGGGAAATGGGCGCGTAGCTCAGTGGGAGAGCACTACGTTGACATCGTAGGGGTCGCTGGTTCAATCCCAGCCGCGCCCACCATTTCCTGAAAGCAAAAAACGCCGGAGCAATCTGCTCCGGCGTTTTTGTTTTGACGTCATCAGACGGAAGCCCGCTACCACTCGATCCGCTCGATGCCTTCGAAGCTGATCTCGCTGCCGTCGGACAGGGTGATGACACCGGTTGCGTCGCTCGAGAGGTCGAGCGAGTCGTCATCCTGAGCGCTGATGGAGCCGGTATCGAGGGAAATCGTCCAGTCGGATGCTTCCAGCGACGTGCCATCGGCATTTTCCAGGCGGATCGTATCGGTCCAGCCGGTGCCGCCGTCAGCGGTATCGCTGCCGTCTCCCATGCCGAAGAGGAACAGATCCTCCCCGCTGCCGCCGTCCATGCTGTCATTGCCCGCACCGCCGCGCAGGATGTCGTTGCCGCTGCCGGCCTGCAGGGTGTCGTTACCGTCGCCGCCCAGCAGCACGTCGTGACCGGTGCCGCCGTCAAGGAGGTCGGCGCCATCGCCGCCTACAAGCAGGTCGTTGCCATCATTGCCGCGAATGGTGTCGTCGCCATCGCCGCCATACATGCTGTCATGACCCGAACCGCCATGCATGGTGTCGTTGCCGCTATAGCCGCGGATCTCGTCATTGCCGTCATTGCCGTTGAGCTCGTTGTTGCCCGAGCCGCCAATCAGCAGGTCATCCACATGGGTGCCGCTTTCGGTCCCGCTGGTGGATGCATAGATGACATCTTCCGGCGCCCAATTGTCCGGCGTGCCGGCATGGCCAAGATAGGTGGCGTTGTTGTCGCCATCAGCGGTGAGGGCAATGTTGTCGAGGGAATAGTACTCAGATGAGTCCGTTGTCTTGCTCTCGAACTCGATCGTGACCCTGTCCCCTTCGGGAATACCGGTAAGGCTATAGGACTCGGTACCGTTCATTCCATCCTTGCCGTCCTGGACAAGGAGCTCGGTCCGTTCTCCGTCGACGACGGCATATGCCCTGAAGAAATCGTGGTGCGAACCCGATGATTCCATGCCGCCGGTAGCAGTCAGGTCGAAGCTCAGTGTCAGGCCTGTGCGGCCGCTCACATCAATTGGTTCACTGCGCCAGACCAAGACAGACTGGTCGGCGTCGGACGTGTTGGTTGTCTGTGAGAACTCGTAGGCTTCGTTCTGTACGCCGTGGTCAGTGGATGATCCGTAGTCCGACAACCCGGTGTCGGTGGACCATGAAGTGTCACCATTGTCCGCGGTAGCGCCATTGGACAGCCCGGAGAAGTTTTCGCTCCACAGGGTTTCCGATGCCGGTGCGCTTGCCACGTGAACCGGCAATTGTGCCGTGACCGTTGAGGTGGCGCCGCCTTCGCTCTCCGTCGACGTTGCGTTGACGGCAAGTGTCATGGTGCCTGTGAAGGACGAGGGCGGTGTCACGCTGACGCTGTCCAGGTCCCAGTTGCTGACATCCACTGACGTGCTGCCGCCGGTGGCCGTAAAGGTGTTGTTGCCATCCGTAAGCACTGCGCCTTCGGGCAGGGCCGAAATGGTCACAGCCAGGGTCTCTGAGCCATCAAGGTCCGTGAGGCTTGCGGAAATACCCGGCAAATCAATTGCCGCGTCTTCTGTGCCACTGGCAGCGCCATCGAGCGTTTCTGCCATCTTGATGTTGTCGAGCATCATCCCGCGGCCGTAATCGACATCTGTTCCCGCCGCTCGGAACTCGATTTCAGCGGGGTTGCCGTCGCCGGTCAGCGTGAGTGTGTGAGACTGCCAGTTCAGCGCCCCGTCATTGGTGCCGTCGGCAGAGATCGTCGCCACCACCTGACCGTCCCACACGACTTCCATGCGGTTGACCGTCGCGTCGTAGCCCTGGCGCGGGGCGTAGTCGAAAGTCACCGTATAGGTGCCGCCATCGACCGTATCCACGGAGCGGGCAATGTTGGGGGCGTCCTCATAGGTGTCGGTCGGATCGTTGTTCAACTCAATATGTTCGATCGACCCTGCGCGCGAGCCGTTACCTCCCTCACCTTCATCGCGGACCTCGACGGACGCATCTGAAGACCAGCCATTCTGGGCGGCAACCTGATCACCGCTACCGTCAATGGCTGTACCTGACCAGCCCTCGAAGTCCTCCGAGAAGACCGTGCGGGATGTGCTGCCGAGGGACAGGGTGGGGGCAGAGGCAACTTCATCCACATCGCCCACGGCGATGCTGAAAGTCTCCGTGTAGGTCGCACCGGCGGCGTCCGTCGTCGTGATGTCGAGAGATACAGTCGCGCCGGCCTCGTGGTCCAGGCTGACACCGTCCTTCAGTTTCAGCTTGCCATCGACCACTTCGAAGCGGTTGTCGGAGACGGCATAGGTGTGCGTGTCCCCTGCATCCGCATCCACGACGCCCAGATTGCCGATGACAGCGCCTGCCGCGTTTTCCATGACGGAGGCATTGTCGAGGGTGATGTCTGTCGGTGCCTCATTTGTGCTGACCACATTGATGGTCGTCACCTGGCTGACACTTGCGGTGTCCGCATTGCTGGCTTCGGTTGCGGTCGCCGTGACTGTCAGGTCAAAGCTGCCGGTGAAACCCGGCTGCGGGACAACCTGCAGGGCATCCACATCCCAACCGGTCACGTCAGCTTCCGTGTTGCCGGCAGTGGCTGTGAAGCTGTTGGTTCCGTCGGTGATGGTGACGCCGACAGGCACGCCGCTGACCGCAAGGGCCAGGCTTTCTGACCCATCGGTGTCGGACAGGGCTGCGTCGATGCTGAGCGCGGCAAACCCGTCCATGGGAGCGGTGATTGTATCTGCGCTCTCGGTGGCGGTGACCAGCTGGCGGCCGGATGTGTCAGGGCCATCCCATTCAAGCTTGAGGCCGGCATCGCCTGTGTTCTCGAAGTACCGGACTTCGATCACATGGGGACCATCGGAAAGGCTGATGGTTGCGGACTGGGTGGAGAATGAATGCAGGCTGTCATGATCGATGACCAGTTCGCCATCGATGTAGAGCTGCGCCCCATCATCCGCACCGAGATAGAAGGTGTAGTCACCGCCGGTGTCGACCGTGATGTTGCCTTCCACCTTAACGCCGAAGGTGTCTGTGTCACCGCCTTCCCAGAACGATCCTCTGCCATTCTGGTAATCGATGTTCGTCACTGTCTCGCTGGCAGCCGGAGCGGCGTCCCAGTCAACGTCGGAAAGGCGGCCGAGATGCGAGTCCTCGCTGTAGTAGGTCGCGGTGAAGCCCTGGGACAGGCTGAGCGACGGTGCGTCGGCGTCAGCCGTCACATCGATTGTGGCCGTACCCTGGACCGTTGTCGGACCATCCTGAACATCGAAGGTGATGTTCACATCTGCAGCTGAGTAGTCGTCGGCCGGGGTAAAGGTCCAGGTGCCATTGCCATTGTCGACGATCGTGCCCGCCGAGGCATCGACCGTCACATTGGCGACGACGGCGAGGCCGAGATTGTCGTCTGATGCATTGGCAAGAAGATCAGCGCGGGTGATGACAATGGATGTGTCCTCGTTGGTGGCGCCGAGATCGACATTGCCTACAACAATCGTTTCGTTCACGTCTTCTACCGAGATGGTGAAGGTCTCGGTACGCGACAGGCCGCCCGCGTCGGTGGTTGTGACGTCGAGGCTGATGGTGTCGGCCGCCTCGTGGTCGAGGCTCACGCCGTCTTTCAGCTTCAGCTGACCGTCGACAACTTCGAAGCGGTCATCGGACACGGCGTAAGTATGGGTGTCGCCTGCGTCCGGGTCGGTGGTCGACAGGTTGCCGACGACGGCACCTGCCGCATTCTCGGCAATCGAGGTGTTATCCAGGGCGATGTCGGTGGCGACTTCGTTCTCATCGCCCACCGAGATGGTGAAGGTCTCGGTGCGGCTCAGGCCGCCCGCGTCTGTCGTCGTGACGTCGAGGCTGATGGTGTCTGCGGACTCGTGATCGAGGCTGACGCCGTCCTTCAGCTTCAGCTGGCCGTCGACGACCTCGAAGCGGTCATCGGACACGGCATAGGTATGGCTATCACCTGGGTCCGGGTCGGTGGTCGACAGGTTGCCGACGACGGCACCTGCCGCGTTCTCGGCGACGGAATTGTTGTCGAGGGCGATATCCGTGGCGACCTCGTTCTCGTCGTCAACGGAGATGGTGAAGGTCTCGGTGCGCGACAGGCCACCTGCGTCGGTCGTCGTGACATCGAGGCTGATGGTGTCAGCCGCTTCGTGGTCGAGGCTGACGCCGTCCTTCAGCTTGAGCTGACCGTCGACGACCTCGAAACGGTCATCGGAGACGGCGTAGGTGTGGGTGTCGCCCGCGTCCGGGTCGGTCGTGCTGAGATTCCCCACCACGGCACCAGCCGCGTTCTCGGCGACGGAAGTGTTGTCGAGGGCGATGTCCGTGGCGACTTCATTCTCGTCGTCGACTGAGATGGTGAAGGTCTCGGTGCGCGACAGGCCGCCGGCATCGGTGGTGGTGACGTCGAGGCTGATGGTGTCGGCCGCCTCGTGGTCCAGGCTGACGCCGTCCTTCAGCTTCAGCTGGCCGTCGACGACCTCGAAGCGGTCATCGGAAACGGCGTAAGTGTGGGTGTCGCCTGCGTCCGGATCGGTCGTGGTGAGCGTACCCACCACGGCGCCAGCTGCGTTCTCGGCAACCGAGGTGTTGTCGAGGGCGATGTCGGTGGCGACCTCGTTCTCATCGCCGATGGAGATCGTGAAGGTCTCGGTGCGTGACAGGCCGCCTGCATCGGTGGTGGTGACGTCGAGGCTGACGGTGTCGGCAGACTCGTGGTCCAGGCTGACGCCGTCCTTCAGCTTCAGCTGGCCGTCGACGACCTCGAAGCGGTCATCGGAGACGGCGTAGGTGTGGGTGTCGCCTGCATCGGGGTCGGTCGTGGTGAGATTCCCCACCACGGCACCAGCCGCGTTCTCGGCGACGGAGGTGTTGTCGAGGGCGATATCCGTGGCGACTTCGTTCTCATCGCCGACGGAGATAGTGAAGGTCTCAGTGCGGCTGAGGCCGCCTGCATCGGTGGTAGTGACGTTGAGGCTGACGGTGTCGGCAGACTCGTGGTCGAGGCTCACGCCATCCTTCAGCTTCAACTGGCCATCGATGACCTCGAAACGGTCATCGGAGACGGCGTAGGTGTGGGTGTCGCCTGCATCGGGATCGGTCGTAGTGAGCGTGCCGACCACGGCACCGGCGTCGTTCTCCGCAACCGTATTGTTGTCGAGGGCGATATCCGTCGCGACTTCGTTCTCATCGCCGACGGAGATGGTGAAGGTCTCGGTGCGTGACAGGCCGCCTGCGTCAGTGGTGGTGACGTCGAGGCTGATGGTATCGGCCGCCTCATGGTCGAGGCTGACGCCGTCCTTCAGCTTCAGCTGACCGTCGACAACTTCGAAACGGTCATCGGACACGGCGTAGGTGTGGGTGTCGCCTGCATCGGGGTCGGTCGTGGTGAGATTCCCCACCACGGCACCAGCCGCGTTCTCGGCGACGGAATTGTTGTCCAGGGCGATATCCGTGGCAACTTCGTTCTCGTCGCCGACCGAGATGGTGAAGGTCTCGGTACGAGACAGGCCGCCTGCGTCAGTGGTGGTGACGTCGAGGCTGATGGTATCGGCCGCCTCATGGTCGAGGCTGACGCCGTCCTTCAGCTTCAGCTGACCGTCGACGACCTCGAAGCGGTCGTCCGAGACGGTGTAGGTGTGGCTATCGCCTGCGTCCGGGTCGGTGGTCGACAGGTTGCCGACGACGGCACCTGCGTCGTTCTCGGCGACAGAGTTGTTGTCGAGGGCGATGTCTGTGGCGACTTCGTTCTCATCGCTCACCGAGATGGTGAAGGTCTCGGTGCGGCTCAGGCCGCCTGCGTCTGTCGTCGTGACGTCGAGGCTGATGGTGTCGGCAGACTCGTGGTCGAGGCTGACGCCATCCTTCAGCTTGAGCTGGCCATCGACGACCTCGAAGCGGTCGTCCGAGACGGTGTAGGTGTGGCTATCGCCTGCGTCCGGATCAGTGGTCGACAGGTTGCCGACGACGGCACCTGCGTCGTTCTCGGCGACAGAGTTGTTGTCGAGGGCGATGTCTGTGGCGACTTCGTTCTCGTCGCCGACGGCAATGGTGAAGGTCTCGGTACGGCTGAGGCCGCCTGCGTCGGTGGTTGTGACGTTGAGGCTGATGGTGTCTGAGGCCTCGTGGTCGAGGCTGACGCCGTCCTTCAGCTTCAGCTGGCCGTCGACGACCTCGAAGCGGTCATCGGAGACGGCGTAGGTGTGTGTGTCGCCTGCATCGGGGTCGGTCGTGGTGAGATTCCCCACCACGGCACCAGCCGCGTTCTCGGCGACGGAATTATTGTCGAGGGCGATATCCGTCGCGACTTCGTTCTCATCGCCGACCGAGATGGTGAAGGTTTCGGTGCGGCTGAGGCCGCCGGCGTCAGTGGTGGTGACGTTGAGGCTGATGGTATCTGCGGCCTCGTGGTCGAGGCTGACGCCGCCTTTCAGCTTCAGCTGGCCGTCGACGATTTCGAAACGGTCGTCAGAGACGGCGTAGGTATGACTATCGCCGACGTCCGGATCAGTGGTCGACAGGTTCCCGACGACGGCACCGGCTGCGTTCTCGGCGATGGAGGTGTTGTCGAGGGCGATGTCGGTGGCGACCTCGTTCTCGTCGCCGACGGAGATGGTGAAGGTCTCAGTGCGCGACAGGCCGCCCGCGTCGGTAGTGGTGACGTCGAGGCTGACGGTGTCGGCAGACTCGTGGTCCAGGCTGACGCCGTCCTTCAGCTTGAGCTGGCCGTCGACGACCTCGAAGCGGTCATCGGAAACGGTGTAGGTGTGGGTGTCGCCTGCGTCCGGGTCGGTTGTGGTGAGATTCCCCACCACGGCACCGGCGGCGTTCTCGGCAACTGACGTGTTGTCGAGGGCGATATCCGTCGCGACCTCGTTCTCGTCGCCGACGGAGATGGTGAAGGTCTCGGTGCGCGACAGGCCACCTGCGTCGGTGGTGGTGACATCGAGGCTGATGGTGTCAGCCGCCTCGTGGTCGAGGCTGACGCCGTCCTTCAGCTTGAGCTGGCCGTCGACGACCTCGAAGCGATCGTCAGAGACAGCGTAGGTGTGCGTGTCGCCAGCGTCCGGATCAACCGTGGTGAAGTTCCCTACCACCGCACCGGCTGCGTTCTCATCGACGGAACTGTTGTCGAGGGCGATATCGGTGGCAACCTCGTTCTCATCGCTGACGGAGATCGTGAAGGTCTCAGTGCGTGACAGGCCGCCTGCGTCGGTGGTTGTGACGTCGAGGCTGATGGTGTCAGCAGCTTCGTGGTCGAGGCTGACGCCGTCCTTCAGCTTCAGCTGGCCGTCGACGACCTCGAAGCGGTCATCGGAAACGGCATAGGTGTGGGTATCGCCGGCATCCGGGTCGGTCGTGGTGAGCGTACCGACGACGGCACCGGCGGCGTTCTCGGCGACGGAGGTGTTGTCGAGGGCGATGTCGGTGGCGACTTCGTTCTCATCGCTGACCGAGATGGTGAAGGTCTCGGTGCGGCTCAGGCCGCCGGCGTCAGTGGTGGTGACGTCGAGGCTGATGGTATCGGCCGCCTCATGGTCGAGGCTGACGCCGTCCTTCAGCTTGAGCTGGCCGTCGACGACCTCGAAGCGGTCATCGGACACGGCATAGGTATGGCTATCACCTGCGTCGGGGTCTGTTGTGGTGAGATTCCCCACCACGGCACCTGCCGCGTTCTCGGCGACGGAGGTGTTGTCGAGGGCGATATCCGTCGCGACTTCGTTCTCATCGCCGACCGAGATGGTGAAGGTCTCGGTGCGTGACAGGCCGCCTGCGTCGGTGGTGGTGACATCGAGGCTGATGGTGTCAGCCGCCTCGTGGTCGAGGCTGACGCCATCCTTCAGCTTCAACTGGCCGTCGATGACCTCGAAGCGGTCGTCAGAGACGGCGTAGGTGTGGGTGTCGCCCGCGTCCGGGTCGGTCGTGGTGAGGGTTCCCACCACGGCACCTGCGTCGTTCTCGGCGACGGAGGTGTTGTCGAGGGCGATATCCGTCGCGACTTCATTCTCGTCGCCGACGGAGATGGTGAAGGTCTCGGTGCGTGACAGGCCGCCTGCGTCGGTGGTGGTGACGTCGAGGCTAATGGTGTCGGCAGCCTCGTGGTCGAGGCTCACGCCGTCCTTCAGCTTGAGCTGGCCGTCGACGACCTCGAAGCGGTCATCGGACACGGCATAGGTATGGCTATCACCTGCGTCGGGGTCTGTTGTGGTGAGATTCCCCACCACGGCACCAGCCGCGTTCTCAGCAACTGACGTGTTGTCGAGGGCGATGTCGGTGGCGACTTCGTTGACGTCGAAGATCTCGAGGGTAACGGTTTCGGTATAGGTGTTGCCGGCGCTGTCGGTGACGCGCAGGGGCAGGCTCACGCTGGCCTGGGCTTCGTGGTCGAGCTCGGCGCCGGGTTTCACGAGGATTGCGTTGCCGACAATCTCGAACATCTCCGAGCCGCCGACGATTTCGTAGGAGAAGACTTCGCCGGAATCCGGGTCGATGGCGCTCAGGACCGCGACGACTGTGCCGGGGGCAGCGTTTTCAGGCACCCCGGCATTGTCAAGGAGGATATCGGTCGGGGCCTGATTGATGATTTCGTTGGACACGACAATGTTGTCGTCGTCCTCCGGCACTTCGGACTGTCGGGGCGGAGCGGCGGGTACGTCTGTCGCGGCCGATGCTGCCTCGGACGCGGAGTTCTCGCTCGAAGTGGCGTCATCGGTGAGCGCATCCGCAAGGCGTGCGATGCGATCCGTGAGTGCGTCGAGGGACGAGATACCGGATTCAAGAGCGGTGTCGAGGGTTGCGTCATCCAGTGTCGGGACAGGGGTCGCGGCAGACTGACCTGCCTCGCCTGCAAACCCTGTGTTGCCGGATGCATCAGAGGCCTGAGTCCCGAAGGGAGCGGCAGGCTGACCGGAGGCATCTGCCGGCGCGAGGCCAGGCGACTGAGAGGCGGGTGCGCCCGTCAGGCCTGTGTCGACGCCAGGTGTGCCGTCGAGGCGTGTGCCTGTGTGCGTGTTGGCGTTTGCCGGGTCGTTCTCACCTGCAAGAACTTCGCTCTGACCATAATCACGGACACGGTCCGCATTATCGTCGCGGGCTGCCGCGCGCGCCGTGTCGAGGTGAAAGTCCTCCGTAGACGGTGTCTGGGAGGCGGGCCGGCCCTGGGTCTCGTTACCGCGGGGGGTCTGACCTTCAGCCATGTCGAACTCCTGTTGCCGCTGTGCCGGCCCTTGCTTTCTGGGGCCGGTGGGGTCGGGCGCATACACGCGCCCACGCTTACGACAAGTGTGTTCGGTCAGGCGTTAAGTCTTGATTTAGAGACGTGGTAAAGCCGAATGCGCGAGACACTCGCCCAATACGGGTGAATTACCAATTTTACGACCTTCCGTGGTCTGAGAAATCGAGCAAAACGGGGATCGATAAAACTTGAATTAACTAAGTCGCAAATTTTGGGATTTACCAATTCAGTCTTTAGACGAGCTCGAATTGGAATTAGCGCTTAAATGACCGCAACCCGGACCGCGAACCGGCGTGACCAGGATCACGTGCTCGCACCGCCGAAACTCGGCGCTGGTGTCTGGATTGCGTCGCTTGCGATCAACGTGCTGGCGCTTGGCCTGCCGATGGTCATTCTCCAAGTCTATGACCGTATTCTTCCCAATGAGGCACTTGGGACCTTCGCGCTCCTGCTGGGCGGCCTTGCGGTCGTGCTGGTACTGGATGCTACGCTGAAGATTGCGCGCGCCCATGTAGTTGGCTGGGCTGCTGCGCAATACGAACATCAGACGGCGACGGAGCTGGTCGGGCGCTTCCTCTACGCAAGCCCGACGGAGATCGAGAGCGCACCGCCAGGTGTGCATCTAGACCGCCTGCAGGCCATCGACACTCTCCGCGAGTTCTACGGCGGCCAGTCGCGGCTGCTGCTTGTGGACTTACCGTTTCTTGTCCTGTTTCTCGGGCTGATCTTCGTGATCGGTGGTGCCGTTGTTCTCGTGCCGGTCGCTATGATCGGTGTCCTGGCTGTCGCGTCCTTCTTCGCGGGTCGCGCTCTCAAGGAGAGGCAGGCCCAGAGGGCGCTGCTGGATGACCGGCGCTACAGCTTCATCATCGAGGCATTGTCGGGAATCCAGACCATCAAGAGCATGGCCATGGAGCCCCAGATGCAGCGGCGCTATGAGCGTCTGCAGGCAACGGGTGCGGCATCGGCTTACCAGTCGATTGTGCTGGGCAATGCGGTCCAGACGATTGGCGGTGTCATCTCGAACCTGACAATGGTGCTCATCGTTTCGGTGGGTGCCCTGTTCGTCATTGACGGAAGCATGTCGGTTGGTGGTCTTGCGGCCTGCACGTTGCTTGGCGGCCGGGCGCTGCAGCCGTTGCTCCGCGGCATGAGTGTATGGACCCAGATCCAAAGCCTTGACATCGCGAGGGCGCAGGTGGCGGAGCTACAACAGATGGATCATGCGCCGGCGCAGGAACCCCAGCATCTGGATGGGCTCAAGGGGGTCGTGTCGTTCCGCGATGTGACCTTCCGTTATCCAGGCCAGGAGCAGGCGCTGCTCGACAAGTTCAGCCTGATCGTCAAGCAGGGCGAGATGCTTGCGCTGACGGGGCCGGAGGGGGACGGAAAGTCCACCTTGCTCAAGCTCATCATGGGGGAGCTTGCGCCGGAGGCAGGCAATGTCACCATTGATGAACATGATGCATCCGGTGGTGAGCGGGACAATCTCGCGCTCGACATTGCCTATGTCCCGCCGGTGGCAACGCTGTTCAAGGGCACGATCCTCGAAAACCTGACCATGTTCCGCGAAGGTGATGCGATTGACCAGGCGCGGGAGGCTGCGCGGATGATTGGGCTCGAAGAGGACATTCACCGGTTGCCGCAGGGCTATGACACGGAAGTCAGCCAGGGTGTGTCGGACGAACTGCCCGGCGGCATGATGCAGCGGATCATCATCGCCCGGGCCCTGGCGCGGAATGCCCGCGTGCTGCTGTTCGATGAGGCGAATGCGGGCCTTGATCGCAAGGCGGATACGCAATTGATGGATGCCCTTGCCAAGCTGAAGGGGACGATGACCATCGTTGCCGTCAGCCATCGGCCCTCCCTCATCCGCATGGCTGATCGTGTGGTGTCCATCCACAAAGGCAAGGCCCGTCTCAATCATTCCTTCGCGCCGCCCAAGGCCAGCCCGGCGCCCGCCCAGGCGGACGACGGTGATGCGGCTGCTGCGGCGTCGTCTTCAGACGCTGACCAGCCCATCCAGGCAGGAGGTGCCGCATGAGCAGCGCACATGCGTCATCCACGCGCCCGGGATCGCGGCTTGAAACGCTGCTGCATGGCGGCGGGCTATCGAGCTTCCAGCCTACTTCTGCAACGGGTGCCTGCCTGGTGCCGCTGTTGAACGCGCTTGGCTGGCGCGGCGAGGCACGGCATCTGGCGGAAGCCCTGCCTCACTTTGCGGATTCTCTGGACCTCAACGACCTGCGTATGGTCCTTGCCAATCTTCATTATGTGACAGTCCCCGAGCGCACGACCCTGGCTGATCTGCGCAGCGAGCTATTGCCCTGCCTGTTCGCGCAAGACGGCAAGACGGCCGGTCTCGTGCTTGAGCGCAATGGCGACATGCTCACTGTGCTCGACGGAGTGGTTGGTGATGTCATGGAGGTCGAGGCCAGCGCCACGCTGGGTACGGCCTATTATGTCCGCAAGGCGAGCGACGCGCTTGAGGAACAGGAGAAGGCGGCTCAGGCCAATTGGCTGGGGGACGTGATCGGACGTTTCCGTGGTGTCATCTGGCAGGCGTTGGCGCTGACCTTCGTGATCAATCTCTTCGCCGTCATCGTCCCGCTCTTCATCATGGGCGTGTATGACAAGGTGGTTGCGACGCGCTCGGCCGAGACGCTTGGGTTCTTCCTTGGCGGTGTGCTGTTGGCGCTTGCAGCCGATGTCGGTTTGCGGCTGGTGCGCGGGCAGATGCTTGCCTATGTGGGCGCGCGGCTGGACATGCTGATTGGTGCGGCGGCGTTCGAGAAACTCATGCATATGCCCGTCAGCATGACGGAGCGTGCGCCGATCGGGGCGCAGATCGCGCGGCTCAAGCAGTTTGAGACCGTGCGCGAGGTGTTTACCGGGCCCCTGGCAGCGGCGGCGCTGGACATGCCGTTCGTCATTCTCTTTCTGGTCGCCGTTTTCATGATCGGCGGGGTTATCGGCTTCGTGCCGGTAGCACTGATCTTTGGGTTCGTGTTGCTGGGGCTGGTCTCCTGGCCGCTCAGCAAGGCCCGGGTGCAACGGCTGGGTGATGCCCGCTCGGCACGGCAGGCATTTCTGATCGAGGCAATCGACAATCACCGGGTGGTGCGCCAGTCGGGCAACGGGCTTCACTGGCGCAACCGCTTCCGTGACCTGTCGGCCAAGAGTGCTGCCGCCCATCACGGGGTATCCCATCTCGGGGTCATCGTTCAGACGATCAGCCAATCGATGATGATGGCTGCCGGCGTGGGGACGCTGGCCGTCGGTACGCTGATGGTCATGGAAGAGATGATGACCATCGGTGCGCTCATCGGCACCATGGCGCTGGTTTGGCGCCTGCTGGCGCCGATCCAGGCGGCGTTTCTGGGGCTTAACCGTATCGAGCAGGTGAAGCAGTCCCTGTCGCAGGTCAATGCGCTCATGCGCCTGCAGGTGGAACGGGCGCCCAATCAGCACACGTCCTTCTATCGCGACTTCAAGGGGCAGATCACCTTCAGCAAGGTCAGCTTCCGCTATACGCCCAAGGCCGAGCCGGCGCTTGTTGGTGTCGACTTCAAGGTAAAGCCAGGTGAGATGATCGCCATTACCGGGTCGAGCGGGTCGGGCAAATCAACCATCCTCAAGGTGTGCTCGGCGCTTTACATGCCGCAGGCGGGTGCGGTCGGTATTGACGGCAACGACCTGCGGCAGCTCGACAAGGGCGATCTGCGCAACGCCATTGGCTATGTGCCGCAACGGACAGCGGTCTTCCATGGGACTATCGCCCAGAACATGCGCCTGGCAGATCCGACTGCAAGCACAGAGCGCATTCACAAGGCTTTCGCTGAAGCGGGCCTGACGGACTTCATCGCGTCGCTGCCGGAGGGTATCGAAACGCGCATGACGGACCAGTTCCAGCGCCGGCTTGCCGACGGGCTGCGCCAGCGTTTCGCCCTGGCCCGGGCCTATGTGAAGGACGCTCCCATTTACCTTCTTGATGAGCCTGCAAACAATCTTGACGACGAAGGTGACGAGCTTTTGCGCCAGAAACTTGCGAAATTGAAAGGACGTTCATCCGTTTTAATGGTTACTCAACGCCCGTCCCATATGAAGATTGCAGACCGGGTTGTGGTTATCGACCAAGGGCGCGTTCTGATGGACGGGCCTCCGGACCAGGTCCTTGCTGAGTTGTTTGGGGGCTGACGGGTGAAACTCGGGCTTCACAGAATAAAACGCCGCTTGCTGGGTGCGCCGGATGAAAAACTCCTGGCGCTGCCGCTGGCGTTGGAAGAAGGCAAGGCACCGCGCGTTGCGAGCCTGATCCTGATGGTCGTCAGCGTCTTCGTCGGTCTCGCCATCGTCTGGGCTTCGCTTACGACGGTGCGGGAGCTTGCCGTTGCGGGAGGCCAGGTAGAGCCTGCGGGCTCTGTCCTTACTGTGAAGCACCTGGAAGGTGGGGTCATCGGAGACATTCTGGTCTCCAATGGCGAGCTGGTGGAAGCCGGGGACACGCTGGTGACGTTCCAGCCGACCCTGCTGGGTGCGGATCTGGACCAGGCTGAGGTCAAGGCCGCAACGCTTGCGCTGACGGCTGAACGGTTGAAGGCCTTCATTGAAGAACGTGCCCCGGAATTCGACGTGGCGCCGGCCTATGCGCATCTCGCTGAAGAGCAGCTTGAAGCCTGGCGGCTTCAGTCTGCGTCGCGCGGAGAGCAGCGGGCGGTTGCCACAAGCCGCATTGCGCAGCGTGAGGCTGAACTCACGTCGCTGAAGAAGCGGGTGGGGAACCTGGAAATCCAGGTGGAAATTCTGGAAGAGCAGATGGAGATGCGCCGCGGGCTTGCGGAAAAGGGCCTGGTGTCGCGCATCGCATTTCTTGAAAGCCAGCGCAGTGTCGAGCAGACCCGCGGCGAACTCATTTCAACGCAGGGCCGCGTGGCTGAAATTACCCAGGCCCTGATGGAATCGAACAGCGCCCTGTCGGAGCTGAATGCGCGGCTTGTGGATGAGGCCAAGCGCGAGCGGGCACAGGCGCTGGGCGAACTTGTCGAAGTGGAGAGCCAGATTGCCAAGGCTGAAGACCGGGTGAAGCGCCTCGCCGTGCGTGCCCCGGCCCGCGGCCTTGTAAAGGGCATTACCGTTCATTCGGTGGGGGATGTGGTGCGGCCGGGTGACCCGGTGCTTGAAATCGTCCCTGTGGATGACGTGCTTGTCGCGCAGGTGGAGGTGGACCCAAAGGACATAGGCCACATCACCATTGGCGACCGCGCCCATGTGCGTATCACCACCTATGACCCCGCGCGCTTTGGTCAACTCGAAGGCAGCGTGTCGAAGATTTCCGCGTCCACCTTTGAAAACGACCGGGGCGAGCATTTTTATCACGCCACCATCGCGCTGGACCGGAATTTTGTCGGCAGCGATACCGACAAGCATCTTGTGTTGCCGGGCATGGTGGTCACTGCAGAGATCGTGACCGGCTCCAAGTCGATCGTGCGCTATCTGCTGAAGCCGGTCTTCCGATCTCTTGATACGGCCTTCTCAGAACGCTAGGCCGTTTTTTTCTGCACCGCTTATGTTGTGGCCAGAGCCGCCTTGCAGGCGTCGCGGTCCTGCAGGCGTGTCCAATAGGCCGTAAGGTTCGGGAAATTGGGCAGGATGCCGAACAGATTGGCCAGATGCAGGCTGTAGCCCATCATGATGTCAGCCGCCGTGAATTTGTCGCCGAGGAGATAGGGCTTGTCGCTGAGCGTGTCTTCGATGACCGCCAGCATCTCGGCAACTTTCTTCGCACCGTCTTCCGCGACGGCCGGGATGCGTTCGTCTTCAGGGCGAATGACTGTGTGCTGAGCAATGGCCGAGAGTGGGGGCATCAGCGTGGCTTCAGCGAAATGGAACCATTGCAGGTAGACGCCATATTGCGCGCTGTCGGTGTCCGGCATCAGACGGCCCTTGCCATATGTCGCCAGAAGATACTCGAGGATCGCGCCGGACTCGAAGAGGCCGGTGTCGCCGTCGACCAGCGCGGGCACGCGGCCGAACGGGTTGAGCTTGAGGTAGGCCGGGTCCTTCAATGCGTCCGGGGTGAAGGGCAGCGTCTTCAATTCGAATTCGAGGCCGAGCTCGTTGAGAAGCCAGAGCACGCGCAGGGAGCGGGTGTTGGCGGCATGGTAGAGCGTGATCATGATGGCGATGTCCCTGACATAGTTGTGAGTTTGAGCGGGAGCCTAGCGCGCTTAAAAGTGGACGCAAGAGCAGGTGTTTGCCTGCAGATATACCGGTCCTGACATGTGGAGTGGCGGTCAGATGGATAATTCGGCAGGGAATGTGGTGAAGGATGCGGTCAAGGCCCAGTATGGCTCCACCGCGCGGGGCGCTGAGGCGCTGAACCGCGAGCAGACTGCCAAGGTGGCCAATGAGTTCGGCTATTCGCAGGCCGACCTCGCCGACATTCCGGATGCTGCCAATCTGGGATTGTCCTGCGGTAATCCGATTGATGCCGCAGGGCTGCAGCCGGGCGAAACCGTTGTCGATCTCGGTTCCGGTGGGGGGATCGACATCTTCCTGGCAGCACGCGACGTGGGCGAGCGGGGCCGGGCCATCGGCATCGATATGACTGAAGACATGATTGCGCTGGCGCGGCGCAATGCCGAGAAGACCGGCACGGCGAATGCGGAGTTCCGGCTTGGTGAAATCCATCAGATGCCGGTGGACGATGCCAGCGTCGACTGCGTCATCTCCAACTGCGTGATCAATCTGTGTGAGGACAAGCAGGCGGTGTTTGACGATGTGTTCCGCATCCTTAAGCCAGGCGGGCGCGTGGCGGTGAGTGACATCGTGCTGACGCAGGCCTTGCCGCCACAGCTGAAGGAAAGCCTGGATGCCTATGTGGGCTGCATCGGTGGAGCTGTGCCGGCACAGGTCTATGCGGACATGCTGGCCAGGGCCGACTTTACGGACATCGTGGTCGCCAACAAGAATGTTGACCTCAATGTCTATGGTGAAGTGGATGGGCAGGCTGCGTGCTGCAGCACGCCGGAGCCGGAAACTGCGGCGTCCTCCTGCTGCGGATCGAGCGAGGCAATTGCGCAGGATGTGCATGGCGGGTTGCGGCAGGTGCTGACGGAAACAGACCTCAACAGCTATGCGGCCAGCGCCATCATAAAGGCGACCAAGCCCGCCGCCTGACGCGCTTTGCGGATCGCAATGAAAAAGGCCGCAGCGGCATCCCCGCTGCGGCCTTTTCTTGTGCTTATGCGTTAGGTCAGGGCGCTACACTGGACATGACGATGGAGCCGGAAGCGGCGAACATGCCGCCGACGCCATGACACATGGAGATTTCAGCACCGTCCACCTGCGCCGGTGCTGTGCCGCGCATCTGGCGGACGCTTTCCTGCAGGGCGTACATGCCATACATGCCCGAATGCATGTAGGAGAGGCCGCCGCCATTGGTGTTGAGCGGCAGCTTGCCGCCGGGGCGGGTGTTGCCTGCTTCGATGAATGCGCCAGCTTCGCCGCGTTCGCAGAAACCGAGATCCTCAAGGCCATAGATCGGCAAGTGGGCGAAGGCGTCGTAGATCATCAGATGATCCACGTCCGCGTGGGTGATGCCTGCCGACCGCATGGCCTCGGGCCCGGCCACCCGGAAGGCGCGGGAGGTAGTGAAATCCTCCATCTGGCTCACCATCGGCGTCTCGGTGCTCTCACCTGTGCCGAGGATGTAAACCGGCTTGTTGGGGAAGTCCTTGGCGCGGTCTGCTGATGTGATGATGAGGGCGCCGCCGCCATCGGTAACAAGGCAGCACATGAGCAGGCGGAACGGCCAGGCGATCATGCGTGAATTGAGCACATCATCGACGCTGATCGGATCCTTCATATAGGCGCGGGGGTTCATCGCCGCCCATTCGCGCTGGACAACGGCAACGGACGCCAGTTGCTCCATGGTGGTGCCGGTTTCCTTCAGGTAGCGCAGCACCGGGATGGTGAACATGGAGGGCGGGCCCATGACGCCGTAGGGCACCTCGAACTGGCCGTTGAGGCTGGTGGGGCCGCGGCCGCCGCCGCGGTTGACGCCAACGCGGCTCTTGCCGCTTTCGCCATGGGTAATGAGCACGGTGGAGCAGAGGCCCGCTTCAATCGCCGCCATGGCGTGGCGCACATGCAGCATGAAGGAGCAGCCGCCGACGGATGTGCCGTCGACCCATTTGGGCGTGATGCCGAGATAGTAAGCCAGGGTGCCGGGGTTTTCTCCGGCGGTGGCGACGCCATCGATGTCGCCGGGCTTGAGGCCTGCGTCTTCCATGGCGTTCAGGGCGGCGTCCGCGTGCAGCATGATCTCCGATAAATGCGGGATCTTGCCGAGGTCGGTGGTTTCAGCGGCGCCGACAATGGCTGTTGTTTTCTGTCCCATCTGTCTGGCTCCTGTTACGCGGACGCGGGTTTGAACTTGGGCAGGGCGATGTCGTCTGACTTGTCCTCGAAGGTGACTTCAAGGGCCATATCGAGCTCAAGCGCTTCCGGCGTCTGCGGGCAGCCGACGATGTTGGTCATCATGCGGGGGCCTTCTTCCAGCTGCACAACGGCAATGGAGTGCGGCTCCTCGCCAAAGTCCGGACGCGGACGATGGTTGATGACGTAGGAATATAGCGTCGCCCTGCCGGACGCTTTTTCCACCTGCACGTCGCGCGAGCCGCATGCGGGACAGAAGGGGCGAGGCGGGAAATAGGCGGTTTCGCAGGATGAACAGCGCTGGATGCGCAATTCGCCTGCCTTGGCGCCTTCCCAGAAATGCGCCGTCTCCGGCGTGGGCTGCGGCAGGAACTGTTTTGGTGCCGACATGGAACTCTCCCTTACGCGTTTCCTCTTGGGGTGTGGTTCGCGCGGGAGGATAGCGGGCGGGCCGGCAGACACAACAAAAGGTTAATGCGGCGCGACTTGTTAACCATGCATTGTGTCAAACTGGGAAACGGGCCGCGGAGTGCTTATGTTGCAGGAGTTGAAATCACCCCTGCCGAAAGGCCATTGAGATGTCTCTTTTCCGTCGCGTTGCCCTGGCCTCAGCCCTGCTTGGCGGTATTGCCATGCCGCTTGCCGCGCAGGCGGAAAGCGAGGTGATCATCTGGCCGGATGCAGAGCCTGTTCACACGAGCAGCCTTAACGGGCAGATGGAGCTGGGCAGCCTGTCGGGCGGTGTCGGCAACAGCTACGGCGCCATTTGCTGCTCTGGTGGCGGCGGGTTTGTGGTGGTCGGCGGCAGCGGTTTCAGCCGTGGCGGGCAGGAGGGCGACATTGCGTTCCGCCGGTCGCGCGATGCGGCCTTCGGGCGGACGCTTGGCGGGCTGGCGACGGACCGCGCCTTCCGCTTCCGCGCCAATAGCATTCAGCGGTCGGGCTTCTAATCCTGTCAGCCATCGTGGAAGGTCACAAAGTTTGAAAGCGGTTCACGCTCCGAGATGAGCGTGTTTACCGGTTCGTCTTCCTTGGCGTAGCCCAGCGACATGCCGCAGACGATATATTCCGTATCAGGAATATTCAGCTCGTCCTTGGTGATGGTCCAGAAATTATTCCAGGCACCTTGCGCACAGGTGTCGAGCCCACGCGCCTTGGCAGCCAGCATCACGGTTTGCAACATGATGCCGATGTCGAGCCAGCTGTTATATTCAAGATCCTTGTCGATGGTGAAGATGAGGCCGACCGGCGCTGAGAAGAACTCGTAGTTGCGGCCCCATTGACGCCAACTGGCCTCCTGGTCGCCCTTCGGAATGCCAAGCAAGCCATACATCTCCTTGCCCAGGGTACGCATGCGCCTGACATAGGGCTCCTTGCGCTTGGTGGCGCGGGGATATTCGGAGGACGCATCCGGTGCGCCTCCGGCGCGATGGGCTTCGCGGTGGGCCATCACGCGGTCCACGAGCCGGTCACGGGCGGCATCCATCACCACATGCACATGCCAGGGCTGCACATTGGTGCCGGAGGGGGCGCGGCTGGCGATCTCCAGCAGGTCTTCCAGCAGGGCGCGAGGCACGGGATCGGATTTGAACGCGCGAATGGAGCGGCGCTCGCGAATGGCGTCGTCTACATGCATGGTCGTCAAGTCCTCGGGTCAGGCCAGTGGCAGTCGGTATCCGATTGCTCAGAGGCCTAGCACAGCTTTGGACATGATGTTGCGCTGGATCTCGTTTGAGCCCGCATAGATCGAGCCGGCTCGGTCGTTGAAGTATTTCGGCACGGCTGTCACCCAGCGTTCCGGGCCAACCGGCGGCAGATTGCCCTCGGCTTGCGGCGCGTGGGGCACTGGCCCGCCGGGTGCCGTGTAGTGGGGCTGGAAGGGCATGCCATAGAAACCGGCGGCCTCGATGCCGAGCTCGGTCAGGTGCTGGCTTACTTCGGTGCCGCGTGTCTTGAGCATGGAGGATTCCGCACCGGGCGGGTCGCCGGCGGCAAGCGATGACAGGATGCGGTGCTCGGTGAATTCCAGGGCCGCGATCTGGACTTCGGCTTCAGCCAGCTTAGCGGCAAAGGCCGGGTCGTCGATGAGCTTGGCGCCGGTTCCCTGGTCTTCTTCGGCGGCGCCTGCGCGGATGCGGTTGAGGCGAGCATAGAGGCCCGGCGCATAGGCATTGCCGCGCTCGAACTGCAGGAGATATTTGGCGACGGTCCAACCCTTGTGGATTTCGCCGACCACATTCTCCTTGGGCACCTTCACATTGTCGAAGAAGACCTGGTTCTGGATGTGCTCGCCGGTAAGCATGAGAAGCGGCTCAACGCTCACGCCCGGCTGGTCCATATCGATCAGCACGAAAGTGATGCCTTCCTGCGGTTTGGTGGACCCGTCAGTGCGCACCAGGCAGAAGATGCGGTTGGCATAATTGGCGTGGGTGGTCCAGATTTTCGACCCGGAGCAGATGAAGTGATCGCCTTTGTCCTCGGCCTTCATTTGCAGGGAGGCCAGGTCAGAGCCTGATCCGGGTTCGGAATATCCCTGACACCAGAAGTCTTCGCCGGACCGGATCCGCGGCAGGTAGAATTCCTTCTGTTCCTGGGTGCCATAGCCGATGAGTGCCGGGCCGATCATGCCCACACCCATGGGGGAGAGAGACGGCGCGCCGGCCTTCGAAAGTTCTGAGGCGAAGATGTATTGGCGCATAAGATCCCACCCAGTGCCGCCATATTCCTCCGGCCAGGACGGGACGAGCCAGCCCTTGCGGTGGAGTATCTTGTGCCAGCGCATGGTGACGTCGTAGTCGGCATAGACGCTGGTGCCCAGGCGTCCGGCGCGCTTCAGGTCCTCGTCCAGATTTTCGGCCAGAAAGGCACGCACCTCGGCACGAAAAGCGTCGTGCTCCTTGGTCAGCGCAAGGTCCATTGCGGTTTCTCCCTGATGTGAATTCTTGTTGGTGTCTTTGTTCGCGGAAAGTCTAACCGTCCGGACGCATCACGTCTTGCCGGATCGCGGGGAAGTGAGGGGGTGTCCGGCGGGATTGGTTTGTTTACGCCGCGTGTCGCTGCGTCAGGGGCGTGAATTTTCTTTGTTTGGGGGCTTGGAAGCGGCGGTTACCGTTCCATCTTTCCGGCCATGCGAAAGAAGGGTGACCTGCCGACGAAGATCTGCGCTGCCTGCGGGCGGCCTTTTGCCTGGCGCAAGAAGTGGGCGCGGGATTGGGATGCGGTGCGCTATTGCTCGGAGCGCTGCAAGGGCGATCGTCGGCCGAAGACCTAAAGGCTATCGAGATCCTCAAGCAGGTTTCCCGCCCGCTTGCGGAGCGCAGTCAGCTTGCCACCATCCATCTTGCGCAGGGAATTGAGGACGAGCCCCATGCGGTGGTTGCCGTCAAAGCGTTGTTCGTGCCGGGCAATGAAATCCCAGTAGAGGGCATTGAAGGGGCAGGCGTCCTCTGTGGCTTGTTCCTTGACGTTGTAAGCGCAGCCCTTGCAGTGGTCCGACATGCGCTCGATGTATTTGCCGCTTGCTGCATAAGGCTTGGAACCGAGGATTCCGCCATCGGCCCACAACGCCATGCCATGGGTGTTGGGAAGCTCCACCCATTCATAGGCGTCGGCGTAAACGCACATGTACCAGTCATTGACTTCATCGGTATCGAGACCGGCCAAGAGGGCGAAGTTGCCTGTTACCATCAGGCGCTGGATGTGGTGCGCGTAGGCATGCTGTTTCGTCTGGCCAATTGCCTGTGCCATGCAGGCCATGCGGGTGTCGCCGGTCCAGAAGAAATCAGGCAGCGGGCGGTCGGCACGCAGGATGTTGCGGGTCTTGTAGTCAGGCATTTCATGCCAGTAGACGCCGCGCACGAATTCGCGCCAGCCGATGATCTGGCGGATGAACCCTTCGACCGCATTTAGGGGCGCGTTGCCCGCCTCGTAGGCTTTTTCCCCTGCCGCACACACCGCGTGGGGGTCGAGCAACCCGACATTGATGTAGGCCGCAAGGATGGAGTGGAAGAGGTGCGGATCGCGGTTTGTCATCGCGTCCTGATAGTCGCCGAAACAGGGCAGGGCGTGGTCGATGAAGCGCTTCAGGGCATGCTCGGCCTGGTGGCGTTTGACGGCGAAGCTGAACGGGCGGGCATCTCCGAAATGGTCGGCGAATTCCGCTTCAACGAGATCGAGGACCTCTTCGGTGATGTCGTCGGGGGTGAATTGAGACGGGCCGGGGAAATCTATCTTGTCCGGCAGGGACTTGCGGTTGTCCTTGTCGTAGTTCCACTTGCCGCCTTCCGGTTCGCCGTCATCGGTCATCAGAAAGCCGGTCTTGCGGCGCATCTCGCGGTAGAAATACTCCATCCGCAATTCCTTGCGGTCCTGCGCCCAGTCGTTGAACTCGGCGAGGGTTGCGATGAAGCGATCATCGTCGCGGAACTCCACGTCGATGCCCAGATCCTGAGACCAGCTTTCCATGTCTTCCTGCAGGCGATACTCGCCTGGCCGGGTGACGATGAGCTTGTCAGCCTTGTGGCGTTTCAGCGCGCGCTCGGCTTCACCCTTCAGCGTGCCGGTATTGCCCCTGTCTTTCAGCTTTATGTAGTCGACGTTCACGCCGTCGGCCTCGAGCTCGTCTGCGAAGTGACGCATGGCGGAGAGGACGAAGGCGATCTTCTTCTTGTGGTGCTTCACATAGGTGCATTCGGCCATCACCTCGGCCATCAGCACCACGTCGGTGTCCTTGTCGATGTCACAGAGGGACGACAGGCCGGGGCTGAGCTGGTCTCCGAGGATGAGGCGAATAGTGGTCACGGGCGGGTCAGCCTCTGGTGCGCAGGTGACTTCGGCCGCCATCAACGCGCATGACCTGGCCGGTGATCCACGGGCTGTCCGGCGACAGCAGGAAGGCCGCAAGGTTTGCCGCATCCGCAGCTTCGCCGAGGCGGGGGATCGGATGCAGCTTGGCAATGCCTTCGGCCATCGCGTCCGACGAGACGATGGGCGCTGCCATGTTGGTTTTCATCAGGCTCGGTGCCACCACATTGACCCGGATGTCCGGTGCAAGATCCGCGGCGAGGGCCCGACCGAGGCCTTCCACAGCGCCCTTGGCGCTTGCGACGATGGCGTGGTTCGGGAAACCCTGCTGCACCGCAATGGTGGAGAACAGGACAACGCTTCCCTTGGCATTCTTGAGGGCGGGGGCGGCCTGCTGCACGGCGAGGGCGGCTGCCACGCTATTGAGCCGGAAGGCATTCAGCAGGTCGTCCGCCCCGACCCGCTTGAGGGGTTTCAGGTCTATCGAACCGACGCAGAAGGCAAGCCCCGCGAGGCCGCCGTCATCGCTGCAGGCGGCATCGATGATGCCCGCGCGAGCGTCATCGTCCAGCACGTCGCCGGGATGGGCTGTGGCGCCCAGATCATCCGCAAGGCTGTGCAGGGCGTCTTCGTTGCGGCCGCTCAGGGCGAGGCTGTGGCCCGCTTCGGCAAGCCTGCGGGCAAGGGCGCTGCCGACGCCTCCGGTTGCTCCGAAAATGAGGATGGGGGCGCTCATGCAGCCTCCTGCAGCTTTGTGAAACCATGCCATGCAAAAGCGCCGTATGGACCGGTGCTCCTGACGTGAGCTATGTATCTGGCCCCATTCGGCAAGGCACATGACCCCAAATAGCGACAAGAATCCGGGCGCGCCCAAGGGCGACGACCTGCCAGGTCTGCAGCAGACCAGCCCCGAAGAGCGCAAGCGCGCCTTCGGGATTTTGTTCTTTTGCCTGTTGTGCGTTGGAATGGGGCAGTCGCTGTTTTTCGCCATTCTGCCGCCGATTGCGCGTGATCTCGGTCTTTCCGAAGTACAGGTGGGCGCGATCTTTTCGCTGTCGGCCCTGCTTTGGGTGCTGTCCAGCCCCTATTGGGGCCGAACGAGTGATGTGATTGGCCGGAAGAAGGTCATCCTCATCGGTCTCGCGGGATTCGGTGTATCGACCATCGGGTTTGCCATCTTCATCTGGATGGGGATGAACGGAATGGTGAGCATCGCCCTGCTGTTCCCCATGCTGGTGGGTGTGCGTGCGATTTTCGGGACATTCGGCTCCGGCACCATGCCCGCCGCGCAGGCCTACGTGGCGGACCGGACAACGCGGGCGGAACGCGCGTCGGGCGTTGCGACGATCGGCGCTGCCTTCGGCATGGGGACGGTCATCGGGCCGGGCGTGGCCGCGGCCCTGATCGTGTTCGGGCTGCTTGCGCCGTTCTTCACTGTCGGGTCGCTGGCCTTTCTCAGCGCGCTGGCGATCTGGTTCCTGCTGCCGGAGCGCACGCGGCCGCGGGAGCGCGAGGACAAGAAGAAGCGCCTCAAGGTCATGGATACGCGTGTGTGGCCGTTCCTGACCGTCGGTGTGCTGACGGCCATGGGTCAATCCATCGTCGTTCAGGTGTCGGCCTTCTATTTCCAGGATACGCTGTCTTTGAGCGTCGAGGATGCTGCCCAGATGGTGGGTATCGGGATGATGGCCATGGCCATGGCGACGCTGTTTGCGCAGCTTGTCCTGATCCGACGGTTCAACCTGTCGGTTCAGATGATGCTGCGCTCGGGCACGGTGGTGATGCTGGTTGCCTTCGCGCTTATGATCGCCGGCGGCAATTACGCGACGCTCGTGATGGCACTGGTGGCGGCGGGGCTGGGGTTCGGCCTGCTGCGGCCGGGTCTTTCGGCTGCGGCGTCCCTGAGCGTCGAGCCGGACGAGCAGGGAGCGATTGCCGGCTTCATCGGGTCCACGGCTGCCATGGGGCATGTGGTCAACCCGTTTATCGCCTTGCCGCTTTACCAGATCATGCCGGAGGCGCCGTTCATTCTGGCGGCGGTCCTGATGGCCGTCATGGGTGTCTTCATCGTCCTGCATCCACTGGTTTCAAGCGTGCGCTCCGGGGTGGATGACGATGATGACCACGACGGTCACACGGTGCCGAAAGGCTGATCTCGCCGCTGTAGGGAGGAGACCTAGTGTCAGCGACTGGCCCGCAGACGCTCCGCTTCCCATGCACCAAGCAGGCCGTGGATGGCCATTGTGAAGGCGTGGGGCTGATCGAGCATCACATGGTGGCGGGCTTCGGGAATTGAGAAGACGGGTGTTGTCGGGCCGCCGAGCTTGCGGTGGTGGTCCATCACCTCCTGCTGCCCGTTCCATGACAGGCCGCCCATGACCACAGCCTTGCGGCAGGGCATGTCGTGGAAGCGCTCGTTGAGATCGCGGCCAAGGGTCAGCCCGTAATAGATCTTGGGATCAAATTTCCAGGTCCATCCGGTACCGCCTGCCGTCCGGCCGAGCTCGTCCGGCTCGGGCGTTGCTTCGCGCAGGCTCTCACGCGCGATGGTGTCGAAGATGAACCGGTTGGCCAGTGGCTGATCCGGGGCAAGCCGGAAGCGTGCCAAGGCTGTCTCCAGATCCGGGTAGACACGGGTCGGGCGGGGCGGAGGATTGTCTTCGAACCATTCCTCATGGTCTTCCGGCGGCCGGACACCGAAATCCACAAGCACAAGGCCGCCGAGCTTGTCGCCATATTCCGACCCTGCGACGAGGGACACGAAGCCGCCGAATGAATGGCCCACGACATAACCCGGGGCCATGGCGGCATCCTGGGTGACGGCGAAGATTTCCTTGGCATAGCTTTCGCGCGTGTACCGGTCCGGGCGCCAGCCGCTTTCGCCCATGCCGCCAAGATCCATCGAGGCGACCTGGAAATCGTGGGTGAGGAACGGTGCAATATGGGCGAACCAGCGGGCATGCGCGCCGTTGCCATGCACGAAAACAATGCCGGGCTTGGGCGCTTCGCCCTGTGCGGGGGCACCCCAGAGCAGGTAGTGGATCGGGGTGCCGTCCACGGTCACATAGCGGCTCTCATGCGGGGCGGCGAGGGCGCGGGTGTACCAGAGCGGACGCTCCGTGATCTCGATGAGCGGCTCTTCCAGGGGGGCGTTCTGGGGCGGGCCTTCGGGCTTGTTCTTGTTCTGGGGGCGCTCTTCATAGGTCATGGGACGTATGTACTCTTTGCAATACCGGCTGCGCGGTCGCAGCCCTGGGGGACACATTCATAAATGACTGGGCGTCACCATTAGCCGAAGCGCGGGGGGCAAGGCTAGATGGGATTTACGGGCCCGGAGCACTTAAGCAAGCACTCCGGGGAGCCGCCCGGCGTGGTTGTCCGGGCTCCCGGCGGAGTGGGCCGGACGGGCCCGACATCTAAAGTTGACATGGGGGCGGGGACTGCTACATTCCGCGCCCAATTGGCCGGGCGAGCTCCCGGCCTTTCCGTGTTTTATGGGCAGCCCGCGCCACTTTCCGGCGGCTGGCGACGCCGACAGGAATGACGGTCGAGACCGATGAAAGTTCGCAATTCTCTCAAGTCGCTGGCCAAGCGTGACAAGAACTGCCGTATCGTGCGCCGCAAGGGCCGCCTTTACGTGATCAACAAGGTGAACCCGCGCTTCAAGGCGCGTCAGGGCTGAACCCGATCCGGCCCTGATGCGGCTGCCGGGGATCTACCATGGCAGATCAAAGCGTCAGAGCAGTCATCTTCGATCTTGGCGGGGTTCTGATTGATTGGAACCCGCGCCTCATCTTCCAGGAGCACTTCGCCACCCATGGGGTGATGGAGGCGTTCATGGCGGATGTCTTCTGGCAGGCGCACAAGGCCTGTCATGACAGCGACGCGCCCTTCGAGCAGACACTTGCGGTCTGGCGCGACAGCCATCCCCACTACACCGACGCTCTTGATGCCATGGCGCATCACTGGGACCGCGCCATCATGGGCCCGATACCGGAAACCGTTTCCGTGCTGGACGCGCTGGTGGCGCGCAATGTGCCCGTATTCGCGCTGACCAACTGGCCGGCCCAGACATGGCCGCCTCGCATGGCTGAGGGAATGACGCCGTCCGGGGCGGACGATGTCTTCGGGTTCCTGGGGCATTTCAGAGATATTGTCGTGTCCGGCCAGGAGAAGCTCGCCAAGCCGGACCCTGCCATCTACCGGCTGGCCATGACGCGGTTCGGCGTTGGACCGGGCGAGGCGCTGTTTGTCGACGACCTGGCCACCAATACGCGTGCGGCAGACGAGGCCGGTCTTGTGGGCCACCAGTTCCTGTCCGCAGGGCATTTGCAGGGGCATCTTGAACGGCTTGGGCTGCTCTAGCCTGAAGCCACGCATATGACCGGTTTGAGCGCTTGCCGCGCGGAGCGGGAATCGTCACCATCGCGTCACAAACAAGGGGCTGATCCTGTTCGGGTGCAGGGCGGGGCTCCACAGCATGTCGCTGCGGCACGGCACGTTGTTGCCTTCGCAGATGGGGAGAAGGGGAACCATGTCCGGCAAATTCATGATCTATGGCGCCACCGGCTATACGGGCAAGCTGACCGCACGGGTGGCAGCGGAAAAGGGCCTCAAGCCTGTTCTGGCGGGGCGCAATGCCCAGAAACTTCAGAAGGTCGCTGAGCCTCTGGGGCTTGAATGGTGCGCGGTGTCCCTCGACCGGCCCAATGCACTGGACAAGGCATTGCAGGACGTTGATGCGGTCCTGCATATCGCCGGACCATTTTCAGCCACGTCCAAACCGATGCTGGATGCGTGCCTGCGGACGCGGACCCATTATCTGGACATTACCGGTGAGATCGGCGTGTTCGAGGCCTGTGCCGCGCGGGACAAGGACGCGCGCGAGGCCGGCATCATGGTGCTGCCGGGCGTGGGCTTTGATGTCGTGCCAAGCGACTGCCTTGCCGCCCACATGAAGCGCCGCATGCCGGAAGCGCAACGCCTTGAGATGGGCATTGCAGGGCTTTCCAATCTCTCCCATGGCACGGCCAAGACGATGGTTGAAAGCATCAGCGAAGGCACGCGGGTGCGGCGGGGCGGCCGGATTATTTCACTCAAGAAGCCGCCGCGCCGCACCATAGACTACGGGCAGGGCGAGAGCGCTTCCATCGCTGTTGGGTGGGGGGATGTGTCGACCGCCTATCACTCGACTGACATTCCGGACATCACCATCTATTTCGAGGCCTCCAAGGACATGGAGCGGATGGCGGGACTCGGGTCCGTGGCACGCTGGGTCATGGGGACGGGGCCGGTGCAACGCTTCCTGAAAAAGCAGATCGACAAGCTGCCCGAGGGGCCGAATGACGCTGAACGCGCCGCAGCAAAGGCAATCCTTATCGGTGAAGTGACCGACGGCGCTGGGAATGTCATGCGGTCCCGGCTGGAGACGCCTGAGGGCTACACGCTGACGGCAGAAACGGGTCTCGAGATTGCGCAGCGGGCTGCGTCCGGCGAGATGACGCCCGGTTTCCAGACACCATCGCGCGCTTATGGTGCGGATTTCATCACAGAATTCGACGGCGTGCGGCGCGAAGATCTCAACATCTGATACCGGACCGGGCGCGGCCGGGCCCGCTTCTGACCGTCACGCAGTCGTGTGGTGGAAGGGCCTCGCCATGGCCGCAATCCGGGTCATATAGTTGAGTATGGCACTCTGGTTGACCCGACTGTTCGCGCCTTTGAGGCTGCTTCCGGCAGTGGCACTGCTCGTGCCCCTGCTGGCAGCGGGCAGTGCCCATGCGCAGGGCACATCCGATCTCGACGGCTTGTTCGACAAGCTGGCCGAAGCGGAGAGCCCGGCGGAAGCCGACCTGATCGAGAACGAGATCTGGCGGCTCTGGCTCAAGTCCGGCAGTGCCACGGTGGATCTCATGGTGGCCCGGGGGACGGAAGCGCTGCGGTCACAGGACTATGCCGTGGCGCTTGATCTGTTTTCCATGGCGGTGGAGCTGGCGCCGGATTACCCGGAGGGCTGGAACAAGCGTGCGACGCTTTATTACGTCATTGATGACTATGAAGCGGCAATTTCCGACATCTCTCAGGTGCTTGTCCGGGAGCCGCGCCATTGGGCGGCGCTGATGGGCCTTGCGGTGATGATGGATGATCTGGACAGAAAGGACGCGGCCCTGACCGCCTATCGGCAGGCTGTCGCGATCAATCCGCAGCTCGACGATGCGCATGAGGCCATCAAGCGGCTCGAGGTGGAAGTCGAGGGACGGGGCATCTAGCACTTCCACGCGACCGGCACTAAGCCACCAAACATTTGTCATCACACCGGAGACCCCAGGAGATGGGACGTATCATGGGCATCACGCTTCTCGTGCTCGCGGCGGCATTCGGCGGCCTTTACGCTTACACCCTGTGGTTCGTGAACCAGACCGAAGAGCGCTACCCGCCTCTCGGCGCCTTCGTGGAGGTTGAAGGCACGCGTCTGCACTATGTCGACAAGGGAGAGGGCGTGCCTGTCGTGCTGGTGCACGGGGCGAGCGGTAACATGCGCGACTATGCCAACTCCATATTGGATGATCTGGCGCGGACCCACCGGGTCATTGCGTTCGACCGGCCGGGACATGGCTGGAGCGAGCGCTCAGGCATCGACGACATCCATGACCCGGCCGTTCAGGCACGGCTGATCAATGCCGCCGTCCGCAAGCTGGGTGTCGGGCGGCACGTGCTCGTGGGGCATTCCTGGGGCGGTGCGGTGGCCATGGCCTATGCGCTGGATTATCCGGATGACCTCATCGGTCTAGTTCCCATGTCAGGCGCGACGCATCCGTGGCCCGGCGGCGTTGCCTGGTATCATGATCTTGTCCACACGCCTGTGGTCGGCGGGTTCTTTCTCCGTACACTGATGGTTCCTGTGGGGCAGCAGCTCAAGGGTGCGGGTGTCGTCGGCAATTTTGCGCCCGACGAGGCGCCGGAGGGATTTGCGGATGCCATCGGGCTGGACCTGCTTTTCAGGCCGACCACCTTTGCCGCCAATTCGCAGGACGTCCGAAACCTGAAGGCGGCGCTGGCCCGCCAGTCCGAGCGATATGGCGACGTTGACGTGCCGACGATTATCATTCACGGCGGCGGCGACCGGTCCGTGAGCTTCAAGCTGCACTCGGTGCCGCTGCATGAGGCGATTGCGGGATCAGAATTGATCCGGTTGCGCGGCACGGGTCACATGCCGCATTACGCGGCGCCTGAGCATGTGCTGGACGCGATTGGCCGGCTTGCCCGCGGCGAGGCACCCCGGTCCGGCATTACGGTTGTGGAAAAGGGCGCACCGCTTCAGGTCGCCGCCGCGGACTAATCGCCGTTGGCCAAATGGTCGTAGAAGGGCTGGTCGGCTGACCTCTCAGCGACAAAGGCGACACGCAGCATGTTCGTGGCACCGGGCGTCCCCAGCGGCACGCCGGCCATGATGACGATGCGGTCACCCACCCGGGCCATGCCCTGCTGGAAGGCAATCCGGCCTGCGCGCTCAACCATGTCGTCCAGGTCTTTTGCATCCTCCGTCAGGACGCAGACAAGGCCCCAGACGAGGGACAGGCGGCGGGCCGTCTTCGGCTCGGGTGTCAGTGCCAGCACCGGCAGGCGGCTGCGTTCGCGCGCCGCCCTGAGGCCTGTGGAGCCGGATGTGGTGTAACAGATGATGCAGGCGGCATTGAGGGTCTCGGCCACGCTGCGCGCTGCATTGCTGAGGGCATCCGGACCTGTCGGTTCGGGCTCGGACCGCTGGGCGTTGATGATCTGCGCATAGTTGGGGTCGGTCTCGACCGATTCCGCGATCCGGTTCATCACGGCAACCGCATCGATGGGGTGTTTGCCCGCAGCGGATTCCGCAGAGAGCATGACCGCATCCGCGCCTTCGAAGACGGCGGTGGCCACGTCGGAGACTTCCGCGCGGGTCGGCACCGGGTTTTCGATCATGCTCTCGAGCATCTGGGTGGCCACGACCACGGGCTTGCCTGCCTTGCGGGCGGCGCGGGTGATGCGCTTCTGCAGGCCGGGCACGGTTTCCACCGGGCATTCGACACCGAGATCGCCGCGGGCAACCATGAGGCCGTCGGCCATCTCGAGGATGGCGTCCAGGTCCTTGATAGCCGAGGGCTTTTCGATCTTTGCCATCACGGCGGCACGGCCGCGCGCGATCTTCTTGCATTCGGCGACATCCTGCGCCGACTGCACGAAGGACAGTGCAATCCAGTCCACATCGAGATTGAGGGCCGCTTCGAGATCACTGTGATCCTTGGCGGTGAGGGCGGGGATGGGCAGCACAGCGTCCGGGATGTTGACGCCCTTGCGCGAAGTCAGCCGGCCGCCGGCGACGACGGTGGTGACGATTTCCTCGGCGGAGTTCTCCTCCACCCGCAGATTGATCTTGCCATCGTCCAGCAACAGGTGATGCCCCGGTTCGGCGACCTTGAAGATTTCCGGGTGGGGCAGCGGGGCGCGGCTGGTATCACCCGGCGCCTTGCTGAGATCGAGGACGAAGCTCGATCCGTCGGCAAGCTCAACCCCGTCTTCGCCCATGTCGCCTACGCGCAGTTTCGGGCCCTGCAGGTCCACGAGAATGGAGATGGGGCGACCGGCGCTGGCCTCGAGCTCGCGGATCATGCGCACCCGGCGGGCGAGATTGGCATGATCGGAATGGCTCATATTGAGGCGGAAGGCATCCGCGCCGGCCTCATGCAGTGCTGACACCTGCTCGTAGGTATCGGAGGCGGGACCGAGGGTGGCGAGGATCCGGACATTGCGATGACGCACGGGGCTAGCGGGCTCCCTCGATGAGGCTGCTCAGATTGGGGCGCGGGTCGCGCTTGCGGGTGGCTTCGTCCAGCCGGACGATCCAGTTGGGCGAATTGTGGGTGTCGACTTCCATGAAGCCTGCCGTGTGGTGGCCGCGTGCTTCGCAGTCCGTGCGGCCGGGAATTGTGAATTCGCCGGGGGCCACACACAGGGTGGAATAGCCGGACCAGCCGCCGCCTGCGTCAAAATCGATGGCGAAGAGGTAGTAGAAGCGGGCGTTGAGATCACTCTCGATGACTGGCGCGCATTGGCCGCCTTCCAGGTGCCACCAGCCTTCGGAGACCCATGTATCCGCCTTGTAATAGCCGAGTGCGATGCCCACGCGGCTTGCCGACTCATTGCACACATCCAGGCTGGCGGAGGCCGGTGATGCAAGGGCCGTAAGGCCGGTGAATCCTGCCAGTGCTGCAAACAGGAAAGTGGCCGGATATCTTGTCAGCAAAAGGCAGGCTCCCATGCCGGGGCGGCAGTGTATCGGGCGGGCGGGCAGGGACCGGTCGGCCCCCAATCCCTCAAAAACAAATCAGACGGCAATCTACCATCGGGGACGGTGACTGTCAGTCGGTTGGTTGTGACGATTTTGCAGGCTAGCTCTCTGGAACAGGGCAGGTGAGGCCTTATAGTCGGGGCATGTCTCAGGCTGTTGCGTCATCCCCCGGCATGGCGGACGGGTTCCGTCCGTTCGAACTCGTCAATCCGGCCGGGCGCGGGCATGTGATCCTGCTGTGCGACCATGCCTCCAATGCCATTCCCGAGGCCTATGGCACGCTGGGGCTGCCACGGGCGGAGCTGGACCGGCATATCGGCTGGGATATCGGGGCCGGGGAGGTGACGCGGCGGCTGGCCGAGGCGCTCGACTGCCCGGCAGTTCTTTCGGGGTTTTCCCGCCTGCTGATCGACCCCAACCGGGGCGCGGATGATCCGACACTGGTGATGAAACTGTCTGATGGCGCGGTCATCCCGGGCAACAGGGATGTCGACGCCGAGGAAGTGGCCGCGCGGCGGGCTGCTTTCTGGCAGCCCTATCAGGATGCGATCGCCGGAGTGATTGACGCGGCCACGGCATCCGGCGAGGTGCCGCTCATCATCTCGATCCACAGTTTCACGCCGGTGTGGCGCGGCAGGCCGCGGCCCTGGCATGCGGGCATTCTCTGGGACAAGGATCCGCGTCTGGCCCACGCACTCATCGGCGCGCTGCGGCAGGAGCAGGGGCTCGTGATCGGCGACAATGAGCCCTATGTGGGGCGCCTGAAGGGCGACACGATGTACCGCAACGGCACCCAGCGCGGCCTCCCGCATGCGCTGGTGGAAATCCGTCAGGACCTTATTGATACCCATCACGGGGCTGCGGAATGGGCCGGCCGGCTGGCCTCCATAATTGCGCAGCTGCTCGCCGCCCATCCGGACCTGGCGGCGGTGGAGCATTTCGGGTCCACTACGGACAGCTAGAGCCAGAAAGGGGCGCCGGGGATGAACCGTCCTGCCTTCACGCTTGGGGTTGAGGAAGAATATCTGCTGGTGGATCGGGAGAGTCGCGATCTGGTGGCCGAGCCGCCCGCGGACCTGATGCCCACTTTGTCCGAGGCTATCGGCATGCAGGTCTCACCCGAGTTCCTCAAGAGCCAGGTTGAGATCGGGACATCGGTCTGTGCGACGCCTGCAGAAGTGCGGAAGGAACTGAAACGCCTGCGCGGCGCGGTTGCGGACGTCGTCTCAGGCTATGGCTACGGCTTCATTGCGGCCAGCACACACCCGTTCGCCCGCTGGACGGAGCAGCATCACACGCAGAAGGCGCGCTATGACCAGATTGCGCGCGACCTGGCAGCAGCAGTGCGGCGCATGGTGATCTGCGGCATGCATATTCATTGCGGCATCGAGGATGATGATCTGCGCATCGACCTGATGAACCAGGTAACCTACTTCCTGCCGCACATGCTGGCGCTGTCGGCGTCTTCTCCCTATTGGCAGGGGGAGGACACGGGCATGGCCTCTTACAGGCTGACGGTGTTCGACGCCCTGCCGCGCACCGGCATCCCGGATTCCTTTGACAGCTGGCAGGAGTATCAGCGCGTTGTATCGCGGCTGACGGATGTGGGCGCGATCGAGGACGCGAGCAAGATCTGGTGGGATATCCGGCCGTCCGTGCGCTGGCCGACGCTCGAGGCTCGCGTGGCAGATGTCTGTACACGGATGGAAGACGCGGTGGCGTTGTCTGCGCTCTATCAGTGCCTGTTGTCGATGCTGTTCACGCTGCGTGAGAAGAACCAGCGCTGGCGGGTCTATCCGCGCGTTTTGACCGAAGAAAACCGCTGGCGGGCCCAGCGTTACGGCGCCACGCGCGATCTTGCCGATTTCGGCAAGGGAACGATGGTGCCCATGGGCGATCTCGCTGATGAACTGGTTGGCCTGCTCAAGGAAGAAGCTAGCCAGCTTGGCTGCATCGAGGAACTTCTCCATGTGCCGCAGATTGCCCGCCGGGGCACATCATCCCAGGCACAGCGGCAGGCCTACGAGGAGGCACGCGCGGCAGGAGCGGATCATGATGAAGCCTTGCGGATGGTGGTGGACTATCTGATCGACGCCACCATGTATGAGGTCAAATCCTGACACCTATTCCGGGCCGATGTATCGGCCGCCGTTCAGCATCTCATCGATTGGAGCTAGTTATGGCTGACACTACACAAACCGACCTCGAAGCCGCCGCGTTTCGCCGCCTGGTGGCGCATCTTCAGGAGCGGACCGATGTGCAGAACATCGATCTGATGAACCTCGCGGGCTTCTGCCGCAATTGCCTGTCGCGCTGGTATGCGGAGGAAGCGGAAGCGCGGGGCGTGGATGTCAGCAAGGACGCGGCCCGCGAGCACGTCTACGGGATGCCCTATGCGGAGTGGAAGTCGAAATATCAGACCGAAGCGTCGGCAGAACAGAAGGCGGCATTCAGCGAGGCGTCCAAGCAGCACGGCTGACGCTGGGGCAGGCGCGCCGTCACCTGAAAGCGGTTGAGGGCTGCGGGCAGGTTGGTTAATGTCCGCGCCCTTCCGGCTCGCATGGTATTGCCATGTCGGGGCCGGGCCCTAGACATCATCATCCAGCTTTCGTGAGGACTCCCATGGCGGACACCGGCGGCATTGCACGTGACCAGCTCAAATCCATCGTCGAGCGTGTTGAGCGTCTCGAAGAGGAAAAGGCGGCACTGGCGGCCGACATCCGCGACGTCTATGCCGAGGCAAAGGGCAATGGCTATGACGTGAAGGCCCTGCGCCGCGTGGTGCGCGAGCGCAAGCTGGATCGGGCAGAGTTCCAGGAGCAGGAGGCGATCATCGATCTGTATCGCCACGCGCTTGGTCTCGAGGTCTGAGCAGGCCGTCTTCAGACCAGGCTGACAGCCTAGTCGCGTACCTGGATGCCGAGATCGCGGACCTTGCGGTACAGCGTTGACCGGCCAATGCCGAGGCGGCGGGCGACTTCCGACATATGGCCTTCGTATTTTTCGATGGCCAGGCGGATCATGTCGGCTTCGATGTCCTCGAGTTTTTTCAGGTTGCCGCTTTCATCCAGCGCCGAGATATCCCCCGGCAGGCTGGCATAGGGTGCGTCATCGCTGTGGACGGCACCAAGGGCTGCTGCATCCGCAAAGGGCGACCCCTGAGGCGCGGCCGCATAGGCAGCCCCGTGGCTGGCGACCGCATGGCCGGCCGGGGCGGGCATGTCGGCGCCGAGGACGGCAGGCTGGATGTCCGGCAGGCGCGGTTTCGGCCGGGCCTGAGCGCCGGCGAGGCTCGCAATCTGCGGGAAATCCTCAAAGCTCAACACGCCACTGTCGCACAGCACGACAGCGCGGAAGACCGCGTTTTCAAGCTGGCGGACATTGCCCGGCCAGGTGAACCCCTCAAGCAGGGCGCGGGCATCCGCATCCACACCGCTGATGGGCTTGCCTTCCTCGGTCGAGAAGCGGGCAATGAAATGGTCCGTGAGCGGTGCGATGTCCTCGCGGCGTTCGCGCAGGGGCGGGACCGCCACGGGGAACACGTTGAGGCGGTAATACAGGTCTTCCCGGAAGGTGCCGTCCTGCACGGCCTGGATGAGGTCGCGATTGGTGGCCGAAATCAGCCGGATATCCACCTTGACGGGCTTCTTGGCCCCGACCGGGTCGACTTCACCTTCCTGCAGGGCGCGCAGCAGCTTGACCTGCATCTCGAGCGGCAGTTCGCCGATTTCGTCCAGGAACAGCGTGCCCCCATGGGCCTCCTGGAACTTGCCGGCGTGCTTCTCTGTGGCGCCGGTGAAGGCACCCTTTTCGTGGCCGAAGAGGATTGATTCCACGAGGTTTTCGGGAATGGCACCGCAATTGACGGTGACGAAGGGGCGTCCGGCGCGATCGCTGGAGCCCTGAATGGCGCGGGCGATCATTTCCTTGCCGACGCCCGACTCGCCTTCGATGAGAATCGGGATGTTAGACTGGGCCGCGCGCTCGGCGATCTTGCCGACCTTGCGCATGGCGGGGCTCGCGGCGATCAGGTCGTCGAAGGTGAGCTGCCCGGTCGAATGCTTCTTGAGGCGCGTGATTTCCTTGCCGAGGGCCTCGAGCTTGAGGGCGTTGGCGATGGAGACCTGCAGCCGCTCGGGGCTTGCCGGCTTGACCACGAAATCACGGGCGCCAGCCTGCATTGCCTTCACCACTGTATCAATGCCGCCATGGCCGGTGAGCACGATGAAGGGAAGGTCGGGGCGGCCGGAATGGACGCGCTCAAGCACTGCCCAGCCGTCGGTTTCGGGCATCACGAGATCAAGCACCACGAGGTCAACCTCGCCGCCGCGGTTTCCCTCAAGGGTGGCGATGGCTTCATTGCCGCCGGAGGCGGTGAGAATCCGGTGGCCATCGCGCTCGACAACGGCGGAAATCAGCCGCAGCTGGGCCGGATCGTCGTCCACAATGAGAATAGTCTTGGCCATGCCGGCTCCCCGAAACCAATGCCCGATACAGGCGCGAACGCAGATACACTGGACGGCAGGCGCGCCTGCGGGCCGGGTGGGTGACACCTGACCTTCAAGCGCCGGGGAGCAAGGAACATTTTACGAACGATGGCCCCGGGCAGCGCGATCCGCGCCGTCGATGAGGGGCACTATGGTCCGCCGCCGGTTAAGGAGGTTTTTAGAGCCGGTGCATTGCTGGCGGTAAATGGGGGCGTGCAGTGTGCCAGACAGGGAAATTGAGCCTTATGGTAAACAAAAAATGACGGTTTGCCGGGGTGTTGCGCAAACGTGACTCCTGTTGCTCAAGGGAACTATCTGCCGGGAATTTGGTTGCTCAGTGCAGGTCTGTGTGCGATGAGAGTCGCGGATACGCGGACTTGGTAGTTCCCGGGCGGGTCCCGGCCACCCGTCGGTTTCGGGGGGTGCGAAGGCAAATTTCGAATGACGGAGAGTGGGATGAACATGCTATCCCGGCTTATTGCGGTGGGGGCGTTTTTTGGTCTTGCAGGCTGCGGCCTCGGTGGGACTTTCCATGTGGAAAGCTTCCTGGACCAGGAAATTTCTGGTGACGACTTCTACTCGTGCCTCGCGGCCGAGTATCAGGATCGTGCGACTTCGGAAGTCTATGTAGACTGCGAATGGCGTCACTCGGTTCTGTTTGCAGAAAAGGGTCGCGCGGCGCTTGCCGGCGGTCCGGTTGAGCCGTTTGATCCGGCCAACGTTCCCTGGGGCCGCAAGGTCCTGGACAGCGAGCTGACGGAGCTTCAGGAAGCTCGCACGCGCCTGATGACGGCTCTGGACAATGGCGGTCGTGACGACCGCGGTTGCGCCTGCGCCAAGGCACAGCGGTACTATGACGGCTGGGTCGAGCAGGCTTCCGATAACGAACTCGGTGTTGACGGTGCCTTCTTCGGCGGTCGCGGTGGTCCGGTGCAGCCGGCGCGCGTTGCCTCTGAAAAGGTCGCCTTCTACGAAGCCATCGAAGAATGTGAAGCCGCTGCGGCCGATCAGGACTTCGTGATCTACTTCGGCTTCGACAAGTTCAACCTCACTTCCGCTGCCATGGCAGTGATCGACGAGGTTGCTGCTTACACGAAGGAGTTCAACAACCCGACGGTTAACGTTGTGGGCCACACCGATACCTCCGGTTCGGTTGCTTACAACCAGGGCCTGTCCCAGCGTCGTGCCAATGCTGTCGCCAATGCTCTCGCCTCTCAGGGCGTGACCGTGGGCAATGTCGGCGCCGTTGGTGAGAGCGAGCCGGCTGTGCCGACCGGTGACGGTGTGCGCGAGCCGCTCAACCGCCGCGCTGTGATCGAAGTCCGCTAATCGGACAAGGTCAGGAGCGACTGAACCAGTCGCCCCAACGAGAATTGAAGGGCCCGGTGTTTCACCGGGCCCTTTTCTTTTGCGCCGATGGAGCCGTGCTGCCGGATGCGGCGATTGAACATTTGATTGCAGCGGCGTGACCGCCAATATCTAGCCACAGGCATCGTGCCATGATGGCAGCTGATCGCCCGCCCATTCCGGCCTCACCGGGCCACTTACAGCATTCGAGTATCCTGCATGATTGCCTCTCCAGATGGCGCCCTCTCCCTGACATCCGATACCAGCGAAGACCTTCCTGCCTGGGACCTGTCGGATCTCTATCCCGCTAGGGCTGAAGATGAAGCGGAGGGGGGATTTGCCGGCCGCGCAGCAGCGCTTGCCGATCTGGCCGTGGCGGCGGCGGAAGCCGGCCGGTTTGCGGAAGCCTATGCGGGCCGGATTGCTGACGCGCTGCCGGACCCGGCCGGCGGCGCACTGCTGGCAGAAGCGATCAAGGCCTATGAGGCGCTCGATGAACGCATGGGCCGGGTCGCCTCTTTTGCGGGGCTCATCTACGCAACGGATACGACGCGGCCCGCCTATGCCAAGTTCTACGGCGATGTGCAGGAGAAGCTGACGGCAATCGGCAGCACGATCCTGTTCTTTACCCTGGATATCAACCGGCTCGAGGAAGAGGCGCTTGAGAGGGCCTATGGACAGCATCCTGACCTCGCCCGATACCGCTCGTGGCTGACTGCGGCGCGGGCGTGGCGGCCCTATCAGCTCACGGATGATCTGGAGAAGCTGCTGCTTGAAAAGCGCGTGTCCGGCGCATCGGCATGGAACCGCCTGTTCGATGAAACCATGGCGGGTCTGCGCTTCGAGCTGGATGGCGAGAAGCTGGCAATCGAGCCGGCGCTGAACACGCTCAGTTCCAAGGACCCGGCCACGCGTGAGGCCGGCGGGAAGGCCCTGGCTGAAACCTTCAAGGCCTCCATCGGCACCTTCACGCTGATCACCAATACGCTGGCCAAGGACAAGGAAATCGAGGACCGCTGGCGCGGATATGAGGATGTTGCCCAGTCGCGGCACCTGTCGAACCAGGTCGAACCCGAGGTCGTGGCGGCCCTGTCGTCGGCGGTCGAATCGAAATTCGAAAGCGTGTCCCATCGGTACTACGCGTTGAAGGCGCGGATGATGGGGCAGGAACGCCTCAATTTCTGGGACCGCAATGCTCCGCTGCCTGACAGTGATGACAGGCGGCTGAGCTGGAACGAGGCGCAGCGGACCGTGCTGGATGCCTATCGGGGCTTTGCTCCGGACATGGCGGACATCGCCGGGCGCTTCTTCGGCTCCGGGTGGATCGATGCGCAGCTGCGCGCCGGGAAGTCACCGGGTGCGTTCTCGCATCCGACGGTCCCGAGCGCGCACCCTTACGTCCTTCTCAACTACCAGGGCAAATTGCGGGATGTGATGACGCTTGCCCATGAGCTCGGCCATGGCGTGCACCAGGTGCTGGCGGGACCGCAGGGGCAGTTGTTGTCTCAGACGCCGCTGACGCTTGCGGAGACGGCGTCGGTCTTCGGCGAAATGCTCACCTTCCAGGCCCTGCTCAAGCAGGCGCCGGACGCGACCGCGCGGCGCGCCATGCTGGCGTCGAAGGTCGAGGACATGATCAACACGGTCGTGCGGCAGACCGCGTTTTATATGTTCGAGCGCAAGGTTCATCTTGCCCGCCGCGAGGGCGAACTGACTGCGGAGGATCTCGGCCGCATCTGGCTCGACGTGCAGACGCAAAGCCTGGGCCCTGCCATCACACTCAATGAGGGATATGAGACCTTCTGGTGCTACATCCCGCATTTCATTCATTCACCGTTCTACGTCTATGCCTACGCTTTCGGTGATTGCCTGGTGAACTCGCTCTACCGTGTCTATGAGGGCGGTCATGTGGGGTTTGCCGAGGCCTATCTCGACATGTTGCGGGCGGGCGGCACCAAGCATCACTCGGACCTTCTTGCGCCCTTCGGCCTTGATGCGCGGGACCCGGCATTCTGGGCGGGTGGGCTGTCGGTCATCGAGGGACTGATAGACGAGCTTGAAGGGCTGGTGGCCTGATCCATGGCAGATGGTCCGAAGACGGAAGAAAACAGACTCAGCGGCCGGGCGCGGCGCTATGCCCGCGTCGGCGGGGGTGTCGGTGGCATTGCCGCGAAGATGGCCGGTGCGCGGCTATTCGGGCTCGAGATCGATGATGCCAAGGTCGCAGCGGAGCTGAAGGACGCGCTTGGCGGCATGAAGGGGCCGATCATGAAAGTGGCCCAGATGCTGGCCACGATCCCCGATGTGCTGCCGGAAGACTATGCCATGGAGCTTGCGCAGCTTCAGGCAAATGCGCCGCCCATGGGATGGCCGTTCGTGAAGCGGCGCATGGCCTCGGAGCTCGGCGCTGGATGGCAGAAGAAGTTCGGCTCGTTCGAGCGCGATGCAGCGGCGGCGGCCTCGCTGGGGCAGGTGCATCGGGCGGTGACCCATGATGGTGTGCCGGTGGCTTGCAAGCTGCAATATCCGGACATGCAGTCGGCCGTTGAAGCCGACCTCACCCAGCTGGAAGTGGTTTTCGCCATTCAGCGGCGGGTGGACGGGTTCATCGATACACGGCAGATGGCCAATGAGATCGGTGCGCGGCTGCGGGAGGAACTGGATTACACGCTTGAGGCGCGGCATATCGGGCTCTACCAGGACATGCTGGCTGATGATGCCACCATTCGTGTGCCTGAGGTGATTGATGATCTGTCGACCAAACGGCTGCTGACCATGACCTGGCTCGACGGTGCGCCGCTGCTTGATTTCCGGCAGGCGCCGCTTGAGGTGCGCAATGACATCGCCAGCGCAATGTTTCGCGCGTGGTGGCACCCGTTCAGCCATTTCGGCGCAATCCATGGGGACCCGCATCTCGGCAATTACACGGTGCGGGAAGACCACGGCATCAATCTGCTGGACTATGGCTGCATCCGGAAGTTCCCGCCTGCCTTTGTGGCCGGCGTGGTCGAGCTTTATCGGGGGCTGCAGACCGACGACCGCGACAGGGTGGTGGCTGCCTATGAGAGCTGGGGGTTTGAGAACCTCACCAACGACCTTGTGGACATCCTCAACATCTGGGCGACCTTCATCTACGGCCCGTTGCTGGACGACCGGGTGCGCACGATCGCGGACGGGATTTCGCCCGGCAAATATGGCCGGCAGGAGGCTGCGAAGGTCCATGCAGCGCTCAAGTCCCATGGCCCGGTAACGCCGCCCAAGGAGTTCGTCTTCATGGACCGGGCGGCCGTTGGGCTTGGGGGCGTGTTCCTGCATCTGGCCGCGGAGTTGAATTTCCACGACCTGTTCAACGCTGAAATCGACAAGTTCAATATTGAGGATCTTGCTGCCCGGCAGTTGGAAGCGCTCGAGGCAAATGGGCTAGAGTTGGCGCCCTGATTCACGGCGGGGCTCAATGCCACGCCATGCCGAGAGAGATGAGATGCCTGACAGTGTTGCACCCGAAACCGGTGTACCGGCGGATTTCGAGGTCACGACCTGGCGGGGCGGCTTCGGCAACCAGGTGGGGCCCATCTATCAGCGGTTCAGCGCCGACGGTACCTGGGCGCGAGGATTTCTCGTTACCGACAAGCACACGAACGGCTTCCAGAACTGCCATGGCGGCATGCTGATGGCCTTTGCGGACATGGCCTTCGGGTCAGTCGTGACCTACGAGCTGCACCGGTTCTGGGTGACGGTGCGGCTGGTGACTGATTTTGTCTCGTCGGCGCAGCTTGGCGAGTTCGTGCAGGGCAACGCGGTGATTACCGGCACCGAGGACGATTTCGTGACCGTACGCGGCCATATCTGGACGGGTGGAAACAGCCCCCAGATGGCAGGCGCGCGCACCATCATGACCGGCACGGGGCTGTTCAAAATGCTGGGGGAACGGCCGGGTCAATCACCTCTGGACGTACAAGCGAAACCGCAAAAAGCGTTGTAAGACGGCTGCTTGCCCGCGAGGGCGCTTGCCGCCTATAGTCCGCGTCAACTTTACGCATCCTTAGCAATTGGCAACACCAAGAAGGAGATTGCGCGCATGTCTGAAGGCAAGGTTGAAGCCTTTGAAGTAGAGCGCTGGGGCAAGGAGATGGACCCGGAGGAACATCTGGGCACGTGGGATGGCTTCATGGCCCTCACCAAGTACGGCACGATTGCCGTCGTCCTGATCCTTGTCTTCATGGGCATTTTCCTGCTCTAGCGGCAGAAAAAACCGGGGCAGGGGTGCCGGCCGGGCCGACAGGGCGCGGACGGTGGACATGATCATTTCTCCTGCCCTGAAAAACGGCTCAAGGGGTCCCGCAGCCGCCATGCGGTCTAGCGGGGCTGAACGAAAGCCCCATCCAACAGGGCGGAGAAATATGAAGCTTGCTATTCCCAAGGAGCGGCGCGACGACGAACCGCGCGTTGCCGCCTCGCCGGAAACGGTGAAGAAGCTGACCCAGCTGGGGTTCGACGTGGTGGTCGAAACCGGTGCGGGTCTCAAGTCATCCATTCCGGATGCGCAGTATCAGGAAGCCGGTGCGACGGTCAGCAGCAATGTGCTGGGTGATGCCGACATCGTCTTCAAGGTGCGCGGTCCGGAGACCGAAGAAATCAGCCAGATGAAGCGCGGTGCCGTTCTGGCCGCCATGCTGAACCCCTATCAGAGCAAGGAAACGGTGGATGCGCTGGCGCAGGCCGGCATCACGTCGTTTGCCATGGAATTCATGCCGCGCATCACGCGTGCGCAGTCCATGGACGTGCTTTCGTCGCAGTCGAACCTCGCCGGTTACAAGGCGGTGATCGATGCGGCTGAACTGTTCACCCGCGCCTTCCCGATGATGATGACGGCTGCCGGCACCGTGCCGCCGGCCCGCGTCTTCGTGATGGGCGCCGGTGTGGCGGGCCTGCAGGCCATCGCCACGGCCAAGCGCCTCGGTGCCATCGTGTCGGCAACCGACGTGCGTGCGGCGGCGGCCGAGCAGGTGGAAAGCCTGGGCGGCAAGTTCGTGATGGTGGAGCCCGATGAAGGCGACACCGGCGAGACGGCCGGCGGCTATGCCAAGGAAATGAGCGAGGACTACAAGAAGCGCCAGGCAGCGCTTGTTGCGGAGACCATCGCCAAGCAGGACGTCGTGATCACGACCGCGCTGATCCCGGGCCGTCCGGCACCGGTGCTGGTGACCGAAGAAATGGTCCGCAGCATGAAGCCAGGTTCGGTGATCGTTGACCTCGCCGTGGAGCAGGGGGGCAACTGCCCGCTCTCCAAACCGGGCGAGATCGTTGACGTGGACGGCGTGAGGATCGTCGGCTACCGCAATGTGCCGGGCCGCGTGGCGGTGGATGCCTCCAACCTCTACGCCAAGAACCTGCTCAACTTCATCACGCCGCTCGTCGACAAAGAGACGGGTGCGCTGGCCATTGACTGGGAAGACGAAATCATCACCGGCACGCTCATCTCCAAGGATGGGCAGGTGGTGCACCCGGCACTCAAGGAAGGAGCCGCGTAATGGAAGCCGCAGCTATCGATCCCTTTATCTTCCGGCTCTCGATTTTCGTGCTCGCGATTTTCGTCGGCTACTACGTTGTGTGGAGCGTGACGCCTGCCCTGCATACGCCGCTGATGTCGGTGACCAACGCCGTGTCGTCGGTGATCATCGTTGGTGCGCTCATCGCCGTGGCTGTCGATCTCGGCAGCAGCGAAACCGCCGGCATGTCGCGCTGGCTCGGACTTGGCGGTGTGGTGCTTGCGAGCGTCAACATCTTTGGCGGGTTCCTCGTCACCCAGCGCATGCTGGCCATGTACAAGAAAAAAGACCGGAAATAGGGGGCCGCTGAATCATGTCTGCAAACCTCGCAGCGCTCGCCTATCTTGCATCGGGCGTGCTTTTCATCATGGCGCTTCGCGGGCTTTCAAGCCCCGAAACGTCCCGCCAGGGTAACCTCTTCGGCATGGTCGGCATGGCCATTGCCGTGGGGACGACCCTCATCCGTCAGGACATCACCGATCCCACCGTGTGGACCTTCATCGCCGTGGGCGTGATCATCGGCGGCGGCATTGGTGCCATCATCGCCAACCGCATCGCCATGACGGCGATGCCGCAGCTGGTGGCCGCGTTCCACTCGCTGGTTGGTCTGGCCGCCGTGCTTGTCGCCTGGGCGGCTTTCATGTCGCCGGAAGCCTTCGGCATCGGTGTGGCCGGCAACATCAAGATGGCGTCGATCATCGAGATGGGGCTGGGTGTGGCCATTGGTGCCATCACCTTCTCGGGCTCGGTCATCGCCTTTGCCAAGCTGCAGGGCACGATGTCCGGTGCGCCGATCATCCTGCCGGGCCGTCACCTGATCAACATCCTGCTGGCTGCCGCCATTATTGGTGGTGTGGTGTGGCTGTGCATCGATCCGGCCAACCAGACGATCGAGGCCTTCCTGATCATCACGGCGCTCTCCTTCGTCATCGGTTTCCTGCTGATCATCCCGATCGGCGGGGCGGACATGCCGGTGGTGGTGTCGATGCTCAACTCGTATTCGGGCTGGGCCGCGGCGGCGCTGGGCTTCACGCTGGAGAACACCGCGCTGATCATCACCGGTGCGCTTGTTGGTTCGTCGGGTGCGATCCTGTCCTACATCATGTGTAAGGGCATGAACCGCTCCTTCATCTCGGTGATCCTTGGCGGCTTTGGCGGCGAGACGGCTACTGCTTCCGGCGAGGTCGAAACCCGTCCGGTGAAGCAGGGCTCGGCTGATGACGCTGCCTTCATCATGAAGAATGCCGGCACCGTCATCATCGTGCCGGGCTATGGCATGGCCGTGGCGCAGGCCCAGCACGCGCTGCGTGAAATGGCCGACATGCTGAAGGCCGAAGGTGTGGACGTGAAGTACGCGATCCACCCGGTGGCCGGCCGCATGCCGGGGCACATGAACGTGCTGCTGGCTGAAGCCAATGTGCCGTATGACGAAGTGTTCGAGCTTGAGGACATCAACTCGGAGTTCTCGCAGGCGGACGTTGCCTTCGTGATCGGCGCCAATGATGTGACCAACCCGTCCGCGAAGACGGATCCGGCCAGCCCGATTTTCGGGATGCCGATTCTCGACGTGGAAAAGGCGGGCACGGTGCTGTTCATCAAGCGCGGCATGGGTTCCGGCTATGCCGGTGTGGAGAACGAGTTGTTCTTCCGCGACAACACGATGATGCTGTTCTCGGACGCCAAGAAGATGGTGGAAGAGATTGTGAAGGGTCTCGGCTAAGCGCCACCCCGCAGCATCACCCAATCAAGGCCGGAGCCATTGCGCGCTCCGGCCTTTTTTGTTGGCTGATGGCTTGTCCAAGGTCCGTGGGGCAGGCACGTGGCGCAACAAAAAACGCCCCCGGAAAACCGGAGGCGTTTTTCTGTGTCGGTAGGTGCGAAACGCGATTTAGCGCTTGCGGCCCTTCTTCGGCAGAAGGCCTTCGCGCTGAGCGCGCTTGCGAGCCAGCTTGCGGGCGCGGCGGACGGCCTCGGCCTTCTCGCGGGCACGCTTCTCAGACGGCTTTTCGTAGTAGTTCCGCAGCTTCATCTCGCGGAAGACACCTTCGCGCTGAAGCTTCTTCTTGAGCGCCCGGAGGGCTTGATCAACATTGTTGTCGCGGACCAGTACTTGCACGCAATCAGCTCCCTTCGAGCTAAAAAGTTGACCCCAGCGCGCCAGATTGAGCTGCGCAAATGGGTATGAATCGGTTTGGATTTGACGGTTTCCGGCGGAAAACGCGGCGCTCTGCCCACATGGCAAAGCGCGCAAAAACCATGGCCGGATATGCCGTCAGGCATTCCAGAGGGCCGGTGTGTACCAAATGAACACCGGCTTGTCCACCTTATGTCGCAGAAGTGACGGGTTTTCCGCGCGCTCAGGGCAGTCCATATAGGAGCTATGAGCATTCTCAAGATTGCCCGTATGGGTCACCCGGTGCTGGTGCAAAAGGCGAAGGCCGTGGACGATCCCACGAGGCCGGAAATCCGCCAGCTTGTGGCCGACATGGTGGAAACCATGATTGATGCCAATGGGGCCGGGCTCGCCGCACCGCAGGTGCATGTGCCGTTGCGGGTGGTGGTCTTTCAGGCGCCGCCTGAGCGGGTGCCGGTGGAGGTGGAGGCCCAAGACGGTGCTGCTGAGGAAGCCTTTGACCACACGGCTCCGCTGACGGTGCTGATCAATCCGGAGATCGAGGTTCTGACCGAGGACCGGGCCTATGGGTGGGAGGGGTGCCTGTCGGTGCCCGGACTGCGCGGATTGGTGCCGCGGCCGACCCATATCCGCTACACAGGTCTGGACCTCAGTGGCGACCGTATAGAAAGGGAGGCGCGCGGTTTTCATGCCCGCGTGACCTGCCATGAATGTGACCATCTGGAAGGAATTCTTTATCCCCAGCGGATGGATAATCTGCAGGACCTGATTTTCGAGACCGAGGCGCGCCATTGGGGCAGCGCCCGCCCGTCGGAAGCGGAGACTGCCTGATGTCCAAATCTGCCCCCCGCCAGCAGAAGGCCAGGAAACCCATGAGTGCCGAAGATCACTACGAAGACGTGCGTGCGCAGATTCTCGATGCCGCGCTGCCTGATGTGCCGTTTGACGGCTGGACCGGCAAAAGCATGCGCGAGGCTGCGAAGAAGGCCGGTGTCGAATCCGGGTTGGCGCGGCTGGCGCTGCCGGGAGGGACGGTGGATCTCGTCCGCTATTTCATTGCCGATGGTGACCGGCGCATGGCGCTGGAACTTGCCAAGCATGACCTGCCCGCGATGAAGGTGCGGGAGCGCATCACTTTCGCGGTGCGGACGCGGCTGGAAGTGGATGAGCACAACCGCGAGGCGCTTCGGCGGGCGACGGCATATCTGGCGCTGCCGACATCGGGCACCGCGGCACCGCGGGCGCTTTACGGCACGGTGGACGCCATCTGGCGGGCAGCGGGTGATACGTCCACGGATTACAATTTCTACACCAAGCGGCTCATTCTCTCGGGCGTCTACACGAGCACGGCCGCGGTTTGGTTCGGTGATGATACCGACGGCTTCGAGAAGACCTGGGCCTTTCTCGACCGGCGCATCGAAGATGTGATGCAGATCGAAAAGGTGAAGGGCAAGGCGGAGAAAGTCCTCAGCGCCTTGCCGTCACCTCTGGGTCTCATGGCGCGGCTGCGCTATCCGCTGGGCCGCTAGGCGGGGTCAGGACGCCGCCGCCCTTTGTTCGCCCAGAAACAGTACCTTGATGTCGCCATTGGCCTTGATGCTTGCCCACAGCAGGTAAGGCGCGAGAATGGCCATGCCGAACAGGGTGCCGATGATCCCCAGCACGATGCCGCCCGGTGAGAAGTGGTGCCGCCAGGCGAGCCACAGGCCGGACAGGGTCAGGAACATCAGAAAATCCAGGTTGAACTGGCCGGGCCAGCCCATGGCGGCAATGTCGCCGAAGAAAATCTGATAGAGCCCGAGGCCGTGATTGACGGCGACGACGGCCGTGTAGCTGAACAGCACGACGATCAGCAGGACGAGATAGATCCGGAAAGCTTGCATGGGTTCATTCCCTCTTGTTGGCAGCCCGGCCGGAAATGGCACGGGTCGGTATCAAGCCGTGCGCCAGAGAATGGGCGCAGGAGGGAAGGGCAGCAATTACCCCTGAGGTCAGTCAATCAGGACAGGCTGGATCAGGCCTTGGGGGAAATGCGGGTGATATGACCCATCTTGCGGCCGGGGCGCGCGTCGCCCTTGCCGTAGAGATGCAGGCCCGCCTGCGGCTCGCGCGCCAGGGATAGCCAGTCGGTCACGTCGTCGCCGATGAGGTTTGTCATCACGGCATCGGAGTGCCGGGCCGGTGAGGCCAGCGGCCAGCCTGCCACTGCCCGCATGTGCTGTTCGAACTGGCTCACGGCACAGGCTTCCGTCGTCCAGTGACCGGAATTGTGGACGCGCGGGGCGATCTCGTTGACCACCAGCTTGCGGGCCGTGGATGTGACGAACAGCTCGACCCCCATCACGCCGACATAATCGAGCTCTGTAGCGATCTTCTCAGCCAGGGTGCGGGCTTCAGCCTCCACCGTGGCGTCATAGCCGGACGGGACGGTGGACGTGTCGAGGATGTGGTTGCGGTGGGCGTTGCGGGCCGGGTCATAGGCCGCCACATGCCCATCGGTGTCGCGGGCGACGATGACGGAGATCTCGGCTTCGAAATCGACAAAGCCTTCGAGGATTGAGGGCGTCTCGCCGACGGCCTGCCAGGCGGCAGCTGCGTCGTCTGCCGTGTCGATGCGCGTCTGACCCTTGCCGTCATAGCCGAAGCGGCGGGTCTTGAGGATCGAGGGCGTGCCGATGTCCGAGAGCGCCGCTTTGAGGTCCTCAAGCGATGCCACATCCGCGAAGGGGGCCGTGGCGATGCCGAGATCGCGCATGAAGGTCTTTTCGGTCAGACGGTCCTGAGACACGGCCAGAGCGCGGGCACCGGGGCGCAGCGGCTTGTGGCGGGCGAGGATCTCCGCCGTTGTGGCCGGGACATTTTCGAATTCATAGGTGACGGCATCGACCGATGCGGCAAAGGCTTCAAGCGCTGCTTGATCTTCATAGGCTGCGATGGTGTGGCCATCGGCGACCTGGAAGGCCGGGCTGTCTGCGTCGGGGCAGTAGATGTGGCTTTTTAGGCCGAGGCGGGCGCCGGCCATGGCGAGCATGCGGCCGAGCTGGCCGCCGCCGAGAATGCCGATGGTGCTGCCGGGGGGGAGGGGCGCCATGCTCAGTCTTCGACTGCCTCGGGCACGCCGTCGGTCTGGGCTGCGCGGAAGGCGTCGAGCCGGGCGGCAAGGGCGTCATCACTCGTTGCGAGAATGGCTGCCGCGAGCAGGCCCGCATTCCTGGCGCCGGCCTTGCCGATGGCCAGGGTGCCGACCGGTATGCCGCCGGGCATCTGGACGATCGACAGCAGCGAATCCTGGCCCTTGAGGGCGGCGCTTTCCACCGGCACGCCCAAGACCGGCAGCGGCGTCATGCTGGCGGCCATGCCGGGCAGGTGTGCGGCCCCGCCTGCGCCGGCAATGATGACCTTGAGGCCGCGCGATTTGGCGCTGGCGGCATAGTCATAGAGCCGCTGGGGCGTGCGGTGCGCGGACACGACCTTTGCCTCGTAGGGAACGCCGAGCTGATCCAGTGCTTCGGCCGCATGGGTCATGGTCGGCCAGTCGGACCGGCTGCCCATGATGATGCCGACGACGGGGGCATTTTCAGTGGTGGTGTCGCTCATGAGTGGCCGTTTCAGCTGCTCCCGGGGCGATCCGGCGCTCACCGCCTTCAGACAAGGTGGAAAGGCGCCAAAACAAGGCGCCCGGGACGGGCCCGGGCGGGAAAGCGCGGAAGTATATGCAGGGGCGGCGCAATGGCAAGCGGCGGGTTCAGGTGCCGCGGGTCTTTGCTTCTGTCCCGGATTGGGCCGGGTTGTGGCGGACTTTGGTCATTTTCAATAGTTTGTTAAGGCTGTTGGCCTACAGAAACCATGTGGCAATAGGCAGAATTTCAAGACTTTTGCCGTCAAATACCTGAAACCGGGTGATGGTGCCCGGAACCCAGGATGGGGTCCGTTAGGGCTTGAAGCGACGGGGAGCACCATGAAGGTTCAAGGACCGCGGCGGCCGGGCACAGTTTCGTCCGTTCGCGCAGCAAGCCCGGCGGCCCGGGCGTCGGCTGCGGGCGCAGCCGGCTCCGTGACCGGTACACGCCAGATCGCTGATACGGCGTCCATCATGGGCGTCCCCGAGGCCGAATTGACGCCGAAGGTGCGCGACGCGCTGATGACGTTGATGTCGGAAGTGGACGCGCTGCGGCGGGAACTGACCACCATGAAGGGCCGCCTGGAAGCGGTGCAGCAGGAAGCCGATACGGATTCGCTGGTGCCGGTGCTCAACCGCCGTGCATTCGTGCGCGAGATGTCGCGGATGATCTCGTTCTCCGAACGCTACAAGACGCCTGCGAGCGTGGTGTTCATCGATCTCAACAATTTCAAGCAGGTGAATGACACCTACGGCCATGCGGCGGGGGATGCGGTGCTTGAATATGTGGCAAGCACGCTTGTCGAGCATGTTCGCGAATCCGACATTGTCGGCCGCATAGGCGGTGATGAATTCGCCGTGATCCTGGCGCAGGCCAATGAGGAAGATGCACGGGAGAAGGCCGAGCGGCTGATGCATCTCATCGCGGATACTCCGCTGGAGATCATGGACAAGAAGATCCCCGTTTCGGTGTCACCGGGGGCTGTGGCCTTTGAGCCCGGCGAGGATGCGGCGACCGCGCTGGCGCGCGCGGATGAGGCCATGTACCAGGCCAAGCGGCGGCGCAAGGACAGCGAAGGCTCCAGCTGAGCCACGCAGGGCTCGGGCTTCAGGCGATGATGTCGGGGACGAGCTGGTCCTCGATGAAGCCGATCTCGTCCTTGATGGCGAGCTTCATCTTTTTCAGGCGGCGGATGCGCAGCGGGTCTGCGGCCCCGCTCATTTCCAGGGCATCGATGGCGGCATCAAGATCGCGGTGCTGCTGACGCAGCCGGGCCAGCTTGTCGCGCAGGCCTTCTTCATCCGTGTCAGTGCCGTCGGGAGTATCCTCAGCCATGCCGCCTCTTGCGCTGTGCGTCGCCGGTGATCCGATTCCGGGCTGCGCTGCCTGTTCGGCACGGAAAGCCGCCGATCCGGGATTCGCCTTCTAGCGCGCTGCCCAAGGGGCCGCAAGGTCATGGAAACCATGGGGAAAAGAGATGCCGATTTTCCTTAACAGGGGTGTGAAAAGGAGTCAGACTTCCAAGTCCGTCAACACCGATAAGGGAGGCCTGACGCATGTCACTTGAAGTCCATATCCACGAACTTCACGAGCGGCACCGGCAATTAGAGGCGGAAATCGATCGTGAGATCCTGAGCCCATCGGGTGATGATCTTGCCATCGCGGAACTGAAGAAGCGCAAACTGCGCCTCAAGGAAGAAATCGAACGGCTGGAAGCGGACCTGACCCGGGCCGCCTGAGACCCAGCCACACCCCCACATTCAGATGCAGCCTGCTTCCTGCCCAAAGGGAGTGCAGGCCGTGCAGGTCAGAAGACCGGAAAAGCGCCAGGCACTGTCTGGCGCTTTTTGTCTGTGGAGTCTTGTAATTTGATATTGAATTAGTTTGGGCGTTCCTCCACATGATTGGATATCAAATTATATGGAGGGCGCCCGATGCCACAGACACGCCGCAGATTTCTTCGTATCGCCGGAACCTCAGGGCTGGTGCTGGCTGCAACGGCCATCGGGGGCGGGGCTGCGTTTGTTGCGACCCGCCGTCCTGACAAAGCCCTGGCCCCGTGGGAGACCGCCGGCCAAGCCTATGACGATCCGCGGTTGCGGGCGCTTTCTTATGCGATTCTCGCCCCGAATCCCCACAACATGCAGCCGTGGATGGTGCAGTTGGACGGGGATGACGGCTTCACGCTGCTTTATGACCTGGACCGCATGCTGCCGGAGACAGATCCGTTCAACCGGCAGATCGTCATCGGGCTGGGGTGTTTTCTCGAGATCATGCGCATGGCTGCGGCGGCGGAGGGGCTGCGGGCCGACATCCAGCTGTTCCCGGACGGCGAGCCGGAACCGCTGCTGGACGGGCGGCCGGTCGCCAGAGTGCGTCTCATGCGGGATGGGGATGTGGCCCCTGATCCGCTCTTCGCCCATCTATTTGACCGGCGGTCAACCAAGGAAGCGTTCGATACGTCACGACCCGTTGCGCGGGAAATTTTCGCGCAATTGGAAGCGGTGGCCGGGGATGGGGTTGCTGTGGGAACCCTTCAGCACGCGGATGAAATTGCGGCCATGCGTGAGCTGACATGGCAGGCGCACATGATCGAAGTCGAGACTCCCCGCACTTATCTTGAGAGCGTGGAGGTGATGCGCTTCGGCAAGGCGGAGATTGAAGCGTCTCCCGATGGCATCGACATGGGTGGGCCGTTGCTCGAGGCACTCAACCATGCCGGGATTCTTACGCGTAAGAGCCTTTCGAATATGACCTCTAGTTCATACCAACAGGGGGTTGAGCTCTACCGGCGGATCATCCATTCGGCCATGGGGTATGTCTTCGTCAGTACCCAAAATAATTCGAGAACGGAACAAATCGCGGCCGGACGTGACTGGGTACGGATCAATCTTTCGGCAGTGCAGCAAGGGATTTGCGTGCATCCGCTCAGCCAGGCATTGCAGGAGTACAAAGAAATGCATGCCAAGCTGGATGATGTGCATGAAATGCTTGGCCAAAGGGGCAGGCGCGTGCAAATGTTAGCGCGCGTTGGCTACGGGCCCGCTGTTTCTCCCAGTCCACGCTGGGATCTGAAGCATAAGCTGATTTTATGACGTCTATTTCCGAGTACCATGAGTTTGCAGGATACTTCCCACGACATAAGTCCGTCCGATGATCCGGACGATCCCGTTCTCTTCACCTTCTTCAACGAGATCGGCATCATCGACCAGCTCGCACGCAATGCGTTCGAGCGTGTGTTGCCGCGCGGCATGACGGTTCCGCAGTTCGCGGTGCTCAATCACTTCGTCCGTCTCGGCGGCCCGCGTACGCCGGCGCAGCTTGCAAGTTCCTTCCAGGTGAGCCGGGCGACGATGACCAATACGCTGAAGCGCTTGAGCCAGGCGGGCTACATCGTGGCGGAGCGTGACCCGGAAGACGGGCGGTCGAAAAAAATCGACATTACCGATGAAGGCCGCGTGATGCGGGAGCAGGCCATTGGCGGTCTTGGTCCGCTGCTGATGGAATTGTCCCAGCGGTTTGACCTTGCGTCTCTCGCCAACCTCATTCCGGTGTTGCAGGACGTGCGGTCGGAGCTGGACAACAGCCGCGAACTCGCTGACGAGATCGCCACCCGGTACAACATCTGAAATCTGTTCAGGACGCGTAGGCAAATCCGCGTGGGCACCGTGCAGCCTGCGAGGGTTGCCTGCCTATCCGGCGATCATGCTGCTTACTGCGTCGTAGACGAGCTTGATGCCGACGAGGGTCACACCCGCATAGCACAGCCGGTAGAAGGGCTCTTCCGGGATCATGTGGTGGAGCCGCACGCCGAGCATGATGCCGATGGGGGCCAGCGGCATCAGGACGAGGGCCGTTGTGAGATTGGTGGTGTCGAACTGGCCCAGCGCCAGGTATGGCGGCACCTTGATGAGGTTCACCGCCCAGAAGAAAACGACGCTGGTGCCCACATAGAGGGTTTTATCCAGCCGCTGCGGCAGCATGTAGACCTGGAAGGGTGGCCCGCCCGCATGGGCTACAAAGCTCGTGAAGCCCGCCACCATGCCCCAGAAGCCGCCCTTGGGGATCGAGCGCCCTGGTGCCCCCTCACGCTTCTGACCGGTCCAGAAATCCGCGGCGAAGGCCAGCGCGACGATGCCGACAATGAGCGCCACGTGCTCCTCGCGCACCAGGCTCGCGGTCAGCCAGCCGATCAGGATGCCGATGGCAGCGGCCGGTACGAGGATCCTGAGGTTGGGCATGTCGAACTGGCGGCGATAGGCCCAGAGACCCACCACATCCATCAGCAACAGGATCGGCAGGAGGATCGCTGCTGCCTGAAGCGGCGAGATCACCAACGCCATGAGCGGCACGCCCAGGATGCCGAATCCCGCTGCAAACCCGCCCTTGGATATGCCGACGATCAGCACGGCAGGAATGGCGGCGGCGTAGAACCAGGGATCTTCGATCATGTCAGCGGCTGCGTCTTTGGGGAGCTGCGGCCGGTATGCCGGCAGGCTGTGGGAAAATACGTGCCGCCGCTATAGGCTACCGGCGGAAAAAGCGCAAAGACGCTGAGTGATTCAAGGCAATGGACCGGGTGGAGACGACGAACCGCGATGAGTGAGTATCACGAGACATATGAGGCATGGCGGCGTGACCCGGAGGGGTTCTGGGCGGACCAGGCGAAGGAGATTTCCTGGGACAAGGAATGGGACACAGTGCTGGACACGAGCACTTACCCGAACGGCCAGTGGTTCGCGGGTGCCATGTGCAACACCGCCTATAACTGCCTCGACCGCCATGTGGATGGCGGACGCGGGGACCAGCCCGCGCTGATCTATGACAGCCCCGTCACCGGCAGCAGCAAGACCTATACGTATGCGGAGCTTCGCGACGAAGTCGCTACCCTGGCGGCCGTGCTGGAGGACATGGGCCTTTCAGCGGGCGACCGGGCAATCATCTATATGCCGATGATCCCGGAAGCCGCGATGGCCATGCTGGCCTGTGCGCGGATCGGGGTCATTCATTCGGTGGTGTTTGGCGGTTTCGCGGCGCATGAACTGGCGACACGCATTGATGACGCAAAGCCGAAGGCCATTCTGCTTGCGTCCTGCGGCATCGAGCCCGGACGGGTAGTCGCCTACAAGCCTCTGGTTGATGAGGCCATCGCGCAGGCGGGGCACAAGCCGGACCGGTGTCTTGTTCTGCAGCGTGAGATGGAGCAGGCGGAGATGACGGCGCGGGACCTTGATTGGGCCGCCTGCATCGATACGGCCCGCACGTCCCTGCGCAAGGCGGATTGCGTATCCGTGAAGGCGACCGACCCGCTTTACATCCTCTATACGTCCGGGACGACCGGGCAGCCCAAGGGTGTCGTGCGCGACAATGGCGGTCACATGGTTGCGCTTAACTGGTCGATGAAGGCCGTTTATGGCGTGGATGCGGGCGATGTCTTCTGGGCGGCGTCTGATGTGGGCTGGGTCGTGGGCCATTCCTACATCGTTTACGGGCCGCTCCTGGCCGGGTGCACGACGGTTCTCTACGAAGGCAAGCCCGTGGGTACTCCCGACGCGGGTGCCTTCTGGCGGATGATTTCGGACTATGATGTGAGGGTGCTGTTCACTGCGCCGACCGCGTTCCGCGCGATCAAGCAGCAGGACCCGGACGGGGATCTTGTCGGCAAGTATGACCTGAGTGCGTTCAAGATGCTCTTCCTCGCCGGTGAGCGAGCGGACCCGCCCACTGTTCAGTGGGCGGAGGATAGACTCGGCGTGCCCGTCATCGACCACTGGTGGCAGACGGAAACGGGGTGGGCCATTGCTGCAAATCCGGCGGGGCTGGGCCTGCTGCCGGTCAAACATGGCTCCCCCACCGTGCCCATGCCTGGTTACGACGTGCATGTGCTGGACGATGCGGGGCATGAGGTTGCGTCGGGGGAGACGGGGTCCATTGCCGTCAAGCTGCCGCTGCCGCCGGGATGCCTGCCGACCCTTTGGGAAAATGATGCGCGGTTCCGCGAGGCCTATCTCGATGAGTTCCCCGGCTACTACAAGACGGCGGATGCGGGGTTCAGGGATGAAGACGGCTACCTGTTCATCATGGCGCGCACGGATGACATCATCAATGTGGCGGGTCACCGGCTGTCCACGGGCGGCATGGAAGAAGTGCTGGCCGCGCACAAGGATGTTGCCGAATGTGCGGTGATTGGTGTGGCCGACGATCTCAAGGGTCAGTTGCCGTTGGGCTTCGTGGTGCTGAAGGCCGGCGCTGACCGGGCCGCGGACGAAATCGAGCGGGAATGCGTGGCGCTGGTGCGGCATGAGATTGGCCCCGTGGCGGCGTTCAAGACGGTGGTGGTCGTCAAGCGGCTGCCGAAGACGCGCTCGGGCAAGATCCTGCGGGGGACCATGAGCAAGATCTGCGACAATGAAGAGTGGAAGATGCCGGCCACCATCGACGACCCGGCCATCCTCGATGAAATCACCGCGGCGGTGACTGAGCGGGGATATGCGTCAGGGCGAAATCAGTAGGGTCATCAAGAAAGGCGTCACCACGTGGTGATGCCTGCGGATGCCAAGAGGCGGAACAGGACGAAGCCATGGAACTGGGGGACAAGGTTGCCATCGTGACCGGCGCGGCGCGGGGTATCGGGTATGCCATCGCGTCCCGCTATGCCCGCGAGGGCGCCCGCGTGATGCTGGCCGACGTGGACGAGGATGCTGGTGCGGAGGCTGCGGACGTGATCCGCGATGCGGGCGGCAATGCGCAATTCGTCGCCTGTGACGTGGCGGAGCGCCTGGATATCCACAATCTCGTCGCAGCGACACTGGAAGCCTATGAGCGGGTGGATGTGCTGGTGAACAACGCGGCGACAGTTCATGCAGCGGATTTTCTCGAGCTGTCGGAAGCGGATTTCGACCGGGTGATGCGGGTCAATCTCACCGGGGCATTTCTGGCCGGGCAGGCGGTGGCGCGGGAGATGAAGCGGCAATTCGAGGAGGACGGCCGCAACGGCGTGATCATCAACATGTCGTCGGTCAACGCCGAAGTGGCTATCCCCGACCAGGTGCCTTACGTGGTGGCCAAGGGCGGCATCAACCAGCTTACCCGCGTGATGGCGGTGGCGCTGGCGCGCTATGGTGTTCGGGTGAATGCCATCGGCCCGGGATCGGTGTCCACGGGCATGCTGAAGGCCGTCAATGCTGATGATGAGGGGCGGGCGCGGCTGATGTCCCGGACGCCCATGGGCCGCATCGGGTCACCGGACGAGATTGCCGGGGTGGCGGCGTTCCTGGCGTCAGATGACGCAAGCTACATCACCGGCCAGTGCATTTATGCCGATGGCGGCAGGCTGGCCCTCAACCTGACGGTCGAGAGCCAGACCTGACCATGTTCGGCTGAGCTGCCGCTCAGTACTTGTCGTCTTCGTCTTCGTTGTTGGCGACGGAGCTGCCGCCGAGGCTGGAGAAGACCGAGTCCACGTCCGGGCTGGCCCCGTCGCGGCGATCCCGGTCCTGACGGTCGTCGTCATCCATGACCTGGCCGAAATCGTCAGACAGGGTGGTTTTGCCGGCAGCGGCATCGGCCAGCGCCTGGGTGGCGGGGGCCAGCGTGCCCATATCCTCAACGGACTTGCCTGCCTTCTTGGCTTCGCGCTCACGGCGGCGCGCGGCCTTCTGCACGGCGGCATCGAGCTCAAGCTGGGTGCACAGGCCGAGGGTCACCGGATCGACCGGCGTGATGTTGGCCATGTTCCAGTGGCTGCGGTCGCGGATCGACTGAATGGTCGGCTTGGTGGTGCCCACAAGCTTGCCGATCTGGCCGTCGGTGAGTTCCGGATGGTAGCGGACGAGCCAGGCGATGGCGCCCGGGCGGTCCTGCCGGCGCGACAGCGGCGTGTAGCGCGGGCCCTTTCGGCCGGTCTTCTTCGGTTCCGGCAGCTCGTGCTTGGGCTTGGAGATCTGCAGCTTGTAGCCGGCATCCGCTTCGCCGCGCTTGATTTCGTCGCGCGACAGCTGGCCGGCAGTGACCGGGTCCTGGCCCTTGATGCCCATGGCGACATCGCCATCGGCAATGCCCTTCACTTCGAGCGCATGCAGGCCGCAGAACTCCGCGATCTGGTCGAAGGTGAGGGAGGTGTTGTCCACGAGCCAGACGGCGGTGGCCTTGGGCATAAGCGGTGCAGTCATTTCCGTTTGATCCTTCGCTGGGGCGTGGATGGAGCAGCGCCCGTGCTGGTACAGGCAAAAGGGAGCGCTGCGCGCCGCATAGGTCTCATGCAGCCCCTGATCATCCAATTGGTTGAAGGGATTAGCCTTCTTATAGGCGCTTCGGCGCCCGGTGGAAAGTCCCGTTTTTTCAAACCGCTAGCAGCCCGGTGCCCAAATGATGGTCACCGGGCTACCGGGCCAGCCTAGTCAATGGTGAGAAGGATCTTGCCGATATGGCCGGAGCCTTCCATGCGCTCATGGGCCCTGGCTGCGTCCTTGAGGGGGAATGTGGTGTCGACCACCGGGCGGACACGGCCCTGTTCCACGAGCGGCCAGGCGTGCAGGCGGACTTCGGCGGTCAGGCGGGCCTTCTCGTTGAGATCGCGGGCACGCAGGGTCGAGCCGCGCAGGGTGAGACGCTTGAGCATGACCGGGAGCAGGTCGACCTCGACCTTGGAGCCGGACATGTAGGCGATGTTGACGATGCGGCCCATGCGGGCGGCGGCCTGGATGTTGCGGGCCACATAGTCGCCGCCGACCATGTCGAGGATCACGTCGGCTCCCTTGCCGCCGGTCTCCTCCTTCACCACCTCAACGAAATCCTCCTCGCGGTAGTTGATGGCGCGTGCAGCGCCGAGCTCTTCACAGGCCTTGCACTTGTCCGCACTGCCGGCGGTGGCGAGCACCTTCACGCCAAGGGTGGCGGCAAGCTGGATGAGGGTGGTGCCGATGCCGGAGGACCCGCCATGGACCAGCAGGGTCTCGCCCGGCCGCAGCTGCCCGTCCTCGAAGACATTGGTCCATACTGTGAGAACGGTCTCCGGCAGTGCGGCGGCTTCCACGAGGGAGACATTGGCGGGGCGGGGCAGGACGCTGCCTTCATGGACTGTGGCGTAGGCGGCATAGCCGCCGCCGGCCATGAGGGCGCAGACCTCGTCTCCTTCCTTCCACAGGCTGGCGCCCGGTCCGGTGGCGACAATTGTGCCGGAGACCTCGAGGCCCGGCAGGTCGGACGCGCCGGGAGGGGCCGGGTAAAAGCCGATGCGCTGGACACAGTCGCCGCGATTAACCCCGGCGGCGGCAACCTTGATCAGCACTTCGCCCTGGCCGGGCTCGGGCGTGGGCCGTTCCACGAGCTTGAGGACCTCCGGCCCGCCGAACTCGGAGATTTCGACGGCGGACATGGTGGCGGGGTATGTGCTCATGGTCTGGATGCCTTATTGTTCTGGGAATGCAATTTCCTGGTGACTGGAAACTGGCAAGGGTTGCCGGAGCGTTCAAGACGGGAGGCCGATGATGGATGAGGATGACGTGGCGCCGGAAGCGATCCTGAGCCTGTCGAAGGCCGAGATCGAGGACCTGTCCGTTGGTGAGCTTGAAGCCCGCATCGGGGCGCTTGAAGCCGAGATTGAGCGCGTGCGGGCCGTCATTGCGCAGAAGCAGGACAGCAAGTCCGCAGCCGAAGCTGTGTTCGGCAAGGGATGAGACCCCTCTGCCTTGCGCCATTTGTGGGAAACGGGACGGCTGCGGGACTGGTTTGACCCGAAATGACACTGGACGGGGCCGGAACGCCTGAAATGACCGGAACAGGATTAACAGGCGTTAACCATTTGTTAGTGTCCGATTCGTACAGTGTATTTGCGTAATCCGGTTTGCCCGGGTTTTGGGGTGGCTGCCGCCATACCCATTTGACGCCTCCCTGTTGAACTCCAAGAGCCGCGCTCTCTCGCGGCTCTTTTTTTCTGCCTTTTTCCCAATTTTTGCGGTCAGGGCCGTTCTGCCCTAGGCTTCGGCCCCTGGATGTCTTGGGGTTTGCCAGACGCTTTGGGGGCGGACTGGCATCGTTCTTGAAATTCCACCGGCATGGGCGCGTTCCGCTGACGGGATGTGCCGAAACGGGTTTAAGAACGAGACAGTGGGGCTTTTCATGGGCACGGTTGACGACACCTTCGGCGGCGTTGCGGGCGGCGATATCGAGGCAGGGCAGGAGTTTTCCGTGCGCAGCTTCGCCGGGTCAGCACAGTTCGAGCAGATGTTCAAGGACGGCATGGGAATGGTCGAGGAGGCTGCGTCCTATCTCGACGGCCCGGGCCGGGACCATTCAAAGACATTGTCGCGCAAGGGTGCGCTGGCCTATGCGGCTGAAAGCATGCGCCTGACGACGCGGCTGATGCAGGTTGCGTCCTGGCTGCTGGTGCAGCGTGCGGTGGCGCGCGGCGAGATGACGGTGGCAGAGGCTGCCTCCGACAAGTACCGCCTGGGGGCCAAGGAACTTTGCTACGCCCGGCCGATCGAGGGCGCGGATGAGCTTCCGGCGGAGCTGGCTGACATGATTTCGCAGTCGCGCCGGCTTTATGCCCGCATCGACCGGCTGGACAAGATGATGCACGGCGATGCGTCGGAAACCGAACCGAAGACGGCGGTGGCCCGGCAGCTCTCCAAGATCGAAAGCGCGTTCCGCCAGATGCGCCTGGACGGGCAGCTCCACTGACCCACTCCGACAATCGGAACACGAAAAAGGCCGGTGCAGTGACGCACCGGCCTTTTGTCTGTGTGGCTGCTGCTGCCCCGATGGGGCAGGTGCCCGGGCTTAAACGAAGCCCTTGAACTTGTCCTTGAAGCGCGACAGGCGGCCGCCGCGGTCCAGCAGGCGCTGCTCGCCGCCGGTCCAGGCCGGATGGGTCGACGGATCAATGTCCAGCACCAGCTTGTCGCCTTCCTGACCATAGGTCGAACGGGTCTGGTACTCGGTGCCGTCGTTCATGACGACGGTGATCATGTGGTAGTCCGGATGGATATCTGCCTTCATGGCCCTGATCTCTCTTAGAAGTGTCTCAAAAATCCGCGCCAGGGCCTCGATCTTGCCCGTCGCGGCACGTCCGACATGTCTCTTGAAGACGGGCGATATACCGGCTCAGGCAGGGAAAAGCAATAGGGTGGCCATTTTGTTGCCGGTTGCGGCCTGCGGCCCCATGTTGCCCGGGGTGGGTCTTTGATAAGACTGCGCCTCCTCTCCGGCGGCACCGCTGCCGGTCTGCGGTCCGTTTGATGCCGCGTCACTGCTACTCTACTGCCCTGGGGAGCGCCTTTTGAGCGATCTGTCTGCCACTCCCGAAAGCCGGCCGCGGGGCCGGGGCCTGCGACCGCTGGTGTCGCTGATGCCGCTGCTGCTGCGTTATCCGGGCCAATTGGCCGGTGCATTGATCGCGCTGGTGGCCGCGACGGTTGCTACCCTGGCCATCCCCATGGGCGTCCGTGTGATGCTGGATGACGGGTTTTCAGCCGACAATGCCAGTTCGGTGGATGATGCATTCCTGCTGCTGATGATCCTGGCGGTTGCCATGGGGGTTGCGTCCGCCACGCGCTACTTCTTCGTGACGCGGCTGGGTGAGCGGGTGACGGCTGATCTGCGTACCGGCGTTTTCGGCAATCTGCTGATGTTGTCGCCCCAGTTCTTCGAGACGGTCAGGACGGGCGAGATCCTGTCGCGGCTGACGGCGGATACGACGCTTGTGCGGGTGGTGCTGACGTCGAGCTTGTCGGTGGCTCTGCGCAATACGTTCCTGTTTCTGGGGGCTGCCGTGATGGCGGCGCTGACGGCGCCGGATCTGAGCGCCATGGTGCTTTTGGCGGTTCCGCTGATCGTACTGCCGCTGATCGGTTTCGGACGGCTGGTGCGCGGGCTGTCCCGCGCCTCCCAGGACCGCCTTGCGGATACAGGCGCCTTTGCGTCGGAGGCGCTGCAGGCGATCAAGGTGGTGCAGAGCTTCAATCATGAAGGCCATGACCGGCAGCGCTACCGGGGCGTTGTCGAGCGCGCCTATGTGGCTGCGCGCAAGCATGTGACGGCCCGGGCCTTCATGACGGCGATCATTATTACCCTGGCCTTTGCAAGCATTGTGGGCGTGCTGTGGATGGGCGCGCGGGCGGTGATTGCCGGTGACATGACCGGCGGCACGCTGAGCCAGTTCGTCATCTATGCGGTGATCTGTGCGACCAGCCTGGCGGCTCTGAGCGAAGTGTGGGGCGAGTTCCAGATGGCGGCGGGGGCGGCGGAGCGGCTGTCGGAGTTGCTGTTTGCCCGTTCCGAGATTGCCGTGCGGGCGCAGCCGGTGGCATTGCCTGTGCCGCCGCGTGGCGAAGTGCGGTTTGAGGGTGTGGATTTCCGGTATCCACTGCGGCCGGAGGCTTCCGCACTCGACCGGTTCTCGCTTGATGTGGCGCCGGGGGAAACGGTGGCGCTTGTGGGCCCGTCGGGGGCGGGCAAGAGCACCGTCTTCCAGCTCCTGCTGCGGTTCTATGATCCGCAGGCAGGGCGCGTGTGCGTTGACGGCGTCGACCTCAAGGATGCGGACCCGGATGATTTCCGCCGCCGGATTGCCTTTGTGCCTCAGGAGACCGTGGTGTTCGGCACATCGGTGCGGGAGAACATCGCCTATGGGCGGCCTGATGCCAGCGAGGCTGACATCAGGGCGGCTGCCGAGGCGGCCCACGCGCATGAATTCATTTCGCAGATGCCGGATGGCTACGACACGCTGCTTGGGGAGCGAGGGGTTACGCTTTCCGGCGGGCAGCGCCAGCGGCTGGTGATTGCCCGGGCGCTGTTGCGGGATGCACCCATCCTGCTGCTTGACGAAGCAACGAGTGCGCTTGATTCAGAGAGCGAAGCGCTGGTGCAGGACGCGCTGGAGCGCCTGATGGCCGGGCGTACGGTGCTGGTGATCGCGCACCGGCTGGCGACAGTGACAAAGGCAGACCGGATCATCGTGATGGACAAGGGCGGCATTGTGGCCCAGGGCACCCATGCATCGCTGGTGCAGGAGGGCGGGCTTTATGGCCGCCTGGCAAAACTGCAATTTGATGTGGACAGGCTGCCGGATGCGGCGGATATGACTACCCCGGAAACGGAAGAGACTGCGGCCATTGCCGCTGCCGGCCATAAGGCCGGATGACGCCCCGAACGGGCGCATCCTGATTGGGACTTGAGGAGAGGGGAGCCGGGCATGAGCCGGACACTGAAAATCTTGCTGATTGTTGCCGGCCTCGTGGTGGTGATCGCCAGCGTGTTTTACGTGCGGACCATGACCTGGATGGGCGAGTTCACGTCCATCAACCGCTACTTCACCGGTGAGAGCTGCACAAGGGTGCAGGGTGTTCCGGGGCCGGAGGATATCGCGATCGACCGTGAGCGCGGCATTGCCTATATCTCGGCCTATGACCGCCGCCTTGCGGCGAGTGATGACCCGGGTGCCGGTGCCGTGCGCGGCGGCATCTACATCATGGATCTCAATGCGCCGGCTGAGGGGCTGTTCATGCGGCCGATCACGCCGATCCTGCCTGACCGGTTCCGCCCGCACGGCATTTCGCTGTTCAAGGGGGACGACGGGCGCCGCACACTGATGGTGGTCAACCATCCGGGCGGCAGCGAGCACACGGTCGAGATCTTCGATCTTGGTGCGGACAATGTGCTGACCCACCGCAAGACCGTGACGGACCCGCTCATCATGTCGCCCAATGATGTGGCGGCGGTATCTCATGACGCGTTCTACGTGACCAATGACCATGACCGTCCGAGCCAGGACGGCCGGACCATGGCTGCGCTCTTTGCCTCGGAGATTACGAGCGTTGCCTATCATGACGGCGAGACGACGAGGACGGTGGCCGATGGGCTTGCGCTGGCCAATGGCGTGGCGGTCTCGAATGATGGCGGCAAGGTCTATGTGACGGAGACGCTGGGGCGCAGGCTCCGGATCTACGCCCGCGACGTTGCCACGGGTGACCTTGAGGAGACGGACCGGGTCTTCCTGGGAACCGGCCTTGATAATATCGACGTGGCCAGGGACGGGGCGCTGTGGATCGGCGCGCACCCCAAGCTTGCGACTTTCCTCGACCATGCGTCTGACCCTGCCAATCTCAGCCCGAGCCACATCGTGGTGGTGCGTGAGAATGACGGTGGCGGGGGTGTCGGCTCCACGGCCTATCTCGACAAGGGAGCGGAGCTGTCTGCGTCTTCAGTCGGGGCGACCTACAGGCAGCGGCTGGTGATCGGTGCCGTGTTCGACCCTGCGGTGCTGGTGTGCGAGATGGGCGGTTCTGTTACCGCGGCGCCTGCGACGCCCGCGCCGGACGCCGAATAGATCCGCTCACAGCATCTGACACGGGCCACGCCTTTAGCTATGGTCTCGCCGTCATCTTCCGGGGGAAGAGCATGGGGGGACTTGGTTATGCGCGGCATTCTGCTGATTTTCGTTCTGTTGCTGCTGGCGGCGGCCGGGCGGCTCTTATGGGTCGTCGTGCCTGCGTCCGGGGCGTTTGCATCGCTTGAAGCAAAGCGGGTGGAGACCTGCAGCCGTGTTGAAGTGGCGCCGGGCACTGAAGATGTGCAGGTGGACCGGCAGACCGGCCTGGTTTTCGTTTCTGCTTCCGACCGCAGGTCGCCCGAACAACCGTCCGGCGGCATTCATGTCTTTGACCTCGCCACCATGGGATCAGCCCAGCTGGTTTCACAGGATGCGCCGGACGACTTCCGGCCGCACGGGATTTCACTGTGGCGCGGTGAGGACGGGGCGGCCCGGCTGTTCGCGATCAATCACCCCGCAGCCGGCGGTCATGCGGTTGAGATATTCGATATCGGTGATGGCGGTGTCCTGAGCCATGTGCGCACGGTGTCGTTTGACGCCATGTATTTCCCCAATGATGTGGTGGGCGTCGGGCCCGAGCAGTTCTACGTGTCCAACGACCGGGCGCGCATGGGCGGTTTCGTGCGCGCAGTCGAGCCCTATTTCGGTTTGCCGCTCACCAGCGTCGCCTATTGGGATGGCACGGACGGGCGGATGGTTGCGGACCAGCTGATCTATGCGAATGGCATCAATGTGAGTGCCGATGGGGCATCGCTGTATGTGGCGGAAGTCCTCGGGCGGCAGGTGAGCATCTATGACCGCGATGCTGTCTCCGGTGATCTCACCTTCGTGCGGGCGCACAAGGTCGGCACCAACCCGGACAATATCGACGTGGATGAAGACGGCTCCCTGCTCATCGCCGGCCATCCGCGCATTTTCGATTTTCTGGCCCATGCGGAAGACCCCGGCGCCGTCGCGCCGTCGGAAGTAGTGCGGCTTGATGTGCCAAGCGGCGACGTGACCAGCGTGTTCGTTGATCTGGACGGTGCAATCTCAGCTTCGAGCGTCGGGGCCGCGGGGGCGGGGCATCTTGTGGTCGGCGCTGTCTTCCAGGGGCATGTCCTTGTCTGCCCGATGGAGACTTGAGGTCAGGCCGCTGAATTCGACCGTTGAACCGGGGCGTAATGAAGGGCAAGCCATGCCCGGAGCTCGTCGATGAGGCAGCCGAGATTGCCAACCTGGCAGTGATTGTGGGCCTGTTCCTGGCGCGAAAACACACGTGCGGTCACGGAGCTCGCACGTTTCAGGTGCTCAACCTGCCTGTTGAGTTGGTGGAACGGGACGAGATGGTCTTCCGTACCAGCCATTGTCAAAACCGGCTGGGTTACCAGGTGTGAAAAGGTTCGGGTGTTGAAGTTCTCCATCCAGCTGAGAAGGGCATATGCATCTGGAGCGCCCGACACGTTGTATGCGTGTTCCAATGCCCAACGGGTGAATGGTTCCCGGCGTGCGGCGAGGCTGAACAAGCCATTTACCAGGGTGCGTGCCTGCCATTCGCATAGGCGGTTCACGATTTTCTGCATGCGATTGGGCAGCCGCGCCAACATGCATTCCCGGAAGTCCTCCATGACGTCACACTGAATGACGCCGGAGATGCGCGGTTCGAAGGCGGCAGCACGCAAAGCGAGATAGCCGCCGAGAGATATGCCTATAAGGGCGCAGCATTCGATCTTAAAGTGGTCCAGCACCGCTGCGACCGGGCGTTCCCAATCATGGGGCATCGTCAGCCCGTGCCCTGCAAGGGCACCTCCCTGGCCCGGCCCGTCAAATAGGATCACGTCATATCCATCGCGCCGCAGTGCGTCGGCCATGTGGAAGAACTCTTCCATCGAGCTGTCGAACCCACCATGGATCACCAGTGTGCCCCGTGCTGGGGTTTCTGCTCCCAGCAGGGTGGCGGGCATGGCGCCCTCGTCATAAGGGACCTGATGACGTGTGTGTGGGATGGACGCATTGGCTTTGTAAAAGTTGTCCAGATAGGCCTCATAGGATTTGTGGCGCCTGTCATCGGACCAGCTCATGAAGAACTCGGCGGCGCGAAAATAGAACGCTGTAGCTTCTCCCTCGCCGGCAGGGCGCGCCTTGTTCGCGGCGTCGAGCATGACTGGCACCCAGTCGTCATATCCTGAAATCTGGGATGAGAGCGTGCGTGTCTCTTCGAGGTTCCAGTAGGGAAGCCAGCGGTTGAGGGCGTAGTTCAGAGCTTCGTCAGGGTGCAGATCATAGTACCGCGTTGGAAAGGCCTTCATTTGATGTCTCCCAGCGTTGGGGCGCTCAAGCCTGCGGTTGCGAATGTCTTGAGCTGTGCGACGATTGCGTCGTCCGGAATCGGGGTGTCCTCTGCGAGGATGTCTCGCGACAGGTTGCGGCGGACGGGATCGCTGAGAGCGTGGCCCAGGGCGCCGATGACGAATGTCAGTCTTACGGACGCTTCCGCCGCGCTGAGATGGGGCAGGCAGTTGTGCAGTGCTCCGAAGAAGGCCAGGGAATAGTCTCTCAGGTCAGTCGCAAATATCTCTCCGATTTCCGGTGTCGGATCGGTGAGAGTGCGGCCGAAGAGCTGGAGGAAGCGCTGTGGGCCCGGGCCCTGGCGCGCCAGTTCCACGAGTGGATCAATGAACGCGTCGAGCAAATGGGCAAGGCTGGGTTGTCCTCCCTGCTGCAGGGCGTAGAGCCTTGCCAGGCGTTCTGAGGTGAGTGGTGCAAGGCGTCGCAGGAAGACGGCTCGGGTAAGGCCCGACTTGCCGCCGAAGTGAAAGCTCACAGCCGCCACGTTGGCCTTTGCCGTGTCGGTGATCTGTCGAACTGATGTCGCCGAGATGCCGTTGGCCGCGTAGAGCCGCTCAGCTGCGTCCAGCAGTCTGGTCTTGGTGTCTTTTTTCATGCTCAGAGCGTACGCTAGAACCCGAAATTAAATCAAACGTTTGTTTTAGTTTCGGGCCTGACGCGGTGCGGCTGATGACGGGTGGGAGGTCCTAGCGTTCTGTTAGCTTGAACTCGATGCGGCGGTTGCGGCGCAGGGCGTCCGGGTTTTCGCCTGCGGCGAGAGGCTGATACTCGCCGAAGCCTGCGGCCAGCAGCCGGTTGGGGGCGACGCCCTCATCGGTGAGGAAGCGGACCACGGAGATGGCGCGGCCGGCGGACAGGTGCCAGTTGGAGGGGAATTCCGGGGTCGAGATCGGCTGGCTGTCCGAATGGCCGTCGATGCGCAGCACCCAGTTGATGTCCGACGGCACGTCCTTGGCGATTTCCTTGATGGCGGTGGCGATCTTGCGGAGTTCTGCTTCACCGGCCGGGTTGAGGGCCGCGGAGCCTGAATCGAAAAAGATCTCGGACTGAAAGACGAAGCGGTCGCCGACGACCTGAATGTCGTCGCGGTTGCCGAGGGCCTGCCGGAGGCGGCCGAAGAATTCTGACCGGGCGCGGGCGAGTTCCTGGACCTTCTGGGCCAGGGCGGAGTTGAGGCGGCGGCCCAGATCGGCGATCTGCGCCTGGCTTTCCTTATCCTTGGCTTCGGCGGCCTCGAGAGCTGCTTCGAGGCTCGCGAGCTGGCTGCGGAGCGCGGCCAATTGCTGGTTGAAGAGTTCGACCTGCGCCTGGGCCTCCGCTGTCAGCTCTTCCTGTTCCGACAGGGCCGCGCGAAGCCCTGCGGCTTCCTCACCGCCGGCTTCGGCATCAGCCAGAAGGCCGGACAGGCGGGTGTTTTCCTGTTCCGCGGTCGCCAGGGAGGCCGAGAGGGACGCAAGGGAGCTTTCAAGGTCGGCGCTGCGGCCTTTTTCGAGGGCCAGAAGGTCCGTCAGCTGTGCGATTTGCGCCTGCATGGATTGCAGGGCCTCATCACGGCCGGTGATTGCCTGGCTCAGATAGAACTGCGCCAGCATGAAGATGGAGAGCAGGAAGATGATGACCAGCAGCAGCGTGGCCATGGCATCGACAAAGCCGGGCCAGTAATCGGCGCTGCCCTGGCGCAGGCGGCGGGAGGCGAGCGCCATGGTCTAGCTCCGGTCCTGCTGGTTGCGGGCGGCCAGTTGGGCGATCTGTTCAAGGACAGGGCGGAGGTCCGCCTGGTTGCTGGCCACCTGTTTCAGGAGGTCGCTTTCAGCGCGCATCTGGTCGGTCAGCATCGACAGCCGCTCGGTGAGGGCCATGAGGGACGCCGTGGTGGCGGAGCGCTCACCGGATGAAGAGCCGAGGTCCCGCTGCATTTCATCAAGGCGGCGCGACAGCTCACCGAGCAGCGGACTTTCCTCGCCGCCGGCCGCATCCAGCCGGGTGACGGTGGACAGCCATTCCTCAAGCTCGTTGTAGAAACGGTTCTGGGCCTGGCCGGCCTGCAGGTCGAGGAAGCCGACAATGAGGGAACCACCGAGGCCGAGCAGGGAGGACGAGAAAGCCGTGCCCATGCCGGTAAGCGGCGCCTCAAGGCCTGCGCGCAACTCCTCGAAGACATCGCCCGCGCCGCCGCCGGCCGGTGACAGGGTGCGGATGGTTTCAGCGATGGACGAGACCGTATCCAGCAGGCCCCAGAAGGTGCCGAGCAGGCCGAGAAAGATCAGCAGGCCGATCATGTAGCGGGAGATGTCCCGGGCCTCATCAAGGCGTGAGGCGATGGAATCGAGAATTGACCGCATGGCAGGGGCGGAGATGGCGACCCGGCCCTTGCGCTCGCCCAGGAGGGTTGCCATCGGTGCCAGCAGACGGGGCGGCGGCGGCAGGGTGAGGCCGGGGTCGGCCCGGCGGAAGGCGTTTACCCACTTGATCTCGGGGCTGAGGACCATGACCTGGCGGAAGGCGTAGAGCACACCGATCAGAAGGACGCCCGCAATCAGCCCGTTAAGCGCGACATTGGCCAGGAAGGCTTCCTGAAGCTGTGGCCAGAGGACCGCCAGCACGAGGCCCACGATCACCAGAAAGGTGAGCATGCGCGAGATGTGCCTGCTCGGCTGAGTGAGGCTGAGCGTGTCGGCGCCGCTTTTGGCCATGGGTTGTCTCCTGATCCACAGTCCGGGCGCGTCTTAGGCCCGGTCCCCTCGCTGTGTGCCGCGCACGGTCTCCCCGTCCGCGTGCCCCGCAGTGTGCCATGGTTTGGGGCAGCAGTGTGACGGCAGTGGCTTGCGTGATTGGTGGGGATTAGCTGCCGGAGAAGGTTACGTCCACCCGGTCGGCGGGGCCCGTGTCGGTGACCCCGCCCAGAGCCCGCACGTCGATGCGGCTCTTGTCGATGCCCAGATCAATCAGATAGCCGTGGACCGCAAGGCCGCGGCGGAGGGACTGGCGGCGCGCATCGCTGGCCTTGTCGCCCGGCTCACCCGCGTAAGCGCGCAGCTCGATCCGGCGGCGGTCATAACGCAGGGACTGGCCGATGGACTCAAGTTCCGACCGGGCCTCGCCGAGAATGGCGACACTGCCGGGGTCAAACAGGATGCGGGCAATGGCCGGGTCCGGCTGGGGCAGGGGGGGTGCTGCCGCCGGGGCTGGCTGCGGTGCGGTCGGTGCGGCCAAAGCGGCGCTTTCCGTCGGCGGGGCCTTGGTTTCAACAGGAGCCAGCGTCTGCGCAGGGGCCGGTTCGGGGGTGGAGGAGGCGGCCGGCGTGGCGGCGGCCTGGTTCACAGCCGGTGTCGCTTCAGGCTTTGGTGCTGCAGGCGCTGCGGCGGCAGCCTTGGGCTGCGTGGCCGGCTTTGCCGGGGCAGGCTTGGCTGACGCCTTGTTGGTGTCCGGTTCCGGCCTGGGCTTTGCGGCGGCGCGTGGGGTCGGGCGCGGGCTTGGCTCCGGTACGTCCGGGTAGCGCAGCGTGGGGACTTCCCGCGTTGCCGTGTCCGACCCCGGATAGCGCAGAATCAGGCGCGGCTGTTCCGGCTGGCTGCCGCGCAGGCCGAGGGCATCAAGATTGACGTCGACATCCCCGTCAATGCTCTGTGCGGTCGCTGCAGTTGCCGCAAGCGACAGGGCGACAGCCAGGCAGGGAAGAAGAGTGCGGGAGAAAAAACTGATCATGCCGGGCACGCGCAAGAGCACCTGAAGAGGGGAGAATGCCCCGCTGAGCGCGGCATTCCTTTAAATCATGGTGCTAAGGGGTTAACCGGTTGCGCGGCGTGCGTAAAGCCCCGGCAGCCTGCGGGGGCTGTGTGCCGGGCGCGCGTCAGCCGGCGGCACGGCCTGCCTTCTTGATCATTGCCTGCAGGTGCGGCAGCAGGTCGGCATTGGCGGCGATGATGCCGTTGGTATCCATCTTCTTGTCAGCGCCGTTGATGTCGCTGACAAACCCGCCAGCCTCCTTGACCATCAGCACGCCCGCAGCGATGTCCCAGGGCTGCAGGCCGTGTTCCCAAAAGCCGTCGAAGCGGCCTGCTGCGACCCAGGCCAGGTCAAGGGAGGCTGCGCCGAAGCGGCGGATGCCCGCGACCTGCGGCATGATGTGATCGATCTCGCGGGTGAACTTGGCGTGCCAGTCCAGGCCCTTGAAGGGAATGCCGGTGGCAAACACCGCGTCGTCGAGGCGGGTGCGCGCGGCGACGCGCAGGCGGCGATCATTCAGATAGGCGCCATTGCCCTTTTCGGTGACGAACAGATCATCCGTGACCGGATTGTAGATGACGCCGTTGACCAGCTGGCCATCCCGCTCAAGGGCGATGGAAATCGCGAAGTGGGGGATGCCGTGCAGGAAATTGGTGGTGCCGTCGAGCGGATCAATGATCCAGCGGTGGGTCTTGTCCGGCCCTTCAACCGTGCCGGATTCCTCCATCAGAAAGCCGTAGCCCGGCCGCGCCTTGGACAGCTCCTCGAAGATGATCTTCTCGGCCCTGAGGTCGGCGGCGGACACGAAATCGCCGGGGCCTTTGCGGGACACCTGGAGATTTTCAACCTCGCCGAAATCGCGGGCGAGTTTGCGGGCCGCCTTGCGGGCGGCCGTGACCATCACGTTGATGACAGGACTGTTGAGGGGCATGGGGCGATCTGCTTGCGGCGTTCGGGCGGGTCGTATGCGGGCGGACTTGAGTGAGGCTGGTCGGCTGTGTCCTACGACTCGGCGCGCTTCACATAGGTGACTTCGTTGGTGTCGACCACAATCTTCTCGCCGACGCCGACGAAGGGCGGCACCATGGTGCGCACGCCGTTTTCAAGAAGGGCGGGCTTGTAGGAGGAGGCCGCCGTCTGGCCCTTGATGGTGGGCTCGGTCTCGGTGACTTCGAGGGTCACCTGCTCCGGCAGGTTGATGCCGATCGGCTTGTCCTCGTAAAGCTCGAGGGTCACGGCCATGCCGTCCTGAAGGAAGGCGGCGCGCTCGCCGACGAACTCGGCGGAGAGCTCGATCTGCTCGTAGGTCTCGTTGTCCATGAAGGTCAGCATGTCGTCGGACTGAAACAGGAACTGGAAGTCCTTGGTATCGACCCGCACGCGCTCGACGGATTCTGACGAGCGGAAGCGCTCGTTCAGCTTGGTGCCGTCGATCAGATTCTTGAGTTCGACCTGGGCATAGGCGCCGCCCTTGCCCGGTTTCACGCTCTGCACCTTCACGGCGGCCCAGAGGCCACCCTTGTGCTCGATGACGTTGCCGGGGCGGATTTCGTTACCGTTGATCTTCATGTCTCGCGGGCCTTCATGCGGATTCTTGATCTTGGGGGACGGGGGCGGGATTGGGTATCGCGGGCGCCCCGTCAGGCGGCCTCACATGCACCACTGGCGCATTGTGCGCAAGGGGCAGGGCTTTAAAAGGTGAAGAAGCCCGAAAGACGCTAGAAAGACGCTTTCTACCGTGCGGCGCGTCCGTCGAGCCATTGGGCGACGCGCGCATCTCCGGTGGCGCGGTCATCGGCGGTCAGATGCTTGGCGAAGCGGGCGTCGAGTTCCTTGTCCTCGAAGCCTGCGCGGGTGGACAGGGAGTGCCATTTCCAGGCTTCTGCCATGTCTGCCTCAACGCCACGGCCCATCACGTAGAGGCGGGCAAGGCGGTTTTGCGCCACGAGGTGGCCCTGATCCGCTGCCTTTGCGTAGAGTTCTGCGGCCTTTGCCTCATCCTTCTGGACGCCGAGACCCTGATAGGTGAGGTAGGCGAGGCCGGATTGGGCATCGGCGACACCCTGGTCGGCGGCGCGCTTGAACCATTTGGCGGCGACGGCATTGTCCACGGGGCCGCCAAGGCCCTGGGCGGCGATCAGGCCGAGATTGTATTGCGCATCCGCATGGCCCAGCTCGGCAGCGCGGGTGAACCATGTGCGGGCGGTGGCGTGGTCTGGCGTGCCGTCATTCAGAGCACCTGAGGCGTGCAGGGCCCCAAGATTGAATTGCGCGTCCGGGCTGCCGGCGTCCGCCGCTTCGCCGAACCATCGTGCGGCTTCTGTCAGGTTCTGTGCCGTGCCGACGCCGCGGACATAGCGCAGACCGGTTTCGATCTGCCCGGGGACCGAGCCGTGATTGGCGGCGGCAAGGTAGAGGCGGGTGGCCTCGCTGTCGCGCGCTTCCCGGTTGGCGGGGTCCATGCCCGGCGGGGTAAGGGTGCCGTCATCGGTGAGGGTTGCCAGGGCATAGGCCCCTGTGGGTTCACCATTGGCGGCGGCTGCGCGGAGCCACCGGCCTGCCTCGAACAGGTCGCGCTCAACTCCGTTTCCGTCGGCATAGAGCTGGCCCAGCAGGGCCTGGGCGGCGGGGTCGCCGTTTTCTGCGGCGGTGCGGAGAAAGGCTGCGGCGCGGGCCGGCTCGCCCTGTTTGAGGGCGTCGACGGCGTTGGCCACTTCCGGCGACACGGTCTTGACGCCGCGCTCGGTTGCGGGCGGTGCGATGTCAGGAGGCGTCTCCGCCCTGGCCGGAAGCACGGCTGCGGCGAGCAGGGCCCCGGCAATGACGGGCATCATGCGGGTCTGCAGGCGGAAGCGTGGGAAAGGGGGGGTGACTATCGGCGTTGGTTTACGCATCGAACTCCAGAAGCGACATCGGCGTCGCGGCGATCACCTCATTGATCGCCTTGACGGCTTGGGCCGGACCCCCTTCGTCCGAGGGGTAGGACCATACGCCAGATGAGACCGCAAGGAAATCCGCGCCCGCCGCGACGAGGGGCGCTGCGTTTTCGACATTGATGCCGCCGATGGCGACACAGGGCACTTCGAAGAGCTGCTGCCACCAGGAGAGGATTTCCGGCGTTGCCCGGGTCGGGGCCTGCTTGGTGGCGGTGTCGTAGAACGCGCCGAAGGCCACGTAGTCCGCCCCTTGCTCGCCGGCCTTCATCGCCAGGTGGCGGCTGTCATGGCAGGTGACGCCGATGATGGCATCCGGGCCCAGCAGCTTGCGGGCCTCTGAATAGGGGGCGTCGTCCTGACCGATATGCACGCCATCGGCCCCCACCTTTTTTGCGATGTCGGGCCGATCATTGATGAGGAATGCCACGTCATAGTCGTGCGCGATGGGGATGAGGGCCGTGGCGGCTTCAATCACCTCGTCGTCGGGCACATCCTTGAGACGAAGCTGGACGCAGGCGACGTCACCGGCCTTGAGCGCTGCTTCGAACACGCGCGAAAACGCCGCCACGTCATCAAGACGCGGCGGCGTGATCAGATAAAGGCGGCAATTGGAGGCGCTAGGCAGCTTCTTTCTCCACCTGTTCGGTCCAGTTGCCGGTGGCGGCGAGGCCGTTCATCCGGGCGCGGTGCAGGAAGGCCGCCTGCGCCTTGGACCAGTTGTTGTTGTCGCCGCCCCATGCGGCCAGGGGCGCTGCCTGCAGCGCGCGGCCATAGGAGAAGGACAGGTTCCACGGAAGATCATAGCCGGCATTCATGGCATTGAGATGGGCCGTTGCATCGACATCGGACTGGCCGCCCGACAGAAAGACGATGCCGGGCACTGCCGACGGGACACAGGCTTTCAGCACCTTGACGGTGCGCTCGGCCACTTCCGCGACGCTGGCCTGAGTGGGGCAGAGCTTGCCGGAGATGATCATGTTGGGCTTGAGCACGGTGCCTTCGAGATCGACGCCGGCGAAGTAGAGTTCCTGATAAAGCTCCTTGAGGGCCCAGGTCGTCACTTCCTCGCAGCGGGCGATGTCGTGATCGCCGTCCATCAGCACTTCCGGCTCAACGATCGGAACGATGCCGCGCTCCTGGGCCAGCGCCGCGTAGCGGGCCAAGGCGTGGGCATTGGCGTGGATGCAGTTGTGGGACGGCATGGAGGTATCGCCGCCACGGGAGATGTCGATCACCGCGCGCCACTTGGCGAAGCGGGCGCCGAGGTCGTGATATTCGGCAAAGCGCTCGCGCAGGCCGTCGAGGCCTTCGGTCACCTTTTCGCCGGGGCTGCCTGCCAGGTCCTTGGCACCTGCATCGACCTTGATGCCCGGTACTGAGCCTGCGGCCTTGATGAGCTCGACGAGTGGGGTGCCGTCCTGGGCCTTCTGGCGGATTGTCTCGTCGTAGAGGATCACGCCGGAAATGTAGTTGTGCATCGCCTCGTCGGTGCGGAACAGCATTTCGCGATAGTCGCGGCGGCTGTCCTCGGTCGAGGTTGTGTTGATCGAGTCAAAGCGCTTCTTGATGGTGCCGGTGCTTTCGTCGGCGGCAAGGATGCCCTTGCCGGTGGCGACCATCTTCTGCGCGATGTCGTGGAGTGTTTCGGTCATGGCTGGGCAGTCCCCTCATACATCGCCAGTCTGGGTGCCGCGGGTTCAGGCGCGGCTGAGAGCCTCCACGCCCGGCAGTGCCTTGCCCTCGAGCCATTCGAGAAAGGCGCCACCCGCGGTGGACACGTAGGAAAAGTCGTCAGCGGCGCCCGCATTGTTTAGGGCGGCCACCGTGTCGCCACCACCGGCGACGGAGGTGAGCTGACCCATCTTGGTCAGCATGCCCACATGGCGCGCGGCGGCGTTGGTGCCGTTGTCGAACGGCGCGATCTCAAAGGCGCCCAGCGGGCCGTTCCAGACAGCAGTCTTTGCGGCTTCGAAGCGGGCGGCCAAGTCTGCGATGGTATCGGTGCCGACGTCCAGAATCATGTGGCCGTCGGGCACTTCGGTGGCAGGCACGGTCTTGCAGGGCGCCATGGCCTTGAACTCCTCGGCCACGACAACGTCACGCGGCAGCAGCACCTGGCAGCCGGCGGTCTCAGCCTTTGCCAGAATGTCGCGCGCGGTATCGCCGAGGTCGTGTTCGCAGAGGGAGGCTTTCACGTCGATGCCCTGGGCGGCGAGGAAGGTGTTGGCCATGCCGCCGCCGATGACGAGGTAATCCACCTTGCTGACCAGATTGCCGAGAAGGTCGAGCTTGGTGGAGATCTTGGCGCCACCGACAATGGCCACCACGGGCTTCTCCGGCGTGGCAAGCGCCTGGCCCAGGGCGGTCAGCTCGGCCTGCATGGCGCGGCCTGCATAGGCAGGCAGGCGGTGAGCGATGGCTTCGGTTGAGGCATGGGCGCGGTGGGCAGCAGAGAAGGCGTCGTTGACGTAGATATCGCCCAGCTTGGCGATTTCGTCGGCGAAGGCGCCGTCATTGTCGGTCTCGCCCTTGTGGAAGCGGGTGTTTTCCAGAAGCACGACGCTGCCGGGCTTTGCGGCGGCGATCACGTCGGCGGCGGACTGGCCGATGCAGTCATCCGCGAACGCTACATCAAGACCGGCTTCTTCAGCGACGGCGGGGGCTACGGGCTTGAGGGAGAATTCCGGGTTCCGTTCGCCCTTGGGGCGGCCGAAATGGGACAGCAGCACCACGATCGCGCCCTTGCCTGTGAGGTCGCGGATCGTCGGTACAATACGTTCGATGCGGGTGGCGTCGCTGACGGCGCCATCCTTGACCGGCACGTTCAGGTCGGCGCGCATCAGCACGCGCTTGCCGGTGACATCCTGGCTGGCGAAAAGATCATCGAGGGTTGCAAACGACGTCTTTTCACTCATGGCACGGTCCTGAATTTCCGAGGGTCTTGGGGGTGGTTCTGGGTGTCTGGATCAGAGAGGGGCGGAAGCCTTGTCAGCTTCCGCCCCTGGTAGTCGTTGCCGGTATCAGATGAGCTTTGCCATCGCGACCGCGGTGTCGGACATGCGGTTCGCAAAGCCCCACTCATTATCGTACCAGGACAGGACGCGGCCCATCTTGCCTTCGATGACCTGGGTCTGGGTCAGGTCGAAGGTCGAGGATGCCGGGTCGTGGTTGAAGTCCATGGACACGAGCTTGCGGTCGTTGACGGCCAGCACACCCTTGAGCGGGCCGGAGGCCGCTGCCTTCATGGCGTCGTTGATGGCGTCCACCGACAGGTCCTTGTTGGCGGTGAAGACGAGGTCGATCATCGACACGTTGGGGGTGGGCACGCGCACGGCGGTGCCGTCGAGCTTGCCGGCGAGCTGCGGCAGCACGAGGCCGACGGCCTTGGCGGCACCGGTCGAGGTCGGGATGATGTTGCTGGCAGCGGCGCGGGCGCGGTGCAGGTCCTTGTGCAGGGTATCGAGCGTCGGCTGGTCACCCGTATAGGCGTGCACCGTGGTCATGTAGCCGCGCTCGAGGCCGAAGGTGTCGTCCAGCACCTTGGCGACCGGGGCCAGGCAGTTGGTGGTGCACGACGCGTTGGACACAACAGTGTACTCGGCCTTCAGGTCCTGGTGGTTGACGCCGTAGACGACCGTGAGGTCGGCACCGGAGGCGGGGGCGGAGACCAGGACGCGCTTGGCACCGGCGGTCAGGTGCGCGGAGGCCTTTTCCTTGTCGGCGAAGATGCCGGTGCATTCCAGCGCAATGTCGACGCCCAAATCGCCCCACGGCAGCTTGGCCGGATCACGCTCGGCGGTGACCTTGATTTCCTTGCCGTTGATGGAGATGGAGGAGTCCGTGTTGGTCACTTCGGCGGGGAAGCGGCCGTGGACGGTGTCGAACTGCAGCAGGTGGGCGTTGGCTTCGGCGGAACCGAGGTCGTTGATGGCCACCACTTCGATATCCGTGCGGCCGGACTCGATGATGCCCCGGAGAACCAGACGGCCAATGCGGCCAAACCCATTAATCGCGACCTTCACGGACATAATGCTTTCACCTTTCAACGGAGTGCGGAATGCCGCGCTGATCCAGGTGCCGGGCCAGAAGCCTGACCAGTGATGGAGCTTGGTTCCGCGCGGGATTGGGCGTGGGTATAGCGAATGGTCCGGCGGGTGAAAAGGACCACTTGACAGGAATCCCGGCGCGCCAAACCGCCCGGGGTGATTTTTCGGGAGTGAGCGTTAATAGGGGAGGGATGCGGGTGCCGCTTTCCCTCCCCGATTGCCGCAGGGACAGCCTTGCGCTGTGTCCCCTGGGATGGCCATGCGGGGCGGCCTTGAGACCGCCCCGGGCCGGGTGTCCTAGAGACGTTCGCGGACGGCCTGGGCCACGGCGTCCGGCGTGATGCCGAAATGCTCATAGAGCTGCTTGTAAGGAGCGCTGGCACCGAAGCCCGTCATGCCGACGAAGCCGCCGCTGTCGCCGATGAGGCGGCCCCAGCCCTGCTCGATGCCCGCTTCCACGGCCACGCGCACGGTGTTGGGGCGGATGATGTCCTCCCGGTAGGCGGCGGGCTGCTCGAGGAAGAGGTCCAGGCACGGCATCGACACCACGCGGGTGGAAACGCCTTCGGCCTGCAGCTGCTTCTGGGCGGCCAGGGCGATCTCCACTTCCGACCCAGTAGCGAAGAGGGTGGCTTTGGCGTCGCCATCGGCCGGGGAGAGCTCGTAGCCGCCGCGGGCGGAGAGGTTCTCGTCGGTGTGCTTGGTGCGCACGGTCGGCAGGTTCTGGCGGGTCAGGGCGATGACGCTCGGGCGATCAAGCGCCTTGAGAGCCAGTTCCCAGGCTTCTGCGGTCTCGACAGCATCCGCCGGGCGGAACACGTTGAGATTGGGGATGGCGCGCAGGGCGGCCATGTGTTCCACCGGCTGGTGGGTGGGACCGTCTTCCCCGAGGCCGATCGAATCGTGGCTGAACACGTAGATCGCGCGGCGCTCCATCAGGGCCGACAGGCGGACCGAGGGGCGGCAATAGTCGGAGAACACCAGGAAGGTGCCGCCATAGGGAATGAGGCCCTTGTGCAGCGCCATGCCGTTCATGGCGGCGGCCATGCCGTGCTCGCGGATGCCGTAATGGATATAGGAGCCGGAGAAATCGTCTGCGGTGACGGATTTCTGCGACTTGGCGCGGGTGTTGTTGGAGCCCGTCAGGTCGGCGGAGCCGCCTACCAGCTCCGGTACCACATCGGCCAGGCCGTTGAGCACATTCTCGGAGGCCTTGCGGGTGGCCACCGACGGCTTGTCGTCACTGAAGGCGCGCTTCAGCTTGTTGACTGCGGCGTGCAGTTCGTTTGGCAGGGAGCCGGCCATGGTGCGCTCGAATTCACGGCGCTGGGCTTCGGGGGCGGCGTCCAGGCGCTCGGCCCAGGCAGTGCGGGCCTTGCTGGCGCGCAGGCCGGCGACGCGCCAGGCGTCGAGCACGTTCTGCGGGATCTCGAAGGGGGCGGCTGACCAGCCGAGGGCCTTACGGGTGCCTTCAATCTCCTCGGCACCGAGCGGGGCGCCGTGGGAGCCGGATGTGCCTTCCTTGGTGGGGGCGCCGAAGCCGATCCTGGTCTTGCAGGCGATGAGCGAGGGCTTGTCGGTTGTCTGCGCGTGCTCGATGGCAGCGGCGATGGCATCCGGATCATGGCCGTCGATGCGGGTGGTATCCCAGCCGGCGGCTTCGAAACGGGCGAGTTGATCGCCCGATTCAGACAGGTCCAGTGCACCGTCGATGGTGATGCCATTGTCGTCGAACAGGACGATCATGCGCGACAGCTTGAGGTGGCCGGCCAGGGAAATGGCCTCGTGGCTGATGCCTTCCATCAGGTCGCCATCGGAGGCGATGACATAGGTGAAGTGGTTCACCAGGTCGTCGCCGAAACGCGCATTGAGCATGCGCTCGGCCAGTGCCATGCCAACGGAGGTGGAGATGCCCTGACCAAGCGGGCCGGTGGTCATCTCGACGCCGGGGGTGTGATCCACTTCCGGGTGACCCGGCGTGAGGGAGCCCATCTGGCGGAAATTCCTGATCTGGTCGATCGTCATGTCCTCATAGCCGAGGAGATGCAGCAGGCTGTAGATCAGCATGGAGCCATGACCGGCAGAGAGCACGAAGCGGTCACGGTCGGCCCAGTTGGGATCACGCGGGCAGAACTTCATGAAGCGGGTGAACAGGACGGTGGCCACGTCGGCCATGCCCATGGGCATGCCGGGATGGCCCGACTTGGCGTTCTCGACCGCATCCATGGCCAGGGCGCGGATGGCGTTGGCCATCATCGCGTGGTCGGCATTGGCGGCTGAAGATGTGGAAACGGGTTTGTCCGCCCCGGCGGAGGCGGTGTCTGCTGCTGTGCTCATTGCGTGGTTACCCTTGGGGTTGCCCTTGGTCCCGTGAGCGCCCCTGTTGAAAGCGCATGTCACGGCTGCCTCAAAATCTCCCCATGCCGGTCTTACGCCAGTCTGCCGGGAAGCAAATCGGTTCAGGTGCAGGGGCGCTGGTCCCTAAGCTCAGCGACCCTGTCGAATTGGGCCGGGAGAATGACGAGGTGGTCTTGCAACGTCAACATGCCCATGGCACCCCGTGCGCGAGGATTCATGTGGCGTTGACCAGCCTTGAGCGCGGTGCATACGTTATGTCACAAACCTGTTGCATATTCGCCGCGCTCGCGGGGCGGGGCGCGGCAGCCTTAATCGGTGTATTTCATTCAGTATCTCCTACGAGTCGGGATCGGCCTCTGACATATGAGCAAGCTTGATTCAGCCATGGAGCGGTTCTCCGCCGCTCTCGATCAGCTGGAAGCGGGAATCAACCGGCGCAGCATCAAGTCCCAGAACGCATCTTCCGCGGAGCGGGAGATCGCAGCGCTGCGCGAGGACCGCTCGCGGCTGGCCGACGAGCTGGACCAGGTGAAGTCGCAGGCCAGGCAGCTGGACGAGACTGCCGGTGATGTATCGACCCGGCTGGAAGAAGCCATTGCCGGCATCCGCGCCGTGCTGGAGCCATAGGAACGCGCCGATGCCGCAGGTAACCGTGAAGATCAATGGCCGCAGCTACACGCTGGCCTGTGACGATGGCGAGGAAGAGCACCTGGAAGGGCTCGCCGCCTATCTGGACAAGCACGTGACCACATTGGCCCAGGGCGTGGGGCAGGTGGGCGACCAGCGGCTGATGCTGATGGCGGGACTTCTGGTGGCGGATGAATTGTCCGAGGCGCTGGGCGAGGTGCAGGCCCTGAAGGACGAGGTGGCCACGCTCAAGCAGGACCGCGTGGGAGCTGCGACCAAGAGCCAGGACGCGGAAAACCAGGTGGCCGAGGTGCTGGAAGCAGCCGCCCGCCGCCTTGAAGACATTGCCGGACGCCTTGAGGCTTCCTAAGTAAGACGGCTACAAGATCAGGGCTGCCTGGTGCGCCAGGAGCCATATTGCTCGGGGCCTTACGGTCTCCTAGGGAGCTGTCCCTGCCTCGGCCCGTGGGCTGGGGCATCACGGCGCCCACCTACTTATGTAGGTTCCCGGGGATCTCCGCTCCAGCGGCCAAGGCGGCCCTACCTTGTATCCTTCTTCCTCGAAGTCCTCCGGAATGACCGAGCCCTCCTTTCCGACAGCCGGTGCACAGCCCGTCAGCAAGGCTGAGCTGCGGCGTCACGCGGGGCTGGTGCGCCAGCGCGAGGCGCGGCGGCTGGGACAGGCGGCGGGTGACCGGATTGCGCGTCACGTGCTGGATGCGGTGCCGCTGCGGCCATTCGAGATGGCAGCGGGCTACTGGCCCGTGCGGGCGGAGGCTGACCCGTTGCCTCTGATGCTGGCCCTGAAGGCGATGGGGCACGGGCTGTGCCTGCCTGAGGTGGCGGCCCGCAACGCGCCATTGCTGTTTCGCCGCTGGCTGCCCGGCGAGCCGCTGACGGCGGGGGCATATGGTATTCCGGCACCGGGGGCGGGGGCGCGGCTGGTGACGCCCAGCTTGGTGCTGGTACCGGGCGTGTGGTTTGATAGACAGGGTGCGCGGCTGGGCTATGGCGGCGGGTTTTATGACCGGACGCTTGAGGCCCTGCGGCGCGGCAGACGGCCGACCATTGTCGGCATTGCCTATGACGCGCAGCTGGGGGACAGGCTGGCGCGCGAGCCGCATGACGCGGTGATGGATTTTGTTGTGACCGAAAGGCGGGTCATCCGGACACGGTAGTTTGGAGAGCGGCCTTGTCGGCGAGTAGGAAATTGTCCTGATGCGACTGATGTTTCTGGGTGACGTGGTGGGCCGGGCCGGCCGGGAAGCCGTTGTGGATGCCCTGCCGCGGCTGCGTGCCGATCTTGATCTCGATTTCGTGGTGGTGAACGGCGAGAACTCCGCCGGCGGGTTCGGCATTACGGAAAAGATCGCCACCGAGATACTGGACGCCGGGGCGGATGTGATCTCCGGCGGGAATCACTCCTGGGACCAGCGGGAAGCACTGGTGTTCATCGAGCGCGAGCAACGGCTGCTGCGGCCGGCGAATTATCCTTCCGGCACGCCGGGGCGCGGGGCCGGGCTGTTCGAGGCGCGGGGCGGACGGCGTGTGTTGCTGGTGAATGTGCTGGGACGCGTGTTCATGGATGCGCTGGATGATCCGTTTGCCACCGTGGAACGGGAACTGGCGGCTGCGCCGCTGGGCGATGTGGCGGATGCGGTGATCGTCGACATGCATGCGGAAGCAACTTCCGAGAAGATGGCGATGGGCCATTTCTGTGATGGCCGGGCGTCGCTGGTGGTGGGGACGCACAGCCATATTCCGACGGCGGACGCGCAGTTGTTGCCCGGCGGGACGGCGTATCAGACCGATGCAGGAATGTGTGGCGACTATGACAGCGTGATCGGCATGCAGAAGGATGAGCCGCTGAACCGGTTCACCACCAAGATCTCTTCCGGGCGTTTTCAGCCCGCGGACGGGGATGCGACCGTGTGCGGTGTGTTCGTGGAGACGGACGATGCGACCGGCCTTGCGACCCGCGTTGAGCCGATCAGGCTTGGCGGGCGGCTGAAGCAGACGATGCCGGGGTTGATGGCGGCGGAGTAGGCCCGGTCTAGCTTTTTCGGGTCGGAATTCTCTATAACCCCGGTCACTCACCTGACATGACTGACGCAGCTGGAGCTTGAGCCCATGGCCGGCCACTCACAATTTAAGAACATCATGTACCGCAAGGGCGCGCAGGACGCGAAGCGGTCGAAGATTTTTGCCAAGCTGGCGCGCGAAATCACCGTGGCCGCGAAGCTGGGCATGCCGGACCCGGCCATGAACCCGCGCCTGCGCGGCGCCATCCAGGCGGCGCGGGCGGAAAACATGCCCAAGGACAATATCGAGCGCGCTATCAAGAAGAGCCAGGGCGGTGACGACGCGAATTTCGAGAATGTCCGGTATGAGGGGTTCGGCCCCGGCGGCGTCGGCATCATCGTCGAGGCGCTGACCGACAACCGCAACCGCACGGCCGGCGAAGTCCGTGCTGCCTTTTCAAAGAATGGCGGCAATCTGGGTGAAACGGGGTCGGTGTCCTTCATGTTCGACCAGGTGGGGCGGATTGAGTATGCCGCTGACGTCGCGGATGCAGACGCGGTGTTCGAGGCCGCGATCGAAGCAGGTGCCGATGATGTGACGTCGGATGATGACATCCACGAGATCATCTGTGCGGCTGACGCGCTCAATGAAGTGTCGACAGCGCTGGAAGCGCAGCTGGGTGAGCCGCGCAAGGCGGCGCTGGTGTGGAAGCCCCAGAATGTGCTGGATGTGGATCAGGATGCAGCCTCAACGCTGCTGAAACTCCTGGATGCGCTGGACGACAATGATGATGTTCAGCAAACCTATGCCAACTTTGAGATTTCCGATTCGGTTCTTGAGAGCCTGACAAGCTGAGGCACCGGTCCCCCAGAGGGCGGCCTGCTTGGAAGGCAGGGCAGGCTTGATGGCATCTTCCATCCCCACAACTTCCGGCCACCGGCGGCGTCTGCTGGGCCTTGATCCGGGCCTGCGGGCCACGGGCTGGGGTGTCGTGGATGTCGAGGGCTCGCGGCTGTCGCATGTGGCAAACGGTACGGTGACCTCGCAGGCCCGTGACAGTCTGGCTGAGCGCCTGTTGGCCATTCATTGCGGGCTGGAGGCCGTCATCCGCGAATTCAACCCGCAGGAAGCAGCCATCGAAAGCGTTTTCGTCAATCGCGACGGGCAGGCGACGCTGAAGCTTGGCCAGGCGCGCGGGGTGGCGATCCTCGCAGCCGCGCAGGCGGGGCTGGAGGTTGCGGAATATGCGCCCAACCACATCAAGAAATCCGTCGTGGGCGCGGGACATGCGGACAAGCGGCAGATGATGACCATGGTAACGATGCTGTTGCCGTCATGTGATCCGCATTCGGAGCATTCCGTGGATGCCCTGGCGGTGGCGATCACCCACGCCCATGGCAGCGCCGGGGCCGCGCGGGTGGCGTCTGCCATTGCAGGTGGGCGGGCATGATCGGCAAGCTCAAGGGTGTGGTGGACGAGACAGGGCTCGACTGGGCGCTGATCGACGTGGGCGGTGTGTGCTATCTGGCGTCATGCTCGGGGACCACATTGCGGCAGATCGGCAGGCCTGGGGAGGCTGCCATCCTCCATATCGAAACCTATGTGCGGGAAGACCAGCTGCGCCTGTTCGGCTTTGCGACTGAAGCGGAGCGTGAATGGTTCAGGCTGCTGCTCAGCGTTCAGCGGGTGGGCGCCAAGGCGGCGCTGGCGATTCTGACGGCGCTTGATCCGCAGGCACTGGCGCGGGCGATTGCGTTCAAGGACGCCAAGGCCATTGCGACGGCGCAGGGCGTGGGCCCCAAGGTGGGTGAGCGCATCGTGGCCGAACTCAAGGACAAGGTGCCTGCATCCCTTGCCATGGCCAGCCAGGCCGGCGGGGGTGATGCGGGCGAGGAGGCATCTGCCGTACCGGATATGGCCCCCAACACCGCCGAAGCGGACGCTATCTCGGCACTGGTCAATCTCGGCTATGCTCAGGCGCAGGCGGCGCAGGCTGTGTCGCGGGCTGTGACCAAGGCGGGAGACGATGCTCCGGGGGCGGAGCAATTGATCCGCATGGGGCTGAAGGAATTGGCCGGGTGATCCGGCCAGGTAAGGGAAAGTGATGTCGGACCGCGTGGTGCATGCGGATTTCCAGGCCGAGGACGGGGCGGACCAGAATATCCGTCCCGGGGCGCTGGATGCTTTTGTCGGCCAGGCGCGGGCGAAGGAGAACCTGTCTGTCTTCATCCAGGCGGCGCGGGCGCGCGATGAAGCGATGGATCATGTGCTGCTGTCAGGCCCGCCGGGCCTGGGCAAGACGACGATGGCGCAGATCGTGGCGCGGGAGCTGGGCGTCAATTTCCGTTCCACCTCGGGGCCTGTGATCGCCAAGGCGGGGGATCTGGCGGCGCTTCTGACCAATCTCGAACCGCGGGATGTGCTGTTCATTGACGAGATTCACCGTCTGTCTCCGGCGGTGGAAGAAATTCTTTATCCGGCGATGGAGGATTTCGAGCTTGATCTGATCATCGGCGAGGGACCGGCGGCGCGGTCGGTGAAGATCGACCTTGCGCCTTTCACGCTGGTGGGCGCGACGACGCGGGCCGGGCTTCTGACCACGCCGCTAAGGGACCGGTTCGGCATTCCGGTGCGGCTTGAATTTTATACCGACGACGAGCTTGAGAAGATCGTGAGCCGGGCGGCAACGATCCTGGATGCGCCGCTGACGCGCGACGGGGCACTCGAGATCGCGCGCCGGTCGCGCGGGACGCCGCGGGTGGCGGGGCGGCTTTTGCGGCGGGTCCGTGATTTCGCGGCGGTGGCGGGGGCGACCGAGATCAACGCCGTGACCGCTGACAAGGCGCTGAACCGGCTTGAAGTGGACAATCGCGGGCTTGATAGCCTCGATCACCGCTATCTGCGGACCGTGGCGCTGAAGTTCGGCGGCGGCCCGGTGGGCGTGGAAACGATCGCCGCTGCCCTGTCGGAAGCGCGGGACGCGATCGAGGAAGTGATTGAGCCCTATCTCATTCAGCAGGGCTTCGTGCAGCGGACGCCGCGCGGGCGTCTGCTGACCGGTGCCGCCTTCGAGCATCTGGGACTGAGCATACCGGCGACGTTCGAGGGCGTTCAGACGCGGCTTTTTGAAGATGAGTGATCGGGTGGCGGACGAGCTGGGCCCGGCGGGCAGCCTGAGCGATGACGGGCTGCATGTGATGCCGGTGCGGGTCTATTACGAGGATACGGATGCGTCCGGCATCGTCTATCACGCGAATTATCTGCGCTTCATCGAGCGGGCGCGCACGGATGTGCTGCGCTGCGCGGGGCTGGACCACCGGCGGATGATGGATGCCGAGGATTCAACGGCTTTTGCCGTGCGGCAGATGGACATCCGGTTTCACGCGCCGGCGCGGCTGGATGATGCGCTGGAGGTGCGCACCCGGTTCACGGAACTGAGGGGCGCGCGCATCCGGGCGGCGCAGAGCGTGTGGCGCGGGGAGACGTTGCTGTTCGAGGCGCAGGTGGAAGTCGCAGTGCTGGATGGAGCGGGCCGGGCCCGCAGAATTCCGGCATTTGTGCGCGACGCGCTTGCCGCCTATGTTGGTTAACACGCTGGATGTGGACCAATCTGTTTCGGGGCGCTTCGTTGCGGCGGCACACGCCGCAGTTTCGACACAAAATCACGGGAACAAGGCGGAAAGGGCGGGATGCCGTGACTTTCCGGCTGAATATCTTTGTGCCGCGCGGCAGCTCTGCCGCGGGCGAAAATCGCTGCCCCTGAGGCGGCGAACAGGACACGAACCCAAGACCAGGACGGGGTGACGATGGAGCCGGATCTCATCACCAACGCGGCGGCGCAGGTCGCCGAGACGGATTTTTCACTGATAAGCCTGTTTCTGCGGGCGGATATCGTGGTCAAGGCGGTGATGATCGGGCTGTTCGCGGCATCGATCTGGAGCTGGGCGATCATCTTCGAGAAATGGGGCCGGCTGCGGACCGTCAACCGTAAGGCCGAGCGCTTCGAGCAGGTGTTCTGGTCGGGCCAGTCGCTTGAGGACATCTACCAGAATATGGGCCACCGGCCTGACCACCCGATGTCGACGCTTTTCGTGGCGGCGATGCGGGAGTGGCGGCGGTCGGCTGAAATCGGTTCGCGGGCCATTCACGGGCTGCAGGAACGTATCGACCGGGTGATGACCGTCTCGATCGCACGGGAAACGGCGCGGCTGGAGCGGGGGCTTCTGTTTCTGGCCACTGTTGGTGCCACGGCGCCCTTCATCGGGCTGTTCGGCACGGTGTGGGGTATCATGAACTCCTTCCAGGCGATTGCCGCGACGCGCGACACGAACCTTGCCGTGGTGGCGCCGGGCATTGCCGAAGCGCTGTTCGCCACGGGGCTTGGCCTTTTGGCCGCCATTCCGGCGGTGATCGCCTACAACGCCTTTTCCACCTCGCTGAACCGCTACGCGACGCGGCTTGACGGGTTTGCGGACGAGTTCTCCGCCATCCTGTCCCGTCAGATCGACGAAACCCGCGAAGGAGCCTGACCATGGCAGCCGGTCCGATGAAGCCGGCGGGGGGCGGCGGAGGCTCATCACGCCGCCGCAGCCGCCGTCCGCGCGCGCCGATGAGCGAAATCAATGTCACGCCCTTTGTGGACGTGATGCTGGTGCTGCTCATCGTCTTCATGGTGGCCGCCCCGTTGCTGACGGTGGGGGTGCCCATCGATCTGCCGCAGACGAAGTCGCAACCGCTCCAGGAAGACACGGAGCCGCTGACGGTGACGGTGAACGCGGATGGGGAAATCTATCTGCAGGAAACCGTGGTCGAGATCGACGAGCTGTCGTCGCGCCTGCTTGCCATCGCCAAGGGCGGCTACGAAGAGCGCGTCTATGTGCGCGGCGACAAGAACGTGGCCTATGGCGACATCATGCAGGTGATGGGCACGCTGTCGTCGGCTGGTTTCCGGCGCATCGGCATGGTGACCGAACAGAGCGCACCTGACAGCGCGGACAAGAGGTAACCGGGAGCAGATGCGCGGCGGCGTTCTCATCTCCGGTCTGTTGCATGTGGCACTCGTGGTGATCGCGATTGTGGGCCTGCCTGCGCCGTCGCTTGCGCCCGTCGATGTGGCACAGCCCATTCCGATCGAGATCGTCGAGATCGATGAATTCACCCGCATCACCCGGGAGCCGGAACCTGAAGCTCAACCGGCCCCGCCGGAACCTGAGCCCGAACCGGAGCCGCAGGATGCACCGGAGCCGGAGCCCGAGCCGCAGCCGGAACCCGAACCCGTCTCCGAGCCGGAGCCTGCGCCGGCGCCTAAACCCACCCCGGCACCGGCCCCCGAGCCTGAACCCGCTCCGGCTCCTGAGCCTGAGCCCGTTCCCGCGCCTGAGCCCGAACCTGCGCCTGAGCCTGAGCCGGAGCCGGAAGAAAAAGTGAATGTGGCGCCGCCCGCACCGCCTGCGCCGCGCCTGCGCCCCACGCCACCCAAGCCCGTGGTGCAGGAGCGCAAGCCAGCTTTTGATCCCGGCCGCATCGCCGCCCTGCTCGACAAGCTGCCGGAAGAGCGCAAGCCCGCCCCCCAGCGGCCGCAGCCTGCACCGGAAACCCCGCAGCAGCCGCGCATCGGGGCGCAGACATCGCTGACGATCTCAGAGCTTGATGCAATCCGGCAACAGATCAGCCAGTGCTGGTCACCGCCGGTCGGTGCCACAAATGCGGCTGATTTGGTGGTCACCATGCTGATATGGCTGAACCCGGACGGTTCCCTGGCGCGTCCCCCGCAGGTGAAGGGCGGACCGCTGGTGCCGTCCTCGTATCAGCGGGCTGCCCAGGATGCGGCGCTGCGCGCGGTTCGGCGCTGTGCGCCTTACCGTCTGCCGGTAGAAAAGTATTCGTCCTGGCGCGAAATCGAATTGACGTTTGACCCCAGCCGCATGTTCGGCGGCTAAGGTCAATCTAACCGAATGATCCGGGAGACGGATATGATCGCTGGCAACACGGAACGTCGGGGGACGCGTTTTATGGGGTGGGTGCCTGTTATCGTGCTGGCTGTGCTGATGATGCCCGGGGCGGCGCTGGCGCAGCTGAAGATCGACATCACGCAAGGCAATATCGAGCCGCTGCCACTGGCGGTGACCGACTTCGTCGGCAGCGATGAGGCGGCCGCTGAAACGGGTGACAAGATGGCCGGTGTGATCCGCGCCAATCTCGAGCGCTCGGGCCTGTTCCGGCCGATCAGCGAAGCGGCCTTCATCGAAAAGATTTCTGACCCCAACACGGCGCCGCGCTTCGGTGACTGGCGCATTCTTGATGCCCAGGCGCTGCTGACGGGCGGTGTGACCCAGGAAGCGGACGGTCGGCTGCGTGTCGAGTTCCGGCTGTGGGACGTGTTTGGCGAAGAGCAGTTGATCGGCCTGCAGTACTTCACCAAGCCGGACAATTGGCGGCGGGTGTCGCACATCATTTCTGACGCCATTTATGAGCGGCTGACGGGCGAGACCGGCTATTTCGATACGCGCATCGTGTTCGTGTCGGAAGCAGGCCAGAAGGGCCAGCGGGTGAAGCGGCTGACCCTGATGGACCAGGACGGGCACAATCCGCGCTTCCTGACCAATGGCAGTTCGCTGGTCCTGACGCCGCGCTTCTCTCCGACCAATCAGGAGATCACGTACCTCTCCTATGCGGGGGGCAGCCCGCGAGTCTATCTCTACAATATCGAGACGCGCCAGCAGGAAGTGGTGGGCGAGTTTCCGGGCATGACCTTCGCGCCGCGCTTCTCGCCGGATGGCGACAAGGTGATCATGAGCCTGCAGCGCGGCGGCAATGCCAATATCTATGAGCTCGACCTGCGCACGCGGGCGACGCGGCGGCTGACCAACTCCCCGTCGATCGATACGTCGCCCTCCTACGGGCCGGCGGGGCGTGAAATCACCTTTGAAAGCGACCGGGGCGGCACGCAGCAGATTTATGTGATGAATGCGGATGGCTCGAATGTCCGCCGCATCAGTTTCGGCGAGGGACGCTATTCCACGCCGATCTGGTCGCCGCGCGGAGATCTGATCGCGTTCACCAAGCAGTATAAGGGCCGCTTCCTCATCGGGGTCATGCGCCCGGACGGCACCGGCGAGCGCATTCTGACCGAGGGCTATCACAATGAGGGGCCCACCTGGGCGCCCAATGGCCGCGTGCTCATGTTCTTCCGCGAGACACCGGGGGAGCGGGGCGGGCCGTCGCTTTGGTCGGTGGATCTCACCGGCTACAACGAAAGGCAGGTTCCGACGCCGGGATTCGGCTCGGACCCGGCTTGGTCTCCCTTGATCCGCTAGGGTGGTTGCGGCTACCGTCCAGCCTTGGGATCCAAGGGCATTTAGGGGTGTTTCCGGCGTATCTGTCCCATCCGGGGCGAAATGATTGGAAACCTTCGTCACATTCCGCGGTTAGGCTTGTTCCGGAGAACAGCGGGACGAGCCACATGCTGCGGCAGGTGGCGGCAAAGTTTGGAACGCAGTCCATTCCTGTTCTTGGGTTTGCGGTCCGGGGTGCAACCAGATTGTTGGGCTATATCGGCCCGCGTTGGCAGGAGACTTTTTGATATGACCACTGCGTTGATCCGTTCGCGGACAATGACTTTCGAGGGGACGGCCAAGGGCGCTTCCTTTGGCTTTTCGGGCCGCGCCGTGAAGATGGCGCTGGCCGGCCTCGCCGCCCTGGCACTGGCCGCGTGCAGCTCCGATCCGGAGCAGCCGACCGTGCAGGCCACCACCGCTCCGGCTCCCGCCGCGCCGGCCGGGCCGACCCCGGGTTCGCAGCAGGACCTGGTGGTGAATGTCGGTGACCGCGTCTTCTTCGACACTGACCAGTCGTCGCTGCGGGCCGATGCCCGCGCCACGCTGCAGCGTCAGGCTGCCTGGCTGAACCAGTACCCGAATGTGCGGGTGACGCTGGAAGGCCATGCGGATGAGCGCGGCACGCGTGAATACAACCTTGCGCTGGGCGCCCGCCGCGCCAACTCGGCCAAGGACTACCTGGTGAGCCTCGGTGTCGCGCCGTCGCGCGTCCAGACCATCTCCTTCGGCAAGGAGCGCCCGGTGGCGCTTTGCTCCGATGAGAGCTGCTGGGCCCAGAACCGCCGCGCGGTGAGCGTGGTGACGCAGGGCGCAGGCTCGTAAGCCACCTGCGATCCTGACAACGGAACGGGGCGTGCATCCTTGGCGGATGCGCGCCCCTTTTCGTTTGCCGTGTGGTTCAGCGCGCGCCGGTGGTGCTTGCGCCGGGCCTCAATTTCGACAAGCTTGTCGGGATATTTTCCGTTCCGCTTTTCTGCCTTCCGTGAGACCCGTCATGCCGAAATTCCGCATTGTTCTCCTTCTTGCCGCGGGGCTTTTGCCTGCGATTGCCGTCGGTAGCGTGCTGACCGCGGGGCCCGTGGCAGCGCAGCAATCGGTTACCGATACGCGGGCGCTCTATGACCGCCTGCTGCGGCTGGAGCGGGACCTGCAGGATGTGCAGCGGTCGGTCTATCAGGGTGGCGGGCAGGCCCAGAGCCTGGCGTCCGGTGCAGGGCAGGCGCCGAGTGGTGCGTCTTTGAACGCGACGGATGCGGCACGGATTTCCCTGCGGCTTGACCAGATCGAGCAATCGCTGCGCGACATGACCGGGCAGGTGGAGCGGCTGCAGTTCGAGGTGCGGCAGGCAAACCAGCAGCTGGAGAATTTTCGTGCGGACACGGATTATCGTCTTCGCGAACTGGAGGGGACGGGCGGCGGGTCGCGGCAAGTGAGCCAGGCACCGCAGGCTGCCGCTCAGACGCAGACACCGCAGCTGACGCCGCCGCCGACTGAAAAGCCGTTAAGCGCGGCCCAGCAGGCGAGCATCGGGACGCTGGGTGCGGTGTCAGCCGGTGCTGCGGCCTCCACGTCCGGGGCGGCGCCGCGCCAGCTTGCAACGCCGTCGACCGGTCTGCCGGAGGGCGGGCCGGATCAGGCGTATAAATATGCCATGAGCTTCCTCCGGCAGCGGGATTATGCGGCGGCGGAAACGGCATTCTCCCAGTTCCTTGAGCAGTATGGCGACACGAATCTTGCCGGGAATGCCCAATACTGGCTGGGGGAGACCTATTATGTGCGCGAGCAGTACCAGGATGCCGCGCGGGCCTTTCTCACCGGCTATCAGCAATATGCGTCCAGCCCCAAGGCGCCGGACAGCCTGCTGAAGCTGGGCATTACCCTGGCAGCGCTGGGGCAGACGCAGGATGCCTGCCTCACCCTGGCTGAGGTGCCGCGGACATTTCCCAATGCACCGCAGAGCGTGAAGGCACGGGCCGAGCAGGAGCGCTCGCGCGCGGGCTGCGTCTGACGGCGGTGCGCGGGGCGGGTACAGTTCCCTCAGCCGAGGCGCTTCTGGCGGGTGTTGATCTGCCGGACGGGGCGCCGCTTGCGGTGGCGGTGTCCGGCGGGCCGGACTCGATGGCCCTGCTGCACCTAGCGGCGGAGCACGGGCGGCAGACGGGCCGTGAGGTGACGGCGCTGACGGTGGATCATGGCATCAGGCCGGAAGCCGCGGAGGAAGCGCTTCAGGTCGCCGCATGGTGTGCGGCGCTCGGGGTTCCACACTATATTCTTGCGTCTGACGCGCCCGCGCCGGCTGCGGATATCCAGGCCTGGGCGCGGCGACTGCGCTACCGGCTGATGGGCGCATGGTGCCGTGAACGAGGGGTAGCAGCGCTGCTGGTTGCCCATAGCCGTGATGACCAGGCGGAGACTTTCCTGCTGCGGCTGGGCCGCGGCAGCGGCGTGGACGGGCTGGCGTCGATGGCACGGGACGTGACCCGTGAGGGCTTGCGTATCCTGCGGCCGCTGCTTGCGACCTCGCGGGAGGACTTGCGGGTCTTTCTGGCAGAGCGCGGGCAGGACTTCATCCAGGACCCGTCAAATGACGACACGCATCACGCGCGGGTGCGGATGCGGCGGCTGATGCCTGCGCTGGCAGCCGAGGGGATGACGGCGGCGCGGCTTGCGGAAACGGCCGGGCGGCTGGCAATTGCGCGGGATGCGCTGGATGGGTGGATGCGGGCGCATGTGAAGGCCAATGTCCGTTTCTTTGGCACCGGCCACGCGGTGATGGACCGGGCGGCCTTCTGTGACGTGCCGGAGGATATCGGGCTCAGGGCCCTGGCGGCGCTGGTGCGGGGGGTCGGCGGCGGGGTCTATCGCCCGCGGCTTGCGCATACGACATCGCTGCTGGCGCGGCTGCGTGAGGCAGGGTTCAAGGGGGCGACGCTCGGGGGCTTGCGGTTTCAGGCCCGGGGGGCGGAGGTTCTGGTGTGCCGCGAGGGGCGGGCGCTGGCAGGACCTGCCGGCACGCGCGACGGGCGGTTTGACTGGGACGGGCGGTTTTCAGTCAGTGTGGATGACGCAGCAGCGGCGGACTCCCTGCATGTAGCGGCGCTGGGCGCGGCAAACTGGCGGGATATCCGCCATCAGCCCGGGATTCCTCAGCTTCCCGCGATGGTCGGCGGCAGCCTGCCGGCGCTCTACCGGGAGGGTGAATTGGTGGATATCCCCGGTTTTTTTCAACCGGATGAGGCAGGGGCGCTGTCGGCCCGAGCCTTGTTCGTTGCGCCTGCGCGGGCCGGACTGGCTGCGGGACCAATTGCCACGGGGCAGGCCAAGCCCTGATTGGAACAGGGCTAAACCCTTGATGATCAAAGGGGGTTAACCGTGATTGGAATAGCTCTAATGACTGGTAATCCTTTATTGGCTGCCTATGTTTCACTATGCTGACTGATAGCCAGAAACCTGCAGCGCCAGGGCGAGTTGTGCCCGGGCGCGCTGAATAGGACAAAGCTTCCCGTGAACAATTTCCGCAACTTCGCGCTCTGGGCCATCATTGCTCTCCTGCTGGTCGCGCTGTTCAACCTCTTCCAGACGCCCACGCAGCAGGCCGGTGGCAGCAGTGAGATTTCCTTCTCGCAGCTTCTCGCCGAGGCTGATTCCGGGGCGGTGTCGGAAGTGACGATCCAGGGCGAGAAGATTACCGGCTCCTACTCCGATGGCCGGACCTTCTCTACCTATGCGCCGCCGAATGCCAATGTGACCGAACGCCTCTATGAGCGCGGTGTGACAATTTCTGCCCGGCCGAGCAATTCGGATTCTCCGACGCTGCTGAGCGTGCTGGTGTCGTGGTTCCCGATGCTGCTGCTGATCGCGGTGTGGATTTTCTTCATGCGTCAGATGCAGGGCGGCGGCGGCAAGGCCATGGGCTTCGGCAAGTCGAAGGCCAAGCTGCTGACCGAGCGGCATGGCCGGGTGACGTTCGATGACGTTGCAGGCGTGGATGAAGCCAAGGACGACCTGCAGGAAATCGTCGAGTTCCTGAAGGACCCGCAGAAGTTCCAGCGCCTGGGCGGCCGCATCCCCAAGGGTGCGCTGCTTGTTGGCCCTCCGGGCACCGGTAAGACGCTGATTGCGCGTGCCGTGGCGGGTGAAGCCAATGTGCCGTTCTTCACGATCTCCGGGTCGGACTTCGTGGAAATGTTCGTCGGCGTCGGTGCGTCCCGCGTGCGCGACATGTTCGAGCAGGCGAAGAAGAACGCACCGTGCATCATCTTCATCGATGAAATCGACGCCGTGGGCCGCCATCGTGGCGCGGGCCTTGGCGGCGGCAATGACGAGCGCGAGCAGACCCTCAACCAGCTGCTGGTGGAGATGGACGGCTTTGAGGCCAATGAAGGCATCATCCTGATTGCCGCTACCAACCGTCCGGACGTGCTGGACCCGGCGCTGCTGCGTCCGGGCCGTTTCGACCGCCAGGTGGTGGTGCCGAACCCGGACATCATGGGCCGCGAGAAGATCCTCAAGGTGCATATGCGCAAGGTGCCGCTGGCGCCGGATGTGAACCCGAAGACGATTGCGCGCGGTACGCCGGGCTTTTCCGGTGCGGACCTTGCCAATCTGGTCAATGAGGCGGCGCTGCTGGCTGCCCGCCGCGCCAAACGGCTGGTGACCATGGCCGAGTTCGAGGACGCCAAGGACAAGGTGATGATGGGCGCCGAGCGCCGCACCATGGTGATGTCCGACGACGAGAAGAAGCTGACCGCCTATCACGAAGGCGGCCACGCACTTGTGGCGCTCAACGTGCCGTCCACCGACCCGATCCACAAGGCGACGATCATTCCGCGTGGCCGGGCGCTGGGCATGGTGATGCAGCTGCCGGAAAGCGACAAGCTGTCGATGAGCCGCCAGGAAATGGCGTCGCGCATGGCGATACTGATGGGTGGCCGCGTGGCCGAGGAAGTGGTGTTCGGCCATGACGCGGTGACGGCCGGTGCCGGCTCGGACATCGAGCAGGCCACCAAACTTGCCCGCAACATGGTGACCCGCTGGGGCATGTCGGATGATCTGGGCCCGCTGGCCTTCGGCGAGAACCAGGAAGAAGTGTTCCTGGGGCACTCCGTGGCGCGCAACCAGAACATGTCCGAAGAGACGGCCCGGCGGATTGATGCCGAGGTGACACGGCTGGTGAAGGAAGGCCACGAAGAGGCCACGCGCATTCTCACCGAGAAGCGTGACCAGCTGGAAATCATCGGGCAGGGGCTGCTTGAATATGAGACGCTCTCGGGCGACGAGATCAAGGCACTGCTCAACGGCCAGAAGCCGACGCGCGATGAGGATGACGACACGACGCCGGAGCAGGGGACAACGTCCTCCGTGCCGACGGCGGGCCGCCGCCACTCCAGCGAGCCGGGCTCCGTACCGCCGGGGGCCGAGCCGCAGGGCACCTGACGGGCGCGTCTTTTCAAAACACATGAGTGGTCATGAGGCCCGGAAGCGATATGCTCCCGGGCCTTTTGATTATCCGGACCCTTCCATGACGACGCCTGTGCTTCTCGGCATTCTCAACATCACCGCGGATTCCTTTTCCGATGGCGGGCGCTATCTCGACCCTGCCGCGGCACTGGCGCATGGGCGGGCGCTGATGGCGGACGGTGCGGACGGGCTTGATGTGGGGGCAGCGTCGAGCCACCCGGACTCTCAGGACGTAGGCGCTGCGGAAGAGATACGCCGTCTTGAGGCCGTGGTGCCTGACCTGGTGCGGGCGGGTATCCCCGTATCGATCGACAGTTTCGAACCGGACGTGCATCTCTGGGCGCTGGAGCAGGGGGTGGCCTATCTCAATGACATCCAGGGGTTTCCGCATGCCGATATCTATCCCCGGCTTGCAGCATCAGATGCGCGGCTGATCGTCATGCACGGGGTGCAGGGGCGGGGACGGGCGCGGCGGCAGGATGTACCGGCCGGTGAGATCTGGGGGCGGCTGTTTGACTTCTTCGATGAGCGTGTCGCGGCGCTGACGCAGGCAGGGGTGGCGCGGGACCGGCTCATTCTTGATCCGGGGATGGGGTTCTTCCTCGGGACTGACCCGGATGTGTCGCTGACCGTGCTGCGCGAGATGGCCAAGCTTGAGGAGCGGTACGGCCTGCCGGTGCTGATTTCCGTCTCCCGCAAGAGCTTTTTGCGGGCGATGACGGGGCGGGATGTGGCTGATATCGGCCCGGCGACTCTGGCTGCTGAGCTGCACGCGACGCGACAGGGAGCGGTGTTCATCCGCACCCATGCGCCCGGCGCGCTGCGGGATGCCCTGGCGGTGATGGCGGCGCTTGAGGCTGAGTGAGCCCGGCCATGCCCCCGGCGCATGGCATTGGGGGTGGCGGATCAGGGCATTAACCGGTAACACGCTGAAAACATTCGTTAACTTTCTTATCAAGCACAGCGGCTATAGTGCGCCGCGATGAGGCGGCCTGAGTGCCTCAGAGCGTGCGGGGGACGACATGTCACGTAAGTATTTCGGCACGGACGGCATTCGTGGCCGGGCCAACCAGGAACCGATGACGGCGGCGACCGCCCTGAAAGTGGGCATGGCGGCGGGCCGCGTGTTCACGCGTGGGGAGCACCGCCATCGGGTGGTGATCGGCAAGGATACGCGCCTGTCCGGCTACATGATCGAGAATGCGCTGGTGGCGGGATTTACGTCGGTGGGCATGGACGTGTTCCAGTTCGGTCCGCTGCCGACGCCGGCTGTTGCCATGCTGACGCGCTCGCTGCGGGCGGATCTGGGTGTGATGATCTCGGCCTCGCACAACAGCTATGGCGACAACGGCATCAAGCTGTTCGGGCCGGACGGTTTCAAGCTCTCCGACGAGGTGGAGCAGGAAATCGAGCACCACATGGACAATGGCCTGACGGACGGGCTGGCCGCACCGTCGCGCATCGGCCGGGCCAAGCGCATCGAGGACGCGCAGGCCCGCTATATCGAATTTGCCAAGCGCACTTTCCCGCGCCGCCTCAGCCTTGAAGGCATCCGCATTGTTGTCGATTGCGCCCACGGCGCAGCCTACAAGGTGGCCCCCACGGCGCTGTGGGAACTTGGCGCGGAAGTGTTTTCTGTCGGCGTTGACCCGAACGGCACAAACATCAATGAAGGCTGCGGCTCCACCTCCACCGACATGATGGCGGGCAAGGTGCGCGAATTGCGGGCGGATATCGGTATTGCGCTTGATGGCGATGCGGATCGCGTGATCATCGTCGATGAGCATGGTGAAGTGGTGGATGGCGACCAGGTGATGGCGGCCATTGCCACGTCCTGGTCCGGCAAGGACATGCTGCAGGGTGGCGGCATCGTGGCCACGGTAATGAGCAATCTCGGCCTGGAACGTTATCTCGAAGGCCAGGGTCTGAAGCTGGCGCGCACCAAGGTGGGCGACCGCTATGTGGTGGAACATATGCGGGCGCATGGGTTCAATCTCGGCGGCGAACAGTCCGGGCATGTGGTGTTGTCGGATTTCGCCACCACGGGGGATGGTCTCATCGCAGCGCTGCAAGTGTTGGCGGTGATGGCGGAAACAGAAAAGCCGCTGAGCGAGATCTGCCGCCTGTTTGACCCGCTGCCGCAGCTGCTGCGCAATGTGCGTTTCCGCGACGGGGCGCCGCTGGAAGACGACGAGGTGAAGGACGCCATTGAGACCGGCACACAGGCGCTGGGCAATTCGGGGCGTCTGGTGATCCGCAAGTCCGGCACCGAGCCGCTGATCCGGGTGATGGCCGAGGGCGACGATGAGGCGCTGGTGACCCGGGTGGTCAACGACATCTGCACCGTCATCGAGGCCCGCGCGGGGTGACCCGGCTTACCCCTTCAACGCCTGCGCGCGTCCTGATCATTGCCGGCTCCGATTCCGGCGGCGGGGCGGGCATCCAGGCTGACATCAAGACAGTGACGGCCCTTGGGGGCTATGCGGCGACGGCGATCACCGCCATCACGGTGCAGGACACTACAGGCGTTCACGGCGTGGAAGGTCTGCCTGCCGACCTCGTGCGGCGACAGATGGACGTGGTGCTGGCGGATATCGGCGCGGATGCGCTGAAGACCGGCATGCTGCATTCCGCCGAGATCATCGAGACAGTGGCAGAGGCGATCGACGCGCTGGGGGATGTGCCGCCGCTGGTGGTGGACCCGGTGATGGTCGCAACGTCCGGCGACCGGCTGTTGCGGCAGGACGCGGAAACCGCCCTGCGCGAACGGCTGCTGCCGCTTGCCTTCCTGGCGACGCCCAATGTGCATGAGGCCGCGGTGCTGGCAGACATGCCGGTGCGGACGGCCGGGGACATGCGCGAAGCCGCGCGGGCGCTGCTGAGTGCGGGCCCTGAATGCGTGCTGGTAACGGGCGGCGACCTGGGCGGCGACATGGTGGTGGACGTGCTGGCGACGACGACGGAGATCCGCACCTTTACCAGTCCGCGCATTGCGACCACATCCACCCATGGCACGGGTTGCACGCTGGCCAGTGCGATCGCCACGCTGCTGGGACAGGGGCGCGAGATTGCCGACGCAGTGGATGCCGCACGGGACTATGTGCACATGGCCATCGCCCATGCGCCGAAGATCGGCAAGGGAGCGGGGCCGCTGGACCATGGCTGGGTGCTGCGCGACACGGACTGATCGGCACTTGGCGGCTGCGGCGTATCAGGCGGCGCTGAGCGGCCCTTCCTCCAGAAGATCCTTAACGATGCTGATGCCGCGGCGGCATTCGGCCATGTCGGCGGGCGGGCCGAGGGTTATGCGGACATGCCTTCTGCCCGACGGGGCGGTGATGGCGAAGTCCTCGTCCGCGGCGATGGCAACGCCGCGCATGCGTGCCGCTTCCACGAAATCATGCACGCGCCAAACCTCCGGCACCGGCAGCCAGAGATGGGCGCTGTGGGGATGGATGTCCGGCAGCCATGGGCGGAGGAGGTCCGCCGCCATTTTGTTCCGTTTACGGATTTCCACTTTCTGGCGGGTCAGCAGGTCGTGGGCTTCGCCGGTTTCGATCAGGTGGCGCGCGCACTCCGCGGTCATCGGCGGAAGGCCCTGGCCTAGCGCGTGCTGGGCGGCGCGGGCGCGGGCGGCATGGCGCGGCGGGCACAGCATCGCGCCGATGCGCAGGCCGGGGGCGACGGATTTCGACAGGCTGGATACGTAGAAGCTGCGGTCTGGGAGCAGGGCCGTGATCGGCAATTGCGCATCGGTGAATACGCCGTAGGTATCGTCTTCCAGAATCATAAGGTCATGGTCCTCGGCGATTGAGGCAATGGCCCTGCGGCGGGCAGCACCCATGATCGCGCCTGTGGGGTTGTGCAGGGTGGGGATCAGGAAGACGGCGCGGGCGCGGTGGGTGCGGGCGGCTTCCTCCAGTGCATCGGGGACGAGACCTTCGCCGTCGATGGCCACAGGGCGGAGGCGGCGGCCCATGAGCTGACACTGGCTGGCAATGATCCTGTAGGTCAGCGCCTCGGTGAGGATCAGGTCGCCCGGGTCTGTGGCGACGGCGATGGCGGTGGCGAGTGCCTGCTGGGCACCGGCGGTGAGCACGAGCCTGTCCGTGTCCGGAGTAAACCCGTCCAGTGACAGCCAGGATGTCATTGCGGCCCGCTGGGAGGCCGAGCCTGCCGGTTCTTCATAATCGGCGATGCGGGTGCGGAAGGCAGGATCGCGCAGGAGCGTTTCCATGGCGGCTGCCACGGCGCCGTTGTGGCCGACGGGGGCGGGCAGGTTGGTGCGCATGGGGATCAGCCCCACATCCCGCATCGCGGAAAACTCAGCCGAGCCCGCCCCGCGCGTCTGCCTGCCGGGATCCGCGATGCCGCGCACGAAGGTGCCGCGGCCGACACTGCCTTCGACAAGGCCCCGGCGGGCGGCCAGCTCATAGGCGCGGCTGATGGTGCCGACGGTGACGCCGAGATCGAAGGCAAGGGGCCTGTGCGCCGGCAGGCGGTCTCCCTGCCGGAGGTCCCCTGAGGTGACGGCTGCTTCGATGGCATCCGCAATGGCGACATAGCGCGGGCCGGACGGGGGAATGAGATGGGCCGGGAACAATGTCATGGTGTCAATATAACAATTGAATGGGTGCAATTTGGTTATAGATTGCCGGGACACCAGATAGAAGCGGTTTCAACAAGGGGTGCTCGGGTCATGGAGTTCAGGCTTTTTCAGGTTGATGCGTTTGCGGCGCGGCCGTTCGAGGGAAACCCGGCGGCGGTGGTGCCGCTTGATGCTTGGCTGAGCGAAGACCAGATGCTGGCGATCGCGGCGGAGAACAATCTGGCCGAGACGGCGTTCTTCGTGCAGGAAGGCGAGGGATACGGCTTGCGCTGGTTCACCCCCACGGTCGAAGTCGATCTGTGCGGCCATGCGACACTGGCGACCGCGCATGTGATCCTGAGCCGGCTTGCGCCGGAGCGGGAGGCGGTGTCGTTCGAAACGCGGTCGGGCACGCTGACGGTGACGCGAGGCCGAGAGGGCCGCTACGCGATGGATTTTCCGGCAAGGCCCTCGCGCCCCATGCCCGCGCCCAAGGATCTGGGGGCGATGATCGGTGTGCAGCCCCGCATGGTCTTCACCGGTACCAATCTCATTGCGGTGTTCGACAGCGCTGCCGATGTGGCACGGCTTAACCCGGCATTTGAGCCGCTGGCGCGTTGCCTGGGGCCGCGCAACCAGGGGCTGATCGCGACGGCGCCGGGGGATGACGGGTCCGGATTTGATTTCGTGTCGCGCTTCTTTGCCCCGGCTCACGGCATCAATGAGGATCATGTGACCGGCTCTGCGCATTGCGACTCCGTGCCGTACTGGGCGAAGAAGCTGAAGAAGCCCGAGCTGGTTGCGCGGCAGATTTCCCCGCGGGGCGGGACTGTGTGGTGCCGCCTCGAAGGGGAGCGCGTGGTGCTGGAAGGTATGTGTGCGGATTATCTCGACGGCACCATCACGCTGGGGCCGCGGTCGTGAACTGGGACCTGCTGGGCGCTGCGGCCCTATTCGGGCTTGTGGTGGCGGGGACGCCGGGGCCTGCCAATCTCAGCCTGATGACAATGGGGGCGACGGTGGGGTTCCGCCGGTCACAGCGCTATCTCATGGGAATCTGGGCCGGCGGGCTGGCGGTGACGGCACTGGTGGGGCTCGGTGTCGGTGCCCTGCTGCAGGCGGAGCCTGTCATCTACCGGGTGCTGCAGCTTGCGGGCTTCTTCTACATCTGCTGGCTGGCCTGGCAGCTTGCCGGGATGACAGGAAGCGGCCGTACGGAGGCTGCGCAGCCGTCGTTCTGGGCGGGGGCGGTGCTGCACCCGATCAACCCCAAGGCCTATGTGATGAATGTGACGGCCTTCGCGAGTTTCACGGCGCCGGGCATGGCCTATGGCCTGCAGGCGGTGATGACGGGTGTGACGCTGGCGCTGGTGATGGTCTTCTGCACCACGAGCTGGACGCTGGGCGGAGATGTGCTGCGCCACTGGCTGACGCAGGCGCGCTATGCGGCAGTGCTGCGGCGGGGGCTGGCGGTGGCCATGGTGGCCTCGGTCGGCGTGCCGATGCTGCTCAGCTGATGTCCGTGTCCTGGGGTGCGGGCCCGGCTGCGTGCTTGGGCGCACGGCGGAGTTCGGCCACGGCGATGCCGGCCAGGATGAGGACGAGGCCCGCGAACGCCCACATGTTGGGGCTTTCATCAAGCAGCACGATGCCGGCAATGAGGGCCACCGGCGGCACCAGGTAATTGGTGATCGACATGAAGGTGGGACCTGCCTCGTCGATCAGGCGGAAATAGATCACCGTGGCGAGGCCGCTGGCAAAGATGCCGGTGCCGACGACGCCGAAGATGGGCCACCAGCCGGGCAGGGCATCAAGCGACGGCGCCTCGTGGAGGGGCATCAGCGACAGGGCCAGCGGAAAGGCGATGAGGCAGGACAGGCCGTTGACCATCATGGCCCGCTGCCAGACATCCATCTGCGGCATGTTGCGGGCGATGATGGCGTTTGCCGCGAACATGACCGCGCCCAGCAGGATCGCCAGCTGGGACAGGATCTCGATGTCACTGACGCCGACATCAAGGAGCGCTTCGGGGCCGACAATGAGGGCCACGCCGCTGAGACCGATAACGAAGCCCGCGAGGCGGCGCGGCGTCATGCGTTCGCCGGGCACGAAGACATGGGCAAGGGCCAGGGTCATCAGCGGCATGGTGGTGACGAGGATCGAGGCGAGACCGGATTCAACCTCCTGCTGTCCCCAGCTGATGACATAGAAGGGCGCCATGTCGCCCATGATGGCGAGGGCGATGAGCCACAGCCACATGCGGCGCGGGATGGGCGCGATACGGCCGAAGGCAAAGGCCAGCGGGATCAGCACCAGCGTGGCGACAAGCTGGCGGAATACCACCACCCATTGCGGCGCAAAGCCTTCAAGGGCGATGGCCGTGAAGGTGAAGCCCGACGCCCAGCACAAGGTAAGCAGGCCGAGATCGACCCAGGCAGCGGTGCTGCGGGGGGCGCTCAAGGTGAGACCGCCGGGCGGTGCGGGCAGCGATATGCGGGCCGTTGAAGCATGGGCGCGATGTCGCGCGCGCAGCGGGTCAAGTCAACCGCGCAAAAGATCAAATCATCTTGCTGCCAGTGACGGCATGCTCCTCAAGCAGGGCCGACGCGGGGTAGGCGTTCATCCGGCTCCTGTGGCCATTCATCCAGCAGGGCGGTCATCAATTCCTTGCGGATGGCGGCGCAGGCGGGGTCATCCCAGCGGTTGATACGCTGCAAGGGGTCGTCCTCAAGATCGTAGAGCTCGCCCTCGGTGCCGTCATAGATGGAGCCGGGCCGGTAGGCAGTCAGCACATGGGTGCGGGTGCTGATAGTGCGCAGGGCGAGGGTGTGTTCGGCCTTGTCCCGGTCACCGGAATTGCGGTGCACGCTGTCCCAGCCGGTGAGCACGGTCTCGCGTGACTGGTCGTCCGCTTCGGCGGAGGATGCCGGAAGGGGGGCACCCTCCATCCATTCCGGCACGTCGAGGCCTGCCAGGGCACAGAAGGTGGGGGCGAGGTCCACATGGCCCACGGGATTGGGCACCGCGCGGGGAGTGCCGGCTTCCGGGCCGGTGTCGTGGTCGGGGGCCGGGCGCCAGAGGAAGGGCAGGCGCATGAGGGCGTCCACATGAAAGGCGCCCTTGAACATGAGGCCGAAATCGCCCTGCATCTCGCCGTGATCGGTGGTGAAGAAGATGTCCGTGTCGCCGTCCCAGCCACGGGCGCTGATGTGATCGAAGACGCGGCCGCAGGCCTCGTCGATCAGCTCGTTTTCGATGTGGTTCATGGCGTTGATCTCGCGCACCTGATCGTCGGTGAGATCGCAGGGGCGGAAATTGGGCGGGAACTCGAAATTGGTCCGCAGGCTGCCGTCCCAGGCGCCTTGCCAGTGGCGGGGTTTACGCTCAAGCAGTTCGGCGCGTTCCTCGTGGCTGCCTGCGTAGAGTTCGGGCAGGTCGAGGTCGCGCCAGTCAACGCGGCCGAGTTCGGATGCGGGCGGATCCCAGGGGTGGTGCGGATCGGGGAAGCTCATCCAGATGAACCAGTCTTCTTCCGTATCCAGACTATCAAGGAAGGCGATGACGCGGTCGGCCACCCAGTCGGTGTGGTAGAGCTCGCGCGGCATGTCGTTGACCCAGCACTGGATGGCACCGGTATCCGCGCCGCCGATATGGTTCTGCTGCCCGGTCTCGGACACGATGGGGTAGAAGCCGCCTATCTGATCCTTGTGCTCTTTCTGCATCCATTGGTCGTAGTGGAAGTTGCCGGTCATGAAGTGGTTGGCCAGTTCCATGCGGTCAAAACCGCGATGGGGACCGGTTTCGCCGCGGCGGGCCATCTCGTTTTCATAGAAGCCGGGCGGTGCCATCCAGGGTTCGAAATGGGCCTTGCCGATCAGGGCGGTCTTGTAACCGGCGGTGCCCAGCACATGGGCGACGGAAGGCGCGTCTTCCGGCAGGGCGACACCATTCATCCAGACACCATGGGAGGCCGGGTATTGGCCGGTGACGATGGTGGCGCGGGCGGGCATGCAGACCACCGACTGGTTGTGTGCCCGGGTGAAGTTGATGCCCGACTGCGCCAGCGCATCAAGTCGCGGGGTGCGCGCGACCTTGCCGCCGGTGCAGCCCAGCGCGTCGTAGCGCATCTGGTCGGTGGTGATGAGAAGGATCTTGCGTCCCATCCGGTGGTATCTCCCTGGAAGCGTGTGCTGGGGCCACCCGCGTTGCGGGCGGCCGGGCTCTTGTTGGTTTTCCGGGAGAATGGCGCATGCCACCGAAGGAAACAATGCGTGTCATTAATTTGATGTCGATGGAAAAAGCCCGCGGTCGCTTGGGGCGGCCGCGGGCTGGTCTTGTCAGGTCGGTGGCCTCAGGGGCCCGCGGGTCAGGCGGCCTTCTTGTTGATGCCGCCCATGGCGAGTTCGCTCATGGTGAGGTCGCCGGAGCGGGTTTCCTTGAGGCAGTCCTCGAGGGCGCGGGCTTCTTCGTCATGGCCCAGACGCTTGGCGAAGGTCTTGACGCAGCCATAGCCGGCAAGCGCGTAGTGCACCATGCGCTGATACTGGGTGATGATGACGGCGTCCTGCACCTCGTCATTGGTGAAGTCGGCATCCAGGGCGTGGGCCTGGGCTTCCTTCACGATGCCTTCCATGCCCTTGCAGAACTCGGCAGTGGGGGACTCGCCGTGACCCTTGATCATGGCGTCGAGGGCGGTCATGCCGTTTTCGATGCCGATAACACCGGCTTCGAGGGCTTTCTGAAGTTCAGGATCCTTGGCGGCGGCGGCGAGCTTCTGGGTGGTAAGCCGCGCCTGCTTGTTGGCGCTGTAGAGGTCCTGCAGCTGGTGGATATAGACGTCCTTGAGGCTGGCAAAAGCCATGATGTGCTCCTTCCGGTTGGTGTGAGCCTGGGGGAGTAACCGGGGGCGGGCGGACATGTTCCGACGGGCAGGCAGTTAACGGCCCGGTAGGCACGGCAAAAGCTTCATTTGACCTTTGAGGGGGGCTCGCCTATGTACGGCGCGGGCCACGCTTCCCCAACGAAGCGCGACCCTCTGCAAGGAGGGAGATACACCATGGCAGATACTACCAATGGCGGCGCGCCTGCAGCGGCAGCGGCCAACAAGCCGGGCATTCGTCCGGCAAACCCGAATTTCTCGTCCGGCCCCTGCGCAAAGCGCCCCGGCTGGACCCTTTCCAACCTCGAAGATGCATGCCTCGGGCGCTCGCACCGGTCCAAGCCGGGCAAGGCCAAGCTCGCTTACGCGATCGAGCTGACGCGCGAGGTGCTGGGCATTCCCGACGACTACAAGATCGGCATCGTGCCGGCGTCCGATACGGGTGCTGTCGAGATGGCCATGTGGTCGCTGCTGGGCGCGCGTCCGGTGGACATGCTGGCGTGGGAAAGCTTCGGCTCCGGCTGGGTGACGGATGTCATCAAGCAGCTGAAGCTGGACGATGCCCGCAAGATCGAGGCGGGCTACGGCGAGCTGCCGGATCTGAGCCAGGTCGACCCCACGCATGATGTCGTCTTCACCTGGAACGGCACCACCTCCGGTGTGCGTGTGCCGAACGCGGACTGGATTGCCGCTGACCGGGAAGGCCTCACCATCTGTGACGCAACCTCTGCGGCCTTCGCGCAGGATCTCGACTGGGCCAAGCTCGATGTCGTGACCTATTCCTGGCAGAAGGTGCTGGGCGGCGAAGCGGCGCACGGCATGCTGATCCTGAGCCCGCGGGCGGTGGAACGGCTTGAGAGCTACACCCCTGCCTGGCCGATGCCGAAGATCTTCCGCCTCACCAAGGGCGGCAAGCTGATCGACGGCATCTTCAAGGGCGAGACCATCAACACGCCGTCCATGCTGTGTGTCGAGGACTATATCGATGCGCTGGAATGGTCGAAGTCGATCGGCGGTCTGAAGGGCCTGATGGCCCGCGCCGACGCCAACATGGCTGCTCTCACCAAGTGGGTGGAAGAAACCCCGTGGGTGGATTTCCTCTGCAAGGATGTGGCGAACCGCTCCAACACGTCGGTGTGCCTGACCATCGTGGATGAGGCGCTGACGGAAGAGCAGCAGGCGGCAGCATCGAAGAAGCTGGCAAGCCTGCTGGACGCAGAAGGCGTTGCCTACGACATCGGCGCCTATCGCGACGCGCCGGCGGGCCTGCGTATCTGGGCCGGTGCCACCATCGAAGTGGCTGACATGCAGGCGCTGCTGCCGTGGCTCGACTGGGCCTATGCGGAAGCCAAGCAGGCCGAAGCAGCCTAGGCGCCAAGAGACATGACGCAGGCGGGCAGGGATGCCTGGCCGCCTGCCGCTCACCCTGATCCCGACATAGCAATTCACCTTCGAGGAGTTTCCCCATGCCCAAGGTGCTGATTTCCGACAAGCTGTCTCCCGCCGCCGTGGAGATTTTCAAGAACCGTGGTCTCGACGTGGACTTCAAGCCGGGCCTCGACAAGGACGAGCTTCTGTCCATCATCGGCCAGTATGACGGCCTCGCCATCCGCTCTGCCACCAAGGTGACGGCGGATGTGCTGGAGAAGGCGGACAACCTCAAGGTCGTCGGCCGCGCCGGCATCGGTGTCGACAATGTCGATATTCCGGCTGCGACCGCCAAGGGCGTGATCGTGATGAATACGCCGTTCGGCAATTCCATCACCACAGCCGAGCATGCCATCTCCATGATGATGGCGCTGGCACGGCAGATCCCGCAGGCCAATGCGTCCACCCATGAAGGCAAGTGGGAAAAATCCAAGTTCATGGGCGTTGAGCTGACGGCCAAGACGCTGGGCGTCATCGGCTGCGGCAATATCGGCTCCATCGTGTGCGACCGGGCGCTGGGTCTGCGCATGAAGGTGGTGGGCTATGACCCGTTCCTGACGCCGGAGCGCGCCAAGGAGATGGGCATCGAGAAGGTGGAACTGGACGAGCTGTTCAAGCGCGCCGACATCATCACCCTGCACACGCCGCTGACCGACGCCACGCGCAACATCATCGACGCGGCTGCGATCGAGAAGATGAAGGACGGCGTGCGCATCGTGAACTGCGCCCGCGGCGGCCTGATCGTCGAAGCAGACCTCAAGGCAGCGCTTGAAAGCGGCAAGGTGGCCGGTGCCGCGCTTGACGTGTTCGAGGAAGAGCCCGCCAAGGAGAACGCGCTGTTCGGTCTCGACAACCTGATCGCGACGCCGCATCTGGGAGCCTCGACGTCTGAGGCGCAGGAGAATGTGGCGCTGCAGGTGGCGGAGCAGATGTCCGACTATCTTCTGGATGGCGCCATCACCAATGCGATCAACGTGCCGTCGGTGTCTGCCGAGGACGCGCAGAAGCTGGGCCCGTGGATCACCCTGTCCGAACAGCTCGGCCTGTTTGCCGGCCAGCTGACCGAGACGGGCATCGAGGAGGTGACCATCGAGTTCGTGGGCGACGCTGCCGAGCTCAACACCAAGCCGCTCGTCAACTCCATGCTGATGGGGCTGATGAAGCCGATGCTGACTGACGTCAACATGGTGTCCGCGCCTGCCATCGTGAAGGAACGCGGCATCAAGGTGAACGAGACCAAGAAGGGCCAGCATGGCGCCTATGAGGGCTACATCATGCTGTCCGTCACCACCGAGCGTCAGACGCGCTCCGTTGGCGGCACGGTGTTCGGCGATGGCAGCCCGCGCATCATCCAGGTGAAGGGCATCGGCATGGAAGCCGCCCTGACGCGCGACATGCTGTATGTCACCAATGACGACAAGCCGGGCTTCATCGGCGGCCTCGGCACGGTGCTGGCGGATGCGGGCATCAACATCGCCTCGTTCAATCTCGGCCGCGTGGCGCCGGGCGGCGACGCCATTGCGCTGATCGACGTGGACCAGGAAGTGTGTGCCGAGACCCTGAAGAAGGTTATGGCGCTGCCGAATGTGAAGCAGGCCAAGGCGCTGAAGTTCTGATCGAACCGGCAAGCCAATCGACATCAGGGGGCGCGTGCGGGTGCACGCGCCCCCTTTTTCGTGGGATTTGGGGGGCGTGCAGCGGTGCGCCCGTGATATGCACCTGGTGCATTTGAGATTGCAGCGGGACTCGCTATAGTCCCGCCGCTTTCCGGACATTTACAGGATTACAAGCGATGGCGAATGTAGCGGTCGTCGGCTCCCAGTGGGGCGACGAGGGCAAGGGCAAGATTGTGGACTGGCTGTCGGAGCGTGCTGACGTGGTTGTGCGCTTCCAGGGCGGGCACAATGCGGGCCATACGCTTGTGATCGACGGCAAGGTGTTCAAGCTGTCGCTGCTGCCGTCGGGCATCGTGCGGCCGGGCAAGCTGTCGATCCTCGGCAATGGCGTGGTGCTGGACCCGTGGGCGTTCGTCAAGGAAGCCGACCAGATTGCCGGTCAGGGCGTGGCCGTGACACCGGACAACCTGATGATCGCCGAGAACGCGACGCTGATCCTGCCGGTGCACCGCGAGCTGGACGAAATGCGCGAGAGCGCCAATTCGGGCACCAAGATCGGTACCACCAAGCGCGGCATCGGCCCGGCCTATGAAGACAAGGTGGCCCGCCGCGGCCTGCGCGTGGTTGATCTGGGAGACCCGGACACCCTGCCGGCCAAGGTGGAGAACCTACTGGTGCACCACAACGCGCTGCGCCGGGGCAACAATCTCGACGAAATTGAAGCGGGGCCGATTGTCGATGCGCTGAAGGAGATCGCGCCGCGCATCCTGCCCTTAGCCAAGCCCGTGTGGCTGGTGCTGGATGAGGCCAAGAAGGCGGGCAAGCGCATCCTGTTTGAAGGGGCGCAGGGCACGCTTCTGGACATTGACCACGGCACCTATCCGTTTGTTACCTCCTCCAACACGATTGCCGGGCAGGCGGCGGGCGGCACCGGCATGGGGCCGGGGTCCATCGGCTATGTGCTGGGCATCACCAAGGCCTATACGACGCGCGTGGGCGAGGGGCCGTTCCCGACCGAGCAGGACAACGAGGTTGGCCAGAAGCTGGGCGAGCGCGGGCATGAGTTCGGCACGGTGACGGGGCGCAAGCGCCGCTGCGGCTGGTTTGACGCGGTGCTGGTGCGCCAGGCGATCAAGACCGGCGGCATTGAAGGCATCGCGCTCACCAAGCTCGACGTGCTGGATGGCTTCGACGAGATCAAGGTGTGCACCGGCTACACGCTGGACGGCAAGCCGCTCGACCACCTGCCGGCGGATGCGCCGAGCCAGGCGCGGGTCAAGTGCGAATACACGACGCTTGAGGGCTGGTCCGAGAGCACGGAAGGGGCGCGCAGCTGGGCAGACTTGCCGGCGCAGGCGATCAAATATGTGCGGCTGATCGAGGAACTGATTGAGGCGCCGGTGGCGCTGCTGTCAACGAGCCCGGAGCGGGATGATACGATTTTGGTGCATGATCCGTTTGCGGATTAATCATCACTACGCGATGACTTCAACAAGCTTGCCAACATGCTTCTGAGTGCTTCCGAGTCGGAAGTGGATCGCAGTAGCTGTGGTGATATTGTCAGTTGTGATGGTTGCTCTACGAACGACCTCGAAGACTTGTATAAGCCAATAAGATCTTTTTCTTCCTTTACGTCGGTCTGTGTAACCGAGCCATTCATCTTCTTAATAGCTTCTGTCAGCTTGTTGGACAGTTCGACTTTTCTACGGGTACCGACCCTTTCAGAAAACTCGTGCTTCAGCCAATCATTGAGGATTGGCGCACCATCAAACATTATTCCGTAGTCTTGATCTCTGGTGACAATCATCACATGTGATTTGTTTGGGCAATTCTGCGCGCAGTGAATGATCCATTCCCAGTTTACGGCATCACCGATGGATGTGTCGTTCGCCTTCCGTGGCGGATAACCTAAGGAGAACCTCTTTCTTGCTAAGCTTCTAATCTGAAAACGTCGTTTGTCGGGGCGCCGCAGATTGTACGGACTGTCGTTGGAAAAAATTCGTTTGAGAGACTGATAAACAGGATCGTGTTTCGATGGGTCTCGCAATACTTTCTCGATCTTGTCTCTTACCTTCTTGAGCTGTTTCTCAGATTCAGTGGTAGCCTTCCTGTACATCTTGAAAGGCTGATAATCCGTGACTATTGGAGGCGCGTTTCTCTGCGGGCTTTTTGCAAGATTTTTAATGGCATCCTCATGTATGACTTTTTGTCTATTCCTGAGAAATTCCGCCCAGACTTGATCCAGAATGATGATTACGCCTTTATGTTGCTCTAATGCCTTGAGTTGTCGTTCAGCGCTTGGACCGCCGAGCCGGTAGAAATCTAGCAACACATTTGTGTCAATGAAGAACAGCCAATTTTCGGCTTTTGCTCGCTTTGCCATATCGAATGCAACCATAGATGTATAGTAGGTGGTGCATTTCTAGGCCTAATGCAGATGGTTGTCTACTTCGCCACCACCAGCGGGCCTGCTTCTACGCCGAGGGCGCGTAGCCGTTCCTGCCGGATGTCTTCGATGACCGGGGCGAGGACTTCCTCGTGGAAGCGGTCGCAGCCGATGCAGAGGTTCTGGTAGTCGTTGCCCTTGGGGTCTTTGGTCTTTGACTTTTCATAAAAGGTGCCGACGTCCCAGCCGTGGCTGAGGCCCATGCGTTCCGGGTGGCCCATATTGATGGCTTCAAAGGCGGGGTGGCCGACGAGACTGTCGAGGATGTCGGTCAGCTTTTCTTCGGTGACATTGCCGATGGGGGCCTTGGTCTTGAGGCAGCAGGGGAAGACGTCGCCTGTGGGGTCGATGGAGACTTCGGAGCCCGCATAGCGGTGGTTGAGGAAGCCCAAGCCGCCGGACCAGGCGTTGCAGAAGTTGTCCTTCAGGGTGGCGCGGCTGAGGCCGTTGTCCCAGGCGCGGCCGCGGGGCCAGATCTTGCCGATCCAAGCGTCTTCGGTAGCGCCGAAAAAGAGATAGGTCGGCCCGTCATTCTTCTGCCATTCGCCGAAACCTGTGCGGGCTGAATGCTCCGTATAGCCCGTTTTTTCGAACATCGTGTGCAGCTTGTCGATCAGCGGCTTGCGCTTGTCGCCTTCCATGCCGACGTGGAAATCATCCATGCCGGAAATGGCGATCATGCGGATGCCGCGCTCGCGGAGGTCTTCCAGTATCTGTTCGGTAACGAGGTCGCCGGTGGTCTGGATCGAGATATCAACGCCGCCCTGGTTGCGGTATCTGGCGTTCAGCGCCTCCAGCACCGGGTAAAGCACGCGCTCGCGGACGGGGTCGAGCAGCACCTCGCCGCCGGCCATGATGATGCGGCCGCGGCGCTCCTTGAAGCCCGCTTCGCTGTCATCGGGCGCGGACGTGTCGAGATAGGTCATCCGCTCGGGCAGGTTGGCGATGATCCGGGGGAAAGCGTCCTCCGCCTCGCGCACCACGGCCTCCAGCGCGCCGCGCACATAGGGGCGGAAGCGGTCCTCATAGCAGTGGGTGCATTTGCGGTGGCAGGCCCAGTTGAGGACCCAGTAGATCGATTCCATGGCGCGTCCGGAAAGTGAACCAGTCCAGTCCGCAGCATGTGCGGGCGGTGGCGGGGGGTCAAATAACGGGTGGGTGAGGGGTTTTCGCGGGGGGCAAACGGAGTCACACTGCGGGCGTTGTTCCAAGGGGTGCGCTGCGGGTTGCGGTGCTGAGATGGGCCTTTGCCTGAACCCTTTGAACCTGATCCGGGTTATGCCGGCGAAGGGACTGGGACCCAAGGGCGCGGCCATGCGTTGGATGGCGGTACGGCGCGCTTTTTCTCCTCCTGACGTCAGTTTGCCCGGCGGTGCGGAATTCGCGTGGGGCTGCATCCCCATGCCGACACGGAGGGCTCTTCCCCATGAATATTCATTCGACGCCGAATGCGCCGACGACCGACGATGTGACCACCGGGCCGCTGCCGGCCTCGCGCAAGGTCTATGTGTCGCCGGAGGGGATGCCGGATGTGCAGGTGCCGCTGCGCGAGATCGAACTTGAACCTTCCGCGATGGAGCCGCCGGTGCGGGTCTATGACACGTCGGGGGTTTATTCCGACCCGGACGTTGTGATCGACATCGAGGCGGGGCTGCCGCGGGCGCGCACGGCCTGGGTGCAGGAGCGCGGCGGGGTTTCCGTCTATGACGGGCGCGAGGTGAAGCCGGAAGACAACGGCAATGTGTCCGAGGCGCATCTGGCGCGGGCGTTTCCCGTCAGCAACCGGCCGCTGGCGGGCGACGGGTCGCGGCCGCTGACGCAGTATGAGTGCGCGCGGGCGGGCATCATCACCAAGGAAATGGAATATGTGGCGCTGCGCGAGAATATCGGCCGCAAGCAGGCGCTGGAGAGTGCCGCGGATGACGTGGCGCAGGGGGAGAGCTTCGGGGCGGAGATTCCTGAGTTCATCACGGCGGAATTCGTGCGCTCTGAAATTGCGCGCGGGCGGGCGATCATTCCGGCCAATATCAATCACCCGGAACTGGAGCCGATGATCATCGGCCGCAATTTCCTGGTGAAGATCAACGCCAATATCGGCAATTCGGCGGTGACGTCGTCGGTGGCCGAAGAGGTGGACAAGATGGTGTGGTCGATCCGCTGGGGGGCGGACACGGTGATGGACCTCTCCACCGGCCGCAACATTCACAACACGCGTGAATGGATCATCCGCAATTCGCCGGTGCCCATCGGCACGGTGCCGATCTACCAGGCGCTGGAGAAGGTGAACGGCATTGCCGAGGACCTGACATGGGAAGTGTTCCGCGACACGCTGATCGAGCAGGCGGAGCAGGGGGTGGATTACTTCACCATCCATGCGGGCGTGCGGCTGCCGTTCATTCACCTGACGGCAAAGCGGGTGACGGGCATCGTGTCGCGCGGCGGCTCGATCATGGCCAAGTGGTGCCTGCATCACCACAAGGAGAGTTTTCTGTATGAGCATTTCGACGAGATCTGCGACATCATGCGCAAGTATGACGTGTCGTTCTCGCTGGGGGACGGGTTGCGCCCGGGCTCGGTGGCGGATGCCAATGACGCGGCGCAGTTCGCCGAGCTTGAAACCCTCGGTGAGCTGACGAAAGTGGCCTGGGAAAAGGGCTGCCAGGTGATGATCGAAGGGCCGGGGCATGTGCCCATGCACAAGATCAAGGTCAATATGGACAAGCAGCTGCGCGAATGCGGCGAGGCACCGTTCTATACGCTGGGCCCGCTGACGACGGACATCGCGCCGGGCTATGACCACATCACCTCCGGCATCGGGGCGGCGATGATCGGCTGGTTCGGCTGCGCGATGCTTTGCTATGTGACGCCGAAGGAGCATCTGGGCCTGCCGGACCGCGACGACGTGAAGGAGGGCGTGATCACCTACAAGATCGCCGCCCATGCCGCGGACCTTGCCAAGGGGCATCCGGGCGCGCAGTTGCGCGATGACGCGCTGTCGCGCGCGCGGTTCGAGTTCCGCTGGCTGGACCAGTTCAACCTGTCGCTCGACCCGGAGCGGGCGCGCGAGTTCCACGACCAGACTTTGCCCAAGGAAGCGCACAAGGTGGCGCATTTCTGCTCCATGTGCGGGCCGAAATTCTGCTCGATGAAGATCAGCCAGGACGTGCGCGACTACGCGGCCGAAAAGGAAGCGGCAGAGGGCATGGAACAGATGGCCGAAACTTTTCGGAATACCGGCGGCGAGATTTATCAGGACGCGGAGAAACTGGAACAGGTGAAGGTGTCGAATGAGGCGTTGAAGGGGTAGGGGCTAAAAGAGTTCTTGCTGTGCCATTTCATCGACCCGGAGAACGCCTACAAGAAGCCATTGATCACTTCTCTTGCTATGCGTTCCTAGTGCGAAGGCTATGCCCCGCGACGCGTATTCGTTCTCATACGTTTGCTTGAGCGACTGCAGCGCTGCAGCTTCTCCGTAGGCCTTGCGTCTCCTGAAGAATGCGGCTGACGTCTCCCAATCATCACATGTATGGGTATGTGTTTTGCCGTCGGGACTTTGCCATTTGAAACAAAACTCGAATGGACATGGTTCGACCGGTTTGACGTCGTTGTTATCGAACATGGAAAGCTGGTTTGCGAGGGCGGCGTGACGGATGCGCTCCTGCGCAATTGTTGTGCTGCTCTTCCTGCTCCAACTCAAATTTACATCAGCTGGTCTGATGAGCGTAAGGGACTCTCCGCGCGACGCAGCTTCTTCCGTACTTTCTCGAAACAAGGGCGCGACAAACCGTGCTCTCTCGTTGGGTGTAAGCTTGCCGACGACTCTGATCGACTCGGGAATTGCTTTCTGGCTTTCTTTCCTCCGATCATCCGAAGGAGGTACGTATGAGTACTTTATCCAAGACCAGCGTGCGAACCTTTGATCATCTTGGAGTATTCGGTACGGAACCGGGTATTGCCGTCTCCACTTACGGTCCAACCCAACGCCGGCACAGCAAACCGTCTCAAAGTAGCGGCTGCTTCTATGTGGGAGCGCTTTAACTAGCACTACCACATGATCATTGCTCTTACGCTGCGGCCCTTTCAAGGCGACGTACTCCGAGGTGTCGAGTCTTTGTGCACAACCTAGACTCAACTATTTCGGATACGATCTTGCGGTGGCAAGTCTTTTCGTCTCGCTCATAGCAAAGCAAGCAAACGCTTCTTCCAGATGCGATCGAAGAGATCCTGTCTATCCCCTCTTTGGCGCTGTTTGATCTCAGTACACCATTGAAGACCCGGCGAAACTCTTTCCAGTCGCCGCGGCGTGCGGCGTCCCGACCCTGTTTTGGGTCTCCCAACTCTCTTAGATGGATGTACTCAATCCCGGCATCTGCAAGCGCCTCGCTTAAAGCCGTCTTGGAGAACCCCTTTCGACGGGACTGAGCGCGCTCACGTATATCAATAAGCACTTCGATCCCAGCTTCACGCATCGTCGAGATGAAGTCCTCCAAAGAGGCGCCTTCGTAACCAATCGTGCTGAGCATTGTACTTCCCCGGCCAACTCAATTGTATGGAATGGCCAATTAGTTAACAAAAAGCAACCGTGCGGCTCTGGTGGGGTGGCTTGGTACGTTTTCGCGCTTGTCAAAATCGGCAAATCACCTCAGCCTCAATGGCGGTTTCAACGTATTGAAAGGAGGTGATCCAATGTCGAGTGTCACGCAGCGGGGCTTTGGGTCCTTGTCGGTCGCGGGTCTATTTGGGGCAGCCTCTGAGGGGGTCCGCTAGCCGGAAGTGCTTTTAGCCTTGGGGTTTCCACCCCGCTGAAGTCACGGGAAAGGGCCGTGCCTGGCAGAGCGCCGGGGCGGCCCTTTTTTGGGTCTGGAGGCTTTTGGTTCTGGAGGGACGATGGGACAGGCACAGCCGCTTCCCGCCGCGCTGGAAGCCATTGAGGCGCGCGCGGCAGCACTAGGCTTTGACATGAATTCCGACCGCGAGGTGGGGCGTCTGCTTGCAGCGCTTGCCGCGTCAAAACCCGGCGGGCGGATGCTGGAGCTCGGCACCGGCTGCGGGCTGGGCGCGGCCTGGCTGCTGCACGGGATGGATGCGCAGGCATCTCTGCTCACGATTGATACTGATGAGACGGCGCAGGCCGTGGCGCGCGACACGCTGGGTGCGGACGGGCGGGTGCGGTTTCTGCTTGAGGATGGCGGCACCGCGCTGGCCCAGATGGCGGCTGCTGAATTCGACCTCATTTTTGCCGATGCCTGGCCGGGCAAGTTCTCCCATCTCGATGAGGCGCTTGCCGCGCTGGGCCCCGGCGGGGTTTACGTGATCGATGATTTGCTGCCCCGGCCCAACTGGCCGGACGGGCACCAGGCCAATGTGGACCGGCTGCTGGCGGACCTGGCGGGGCGGGACGGATTTGTCTTTGCGCAGATGGGCTGGGCCACCGGGGTGGCGATGCTCGTCAGGCAGGCGGCGTAGGGTCCTTGCCGGATGGGGTGGTGCGTCGGGATATGAGGCTGGTGGCGGCCAGCACCAGAAACGCCGCCATCCACACATAAAACCCCGCGCCCAGCCGCTCTATATAGGCATGGTGCGCAATCCAGTTGGTGGCGGTGAAGGACAGGAGCCCTATGCCGAAGGCGGCCGCGGCCAGCCCGAACGCGAGACGTGGCCGGTGCCGGAATGCGGCGATCACGGCTGCGGCGAAGAGCGGGTTGGCGAGCCATGCGACCTGCAGGACCATGAGCCCGTACCAGCCGGTGAGCAGGATCCGGTAGCCCTCCACGGGCGGATAGTCCCTGAGATGCAGGCCGGGGAGGGCGAGGGAGATCGCGTAGAGCAATAATGCCAGCCCGAGGCCTGCCTGCCTTAGGGGCATGGGCTCAAGGCCCAGTTGCGGTGCTGATTGTGTTGGTGCCGATTTTGACCTTGCCGAGTGTGAATCTGCCGATTGTGGGGGTGTCGGGTCGTCATCGGACATCGGGCGTCCTATGTGTTCTGGTGTGATTTGTGCGGCACGCGAAAACGGTATCTTATTCCGTCAATGAGCGCGCGTCTCCGCGCTGCCAGACATGCCGATCAAGACCGGAGGTTTGCCCGATGATGTTTCTGCGCAAGAAGGCCGAGATGGTGTCAGCCGATGCAGCGCTGCCGGGGCGCGACATGGCGATCCCGACAGCGTCCACCCATTTCGTGAACGGCCAGCCGCTCAAGGGGCCGTATCCCGAGGGGCTGCAGCAGGTGCAGTTCGGACTTGGGTGCTTCTGGGGGGCGGAGCGCAAGTTCTGGGAGCTGGACGGTGCTCATGTGACGGCCGTGGGCTATGCGGGCGGGGTGACGCCGAACGCGACCTATGAGGAAGTGTGTTCGGGGCAGACCAACCACACCGAAGTGGTGCTGGTGGTGTTCGACCCGTCCAAGGTGAGCTTCGAGACGCTGCTCAAAACCTTCTGGGAGGCCCATGACCCGACGCAGGGCATGCGGCAGGGCAATGACGTGGGCACGCAGTACCGCTCTGCGATCTATACGTATACGGATGACCAGCTGGAGGCGGCCAAGGCCTCCAAGGCTGCCTATGAGGCGGCGCTCAAGGGGCAGGGCTTTGGCACGGTGACGACTGAAATCCGCCCGGCGCCGGAATTCTATTTCGCCGAGGACTATCACCAGCAATATCTGGCGAAGAACCCCAATGGGTATTGCGGGCTCGGCGGGACCGGCGTGTCCTGCCCCATCGGCACGGGCGTGGCCGCCCAATAGGGCCCAGGCCTGATTGACCGGTGGTCGATCAGGCAATTGATCCAGTGGGCGCGCCCATTCGTAGGGTCTGTCAGACAGGCATTTCCTTGCGAGGGTTCATATGCGGCGCGTATTTTTTTCGGCTACAGGTGTGATCGGGGCTCTGGTGTCCGGTTTTCTGGCGGTTTCAAGCCAGTCACCGGCCTGGGCAGCGTCCGTGGATGAGGTTCGCTCGCTGTATGGTGAGGGGATCGAGTTCGGGATTTACCGCAATGGGTCGCCTATCGGCCGACACAGTGTGAGCTTTGCGGCCGATGAGGACGGGCTCCGGGTCAACACGGACTTCGACCTCAAGGTGGGCGCGCTTTTCGTGACGCTGTACCGGCTCGATTATGCGTCCGAAGCCCTGTGGCGGGACGGCAAGCTGGTGGCGCTTACCGCGCGCACGGACCAGAACGGTGACGTGGCCGAAGTTGAGGCGCGAGCCGAAGGCGATTTGATCCGGGTCGACGGGCCGAACGGCCCCTATGAGGCGCCGCTGACCGTCTATCCCACCAATCACTGGAATGCCGGCGTCATCGGTACCGACAAGGTGATCAACACGATCACCGGGCGGGTGGCCGATGTGCGGCTGGTGCCGAAGGGGACGGAGCAGGTGGAGACGGCCCACGGCGTGATCGAGGCCACGCGCTACCAGTATGAGGGGGCGATCGACAACGAGGTCTGGTATGACGCCCGGGGGCGCTGGGTGAAAATGCGGTTTCCGGGGACGGACGGCTCGACGATCGAGCTGCGCTGCCGCAAATGCAAGGCGGTGGATGTGGCGGACGCGGATTTCTGATCCGCGCCCGGCCTGATCCTAGTTTGCGTATTCCTCGGCCTTTTCGCGGGTGGCGCGGATCTCGTCCTTGTGCGCGGCCCGCATGGCCTTTTGCAGCTTCTCAAACGCGCGGACCTCGATCTGGCGCACGCGCTCGCGGCTGATGCCATATTCCTGGCTCAGCTCTTCCAGCGTCGAGGGCTCATCCTTGAGGCGGCGCTCGGTGAGGATGTGCATCTCGCGCTCATTGAGGGTTTCCATGGCGGTGTGCAGCATTTCGCGGCGGCGCGTCAGCTCCTCATTCTCGGAGACGACATCCTCGGCGGTTTCGCTTTCATCCACCAGCCAGTCCTGCCACTCGCCGCCATCGGCGTCGGCCCGCAGGGGCGCGTTGAGGGACTGGTCGCCGCCATTGGACATGCGGCGGTTCATGTTGATCACGTCCTGCTCGGGCACGCCCAGCTTGGTGGCGATGGCCTGGACCTGGTCCGGATGCAGGTCGCCGTCTTCCAGCGCGTCGATCTTGCTCTTGGCCTTGCGCAGGTTGAAGAACAGCTTCTTTTGCGCCGCCGTGGTGCCGATCTTCACCAGCGACCAGGAGCGGAGGATGTATTCCTGGATGGCGGCGCGGATCCACCACATGGCGTAGGTGGCCAGGCGGAAGCCCTTTTCAGGGTCGAAGCGCTTCACGGCCTGCATCAGGCCCACATTGCCCTCGGAGATCACCTCGGCAATCGGCAGGCCGTAGCCGCGATAGCCCATGGCGATCTTGGCGACGAGGCGCAGATGGCTCGTCACCATCTTGTGGGCGGCGTCGGAATCCTCGTGCTCGGCATAGCGCTTGGCGAGCATGTATTCCTCTTCCGGCTCCAGCATCGGAAATTTGCGGATTTCCTGCAGGTAGCGCGTCAGGCTGCCGTCCGGCGTGAGGCTCGGAATCGTATTGTTCGCCATAATCTGTCTCCCCTCCGGCCCGTCTGGTGGAAGTGGGCCTGTCCAGTCTACCCCAAACCCCCGGCATTTGTTCCGCCTGGGCGGGTTTACGCAGGGTTTTCCGGAGCCCTGCTTAAATAAGGGTCAATGGTGAATTTTGAAGGGGATGTTCACAACTATTTTATAGCGCTTCTAAAGAGGCGAGGAGGGCTGTCATGTCTTCGGGCAGGGGAGCTTCAAAAACCAGCTTTTCTCCCGTTTCCGGGTGGGTGAAGCCCAGCAGATAGGCGTGCAGCGCCTGGCGCGAAAAGGACTTGGCGAGGCTTCTTGCCGGGTCCGGCAGGGCATTGGCCATGGTCATGTGGCTGCGGCCATAGACCGGGTCCCCGATCACGGGGGTGCCTTCGCGGGTGAGGTGGACGCGGATCTGATGGGTGCGGCCGGTTTCCAGCCGGCATTCGACGAGGGCTGCCACGGGCTTGCCGTCGGGCTCGAAGCGCTCGCGCACTTCCACATGGGTGACCGCGCGGCGGCCGGCTGCCTCGGACACAACCGCCATCTTCTTGCGGTCGTGGGGCGCACGGCCCAGGGGGGCGTCGATGATTGTCTTCTGGCGCTTGGGGCTGCCCCAGACGAGGGCCAGATAGGCGCGTTCCAGCGCCCCGTCGGCGCCATGGGAGGCGAACTGATCGGCCAGGGCCTTGTGGGCCTGATCCGTCTTGGCGGCGATCATGACGCCGGAGGTGTCCTTGTCCAAGCGGTGGACGATGCCCGGACGGGCGACGCCGCCGATGCCTGACAGGGAGCCCGCGCAATGATGCAGCAGCGCGTTCACCAGCGTGCCGTCCTCATTGCCGGCGGCGGGATGCACGACCATGCCGGCGGGCTTGTTGATGACAATGACGTGGTTGTCTTCGTAAAGCACGTCGAGGGGGATGGCCTGCGGCACAGGCTCGGCCGCCTTGAGGGGCGGCAGGGTGATATCGAGTGCTGTTTCGGGCTGGATCTTGGCGGACGCGCTCCTGACTGGGCGAGCGGTAGCGTCCTGCACGTCCTGAGATTCATCTTCCTTATACGGAGCATCCATCAGCGTCACCGCGCCTTCGGCGATCAGGGCCTGGAGGCGGGCGCGGGAGAAATCAGGCAGGGCTTCGGCCAGCAGCTTGTCGATCCGCATTTTCGGGGCGTCAGGGCCGACAAAAACGCGCAAGACACTTGCGCCGTCCCCCTCGTCGCTGGCATCCATGTCGCTCAGCTCCAGGGGCTCGACGCGGAACCAGGCCTTGTCAGGTTCTGTGTGCGGAAGCTCCTGCTCACTCTTTTGGGGATCGGTCATGGCCGCTCAGGACAGCAGGCCCGCGGGCGACGCGGGCGAAACGGAAGAACTGGACGAGGCCGCAGCCCGGACGCAGCGCGTGCTGCTGATCACGGTCATCGTCCTGGGTGTGCTCCTGATTATCGGGTTTGCCATTGTGGTGGCAACGATTGCCTCACGCATTTCCGCGTCCGGCGAGGAGGCGGAGACCGCGCCGGTGCCGCAGGTGGCGGTGACGCCGGCCGGGGAGTTCGAGGTGCCGGTGCCGGCGGGCTACACAATCCGGTCGGTGACCGGGGATGAGCGGCGGCTGGTGATCCACCTCGTAAGCGACGGGCAGCCGGAGCGGATCATGGTGGTCAACACCCGTTCGGGCCTTGTGATCCGCAATCTGGTGCTGACGCCGGACGTGCCCTGAGCTGGCGGGTCTTGAACCGCTGACACCCGGACGCCGGGGCAAAAAAAACCGCCAGCCAGAAATCCGGCCGGCGGCAGAGGTTCGCGCAGGCGCTGGATAGGGAGGAAACGCCTTTGCTGGTGCGGACAATGCCGTCGCGCTGACAGAATGTCAATCCAGGATGGGCGAAAAACCGGCGGAATTCCGGTATTTTTTACGTAACAGCGTCACGTAAAAGAGAGTGCTTGCATAAGCCGGGGCGGGGCGTGTATACCCCGCGCTCCTGATCGCCTGACGCTGCGTATGCGCTGCTGCGATCTGCCGCTGGCCCCTTCGTCTAGCGGTTAGGACGCCGCCCTCTCACGGCGGAAGCAGGGGTTCGAGTCCCCTAGGGGTCACCAATCTTCCTATCAGTTTGAGCCTGTCAGGCCGATGCGCTGTCGCCCATTAGGCCGGTGCACTGTCGCCCATTAGGCCGATGCGCCGTCGCACTCTAGGCCGACGCGCCGTCGCGCAGGGCCCGGATGCGGTCCGACAAGGATGGCTCCTGGGTCGGGACAGGCTCATGCGGGGTCTCGTCCGCAGCGTCTTCCGCCGTCATCGCAGCAGCGCCATTGGTTTCCGGTGCGTCGTCAGCGGCGGCGGTGTCCTCTGCCGGCTGCTCGACCGTGACGGAGATGGGTTCCGGTGTCGCAGGAGCCTCAACGGGGGCCGGTTCGGCTGTTGTGGCTGCCACGGCCGGTGTCGTTTCCGGGTGCAGGGACTGGGCGATGTCGTGGTGGGACTGGCCGAGATCGGCGATCTCGCTGCTGAGGGTGCCGGCACGGCTGCCAAGATCGGCGGCTTCGCGGCCCAGCGCATCCGCCCGGCTGCCGAGACCGGCGATCCTGTCGGCCAGTGCCTGGTAGCGGGTGTTTGCTTCTTCCAGGAGGTCGTCGCGGCGGGTGATTTCCTGTTCCAGCACGGCGATCTGCTGTTCCAGCGAGTTGCGGGTTTCCTCGAGCGTATTCACCCGCCCGGAGGCCTCCGCCGAAATCTTGTCGCGGGAGGCTTCCAGCTGTTCGATCTCGGAGCGCAGGGCGGATTCCCGCTCGGCCAGTTCCCCTTCATATTTGCGGGAGACGGTCTGGCTGGCCTCGTCGAAGGCTGCGGAATGGACGTCCTGCTGGATCTTTTCGGTGGTGACGCGCGCGGCGCGGGCCCACAGCACAGGCGCCAGCGCCAGCGAAATCAGGGTCATGACCAGCATGCCCAGAAGGACGAGCATCAACGCTTCCACCATCACACTACTCACTTGTCAGAAGCGGATCTGCTGCGGCAGCACGGCCTTTCGGCGCCAGCCTATTGCAGCCTCCGCTCAATACCCCAAATAAGGAACAGGCCCCCTGAAACCCCAAATTCCCCCGGGTGCCGACCTTGAAGGCGAGACTGCCAAAAAGCCGGAAAACTTGCCACCTTCATGGTGAAATACCGTTAAGCTCTTGGCCCAACGCCCCGTGACAACGGAGTGCCCATGCCGACCGAAGACGATCCCCGACCTGCGGATAAGCCCCGACCTGCGGATAAGCCCCGACCTGCCGATGCGGCGGTGGCGGTGAAGGAGGTGCGGCCGGATGCTGCGGTGTCGCCCGCGGTGATCGTGCCGCCTCCCGTGCCCGATGATCCCGGCGTGCCTGACACGCTGGATGAGCCGAACGGCAGCGGTGTTGAATGGTTCGATGATGGCGGGCGGAAGACGGCGCTGGGCGCGTGGGCCGGAGTTGCGGTGCTGGCTTATGCGGCGATGCAGGTGTCGGGCTTCCTTGCCGACTGGCCGTTCGTGGCGCTGGTGGCCGGTGCGCTCGGCTATTTTGCGGTGCGCGGGGTGGCGGTGGTTCTGCGCGAGCTCAAGCGCAGCCGGGCTTCTTAACCATTTGCCGTCAGGCTGATTATCTCACGCGGGGTTGCACAGCCCTGCCTGAGTTCGGCATGAATGGGTCATGCAGCGTCCAGGGATGAGCACCGGCATGCGATTTGGCGTTTCACTTTCGAGGCTTTGCGCGGCGGTTGCCGCTGCGGCGCTTATGAGCGTGTCCGGCGCGATGGCGCAGGAAAGCTTCTTTTCCGGCGACTTCTTCATCGAGGAAGACGTGATGGTGGAGGGATCGTTTGATTCCGGCCATGTCACGGAGACCTATGAAGAGCGTGTCGAGGAAGCAGACGAAGACGAGCGTGGCCGCAGCGGCCGGGCCGATGAAGATACGCGCCGGGACCGGGACGACGACTGACGGTCTGGGTTTCTCCGCGCACAGAAAAGCGCCGGCCCTGAGGCCGGCGCTTTTTGTTTCAGGGGGGGAGCCTGCGTCAGAAGGGCAGGATCTTGCGCTCGCGGGTGTAGCTCAGATAGCCGACATTGGCACCTGCGCGCAGGCCTGCACCGGCGCGCATGGGAGCGAGGATGGTGTCGCCGGCCTGCTGGTAGTTCACGCCGACACCGCCGATCACGTATAGCGAGCCTTCCACGCCGGGGAAGCGGCGGTAGATACTGTCCACATTCGGCAGATTGTAGACCAGGGTGAACACCTTGGAGGCGTTGCCGCCGATGTCCCAGCCGATGGAAGGGCCCTGCCAGTACACCTTCTTCACCCGGCCGGGCTTCATGTTGAGCGTGCCGGAGCCGTAGCGCAGGCCGACGCCGATGGCGCCGGCACCTTCTTCGCCGACGATATAGGCATTGGGACGGCCCTGGTCGGCGAAGACCTTGTCGACAGCGCGGGCCATGTCTTCGGAGACGTCCCCGAAGAAGCCTTCGACGGCCTGCAGGACTTCATCCTTGGAATAGGTGTCGCCCGATGCGGCGGTGTCTTCGGCGCGGGCGGTACCGGCCGCGATCAGCAGGGCAGCCATCACCAGCGCTGTGACGATGGTGATGACGGCCAGCGCGGATTGCCCGGTTGCGGCGGCGGCACGGCTGCGGGCTGGGCGGCGTGACGGGATCATGAGGGCTCACTCCAGATCATGGTCAGGCGTGGGCCGGGCCATCTGCCCGGCTGCCTGACCGGATGGGAATTACTCTTCAGCGGGCAGGCCGAAGAGATCGGTCGGGGCGCTCTGCTGAGCGGGGTCCGCCGGTGCGTCGGTGGCCTCGAGCACTTCCTCCGGGCAGGGGAATCCGCGTTCGATGATGGCGGCGATAACCGTGAAGGCCGGGGTGGCTTCAAGCTCCGGCTCCTCCTTGCGCAGCTTCACCAGGCGTTCGGCGATGGCCGAGAGCTTGGGCTGCTTTTCCACATCGATGCAGAACCGACCCTTGGGGAACATGTTCGGCGGCGCCATCAGCACATGCAATGACCCGGCGACATAACCCGCGCAGAAGGCTGCATGTTCCGCGTCGTTGCTGTCGCAATATGTGTCGACCAGCTCCTTGGTGGAGACCCACTGGGCGTGGGCGGGGGAGGCGGAGGCGCCGAACAGGGCGATGGCGGCTGCCACGGCCAGGGCCGCGGTGACGGCCGGGCGCGCTGAGAAGATGAATGCAATACGCGGCAGGAACGGGATGGTCATTCTTGGTGCTTCCTCACTTTGGCTCCAGGGAGCCAGGGTCGTCCGGGGCCGGGCCGTGCCTGCCTGCCTAGGGCGGGCACCGGCGGAACCGCCAGTCTGCCGGTCTTGTTGCTCTGCCGGGTGTCAGTGCTGGCGGCCTGAGGCCTGATACTGTCTGCCTTCCTCGATAACGCGGGCGGCTGGGCTTGTACATGCCGCATTTCCGCACGAGGTAAATGACATAAACTTGCATTCATCCATGCGTCATCATGCAGGCGGCGGCTACACTCCGGCGATGGTTCGGCATCAATAAGGCAGGCAGCGGATTTTGACGGATCACCGGCACGAGGCAGAGGGAGCAGGGAACGCCGCTCCAGCGCCACCGGGCGGCAGGAAGCGGCGCCGGGGACGGCGGCTGCTTGCCTGGGTGTTCGTCTTCCTGCTGGTGACCGGCGCGGCAATCGGGGCCGCGCTCGTGTATCTGCCGGTGCTTGCCCGGCCAGTGATTGTTCAGCTGGCTGAGAATGCGGGGATCGCGGGCGTTGATTTTACGATCGACAGCATCGGCTGGCGCGAGGCCAGCCTCACCGGCCTGACGCTGGCGGCTACGGATACGGACACTGGCACTGGCACTGGCACTGACGAGAACACGTCGCCTGATCTGACGGTGGGGGCTGCGCGCGTGACCTATGACGTGGCCGGGCTATTGCGCGGCCGGGCGGACCGGCTGGTGCTGGAGAGCGTGCGTCTTGCCGGGGAAGTGACCGAAGACGGCACGGTGCATCTGCCGTTGCTGTCACGGTTCAGCGGTGGTGAGGGTGCCGGGGCGTCCGGCGGATTTGCCGATCTGCCGCTTGACGGGATTGAGGTGACGGACGCGCAGCTGGCGCTGGCGACACCGGAAGGCCCGCATGTGGTGACGGTGGACGGGATGCTTGATCTGTCCACGCATCCGCGGGCGGAGCTGACGCTCGGGGTCGCGGGCGATGCGGTCTCCTTGTCCGGTGACATTACAGCCGGGATGTCCGGGCAGTGGATCAAGCTGGCGGCCGACGCGCTTGAGGCGGAGATTGACCTGCCGGGCCTGCCGGGGCGGCTGGCGCTGGCCAAGGGTGCGATTGCGCTTGAAGCGCCGGGGCTTGAGGGCGGAACCGGCACGCTGTCCGGTGATCTCCGCTTTGTGCGGCGGGACGGGGACGACCTGCCGCTGCGGGAGGCGTCCGGACGTCTCGATATCGGGATGACCTATGATCAGGGTCTGCTGCGGCTGGCGCTTCCGGCGTGCAGCCGGGTCGATCTTGTCTGGGACAGGGCGCAGCCGATCCGGGCGAAGTCCATTGATCTGTGTGCGGATGGCGGGCGCGACGTGGCCGGGCTGCGCCTTGGCCCGGCGGCGGGTGAGCCTGCCTGGACGGTGCGGGCGCTGGCGGAGGTCGAGGGGTTTTCCTACGGCACGCTGGTGACCGGGCAGATGCCGGATCTTGCCATTGACGCGCGGCAGGACGCGGATCGCGGGCTGGTGGTGTCGGCGGATATGTCCGGCGGCAAGCTGCGGTTGCCGGGGCAGGGAATCGAGCTTGCGGGCCTGCGGGGGCGGGTGACGCTGGCGCCGGGGCATGCGGGGGAGGCCGGGCGCCTGGACCTGACGCGGGCTGACATGCGCGATCTGCAGGCGGCCCCGCGGTTTGCGCCGGTGGTGGCATCGGCTGACCTGTCGCTTGATGCGCTGGGCGAGGATGGCTGGACAAAGGGACGGATCAGCGGGCCGGTGCGTGTGGCGCTGCCTGCGGGGCAGTCGCTGGCGCGCGGCACTGTCACTCATGATCTGCGCAGCGGGCGCGGGCGGCTGAGTTTCGGCACGGGGACATTGCTGTTTTCGGAGAAGGGCATGCAGCCGCAGGCGCTGGCGCCTGTCCTGCGCGGGGTCGTGGCGGCGGTGAACGGGCAGGCGAGTGTGGATGGGTCGCTCAGCTGGACGCGGAACGGGGTGTCTGCCTCCGGGGCGACCGTCGAGATGGAGGGGCTTGGGCTGCAGGCGTCGGCGGCGCGCTTTGAGGGCATTTCGGGCACGCTTGAGTTTTCGAGCCTCGTGCCGGTGCGCACAAAGGGGCCGCAGGCGATCGCGATCGGCGTTGTCGATCCCGGCGTGCCGATTACCGGGGGTGTTGCCCTGGTGACGGTGGGTGACAACGGGGATGTGGTGATCGAGAACGCGCAGTGGCCTTTTGCGGACGGGCAGCTGGTGCTGACATCGGGGGCGCTTAACACGCGGGCCAGCGTTCAGCATGCGGAACTTGCGGCGCTGCAGGTCAATCTCGCGACCCTGCTGACCCTGATCGACATGGATGGCCTGTCGGGCGAAGGGACGCTGGGGGGGCGGGTGCCGATCGAGATCCGCGACGGGACGGTGTTCATCACCAAGGCGCGGCTGGCGGCGGAGCCGGGCGGCGTGCTGCGCTATTCCTCCGCCGGGACGGATGCCGCTGCCGAGCGCTCGGAAGGGGCGAATATCGCCTTCAAGGCACTTGAGAATTTCCGCTTCGAGGTGCTGAGCGTGGAGCTGGACGGGCCGATGGATGGCGACCTTGCGCTGACGGTGGAACTCAAGGGGGCCAATCCGGAGCTCCTGGAGGGCTATCCGGTGCATCTGACGATCCGCACGGAAGGCGCATTTCTGGAACTGTTGCGGCGTGGTACGGTTGGGTTCAGGGCGCTTGATGTTGTGCGGGGCACGGATCAAACCGGTGGTGTGACGATTGAACGGGTGCCGCCGGGCCCCTAGGCTGATGCGCGCCGAGGCGCCATTCAGGTGCGGTTCAGGCCTGTTCTGCTGGACTGGGCCGATGACATGGAAGGGTGAAATGAACGGATCACTCAAAAACAGGCCGGGCAGGGCATCCGCCGCTGCTGGCATTGCGGCCGTGGCGCTGCTGGTTGCGGCCTGCACGCCGACGGTGAAGGTCCAGGCGCCGGACAAGCCCATCGAGATCAATCTCAATGTGAAGATCGAGCAGGAAGTGCGGATCAAGGTGGATCGCGAACTCGACAGCGTGATCGCCAACAATCCGGACCTGTTCTAGGAGACCCGTCATGACAGCATTCAACCGTTCCGTTGCCGCGCAGGCGTCAGCCCCGCTCCGCAGGTCTGGCCTGATTACCCTGATGGCGGCGACGATCCTCGTGGCCTTCGCGGCCCTGTCGCAGGCCATGGCGCTGACCCTGTCGGATGCCAAGTCCCAGGGGCTAATCGGCGAAATGGCGACGGGCTATGTGGGCTATCCCTCCGCGCCGTCGGCTGCGGTCAAGCAGCTGGGGGATGGGGTCAATCTCGGCCGCAAGTCGCATTACGCGGATATTGCTGCCAAGGAAGGCACGTCGCTGACGGTGGTGGAGCAGCTCGCCGGCAAGAAGCTGATCGAGCAGGCCCCGGCGGGGACCTATGTGAATGACGGCTCCGGCTGGCGGCGCAAGTAAGGCCGGCCGGCTGCACACAGACTTACCGAAATTCTAATCACTGTTCCGTTTTCGGACAGGTTACGGGCCGGGGACATGGTGATGTCTCCGGCTCATGCGTATCTGCGGCCCGTTTCGGGGCGCCGGGGCGTGAAAAGCCACGGGTTCCGGTCTGGCATCCATGTTGCTCTGGTGAGGGTGCCGGCATATCGGGACACGAACTTGCCGGCGGATCCGCTCGCGCCACGCAGCGGATGGGCCGGCGCGGCTCCCCTCTTGTCGGGGGGCTTGGACGGGAGCCGCTGCCGGCCACTCTCCTTCATATGTGTGCGGAACAGCGTTGCGGGTCGGCGATACGGACCGCGTTGCGGACAGGCAGGCTGCGACCCTCTGCCCGAGAATTGGCGCAGGCGCTCTGCTTGCCCAACCCGCTGTGCGCGGGTAGATTTGACGCAGATCAAATCATCGGGCTGAAGGCATTTCCCATGCAGGATTTTGCGACGGAGACGACCGCCATGCCGGGGGGAAGCGCAGCGGCGGATGCCTTGTCACCCTCCCTGCCCAGGGATACGTCCATTCCCTGCGTCAGCTGCGATGTGCGCTCGCGGGCCGTGTGCGCCGTGATGTCGGACGATGAACTGGGGCGGCTGTCAAAACTCACTCAGAACCAGACCTATGCGCCCGGCGAAGCCCTGTTCTTTGAGGGGGACGAGGCGGGGGCCTGCTTCATCGTGCAGGATGGCGCGCTCAAGCTCTACAAGCTGCTGCCGGATGGCCGGCGCCAGATCACGGGCTTCCTGTTCAAGGGCGATTTTCTGGGCCTGAGCCCGAAGGAAGAATACGGCTTTACCGCGGAAGTGCTGGAAGAAGCGCATGCCTGTGTATTGCCGGCGGAGCGCATGGACGAGCTGATCGCCGATTACCCAAAGCTCTCAAACCGCCTGCTCAACCTGGCTTCCATGGAGCTTGCGTCGGCGCAGGAGCAGATGCTGCTGCTGGGGCGGAAGACAGCGCAGGAGCGCATTGCGTCCTTCCTGCTGTGGCTGTCGCAGCGGGCGGCTGACCGGGGGGAAGAGTCCAACCCCGTGCGGGTGCCGATGAGCCGCAGCGACATGGGCGACTATCTGGGCCTGACGGTGGAGACCGTAAGCCGGTCAATCACCAAGCTGAAGACCACCGGCGTCATCACGCTGAAGGAAGGCAACCGGATCGAGATCAATGATCCGGAGCTGATGACCGCAATTGCCGCGGGCGACGGCTGCTGACGTCGGGCCAGGCACCTCTACACAATCAGTAGGCGGACGGATCGCCCTTGGCGATGAAGTAGGGGTTTGCCAGGTCGTCGGCGAGCTTGCCGTAGGTGAGGGGTGACCCGTCAAGGCGGGTGACGCTGCCGCCTGCTGCTGACAGCACGGCGTGGCCTGCGGCGGTGTCCCATTCCATGGTGCGGCCATGGCGGGGGTAGATGTCGGCCTCGCCGCGCGCGACCACGCAGAATTTCAGGGACGAGCCCGCCGCCACGATGTCGCGCACATTGTAGTGGTTGAGGAATTCCTCGGTCTTGTGATCGCGGTGGCTGCGGCTGGCGATGGCGATGAGACCGTCTGACGGGCCCTTGCGCGTGGTGATGGTGCGGGGTGCCTCAGCATCCGCCTTGCGGTGGGCATCCACCTTTTTTTCAAAGGCACCGGTGCCCTCGGATCCGGCATAAAGCAGCGACAGGGCGGGAGCGTAGACGACGCCTGCGACCGGAACGCCGTTTTCGACCAGCGCGATGTTCACGGTGAATTCGCCGTTGCGCTTGATGTATTCGCGGGTGCCGTCCAGCGGGTCCACCAGGAAGAAACGGTCTCCGAAGGCGGGAATGTTGCCGGCGGCGGCTGCTTCCTCCGACACCACGGGAATGTCGGGCGCTGCCTGGGCGAGGCGGGCGAGGATGATGTCCTCGGCGGCCTGGTCGGCTTCCGTCACCGGTGACTTGTCGTCCTTCTCGGTTACCGCGATCGGCTTTTCATACAGCGTCATGATGCGGGCACCGGCGTCGATGGCGATGTCGGTGATGGCGTTGAGAAGGGATGCGTCGGACACGGGAGAGGCCTCGTTCGGCTGTGCCGGCGCAGGCACATGCTGAGAGACGGCGCGCGGCGGGCAGGCGGGAAGGGCGCCCTTCTTTGCACGATTGGCTTTCGAAGTGTATCAAAAATGCGTGGGCCGAATCGGGCCACGGGAGCCGCTAATCGGGAGAAGCAGGCGCATGACAGGCGAAATGTCGTTCGGTGAGACCCCCAGCAGCAATGATGCGGGCGGCGAGGGCGCTGCACCGGATGCTCACAAGCCGGACGAGCTGGAATTCGCAGCGCTCCTGTGTTCGCGCGTGTGCCATGACGTGATCAGCCCGGTGGGCGCGATCGTCAACGGGCTGGAAGTGCTCGAGGAGGAAGAAGACGACGAGATGCGGGAGCACGCGCTGCTGCTGATCGCCAAGAGCGCGCTCCAGGCCTCCGCCAAACTGCAATTTGCCCGCCTTGCCTTTGGCGCATCCGGCTCAGCCGGGGCGATGATTGAGGTCGGGGATGCCATCAAGGCAGCCGACGGGCTGTTGAGCGGCGGCCGGGTGACGGCCTCCTGGGAAAGCAAGCCCGGGGCGCTGCACAAGACCCGCCTCAAGCTCCTGATGAATGTGTTCCAGTTCGCTCTTGGTGCCATTCCGCGCGGCGGCGACCTCAAGGTCATCATCGAGGATGGCAATGAGGGCATGATGGTGGTTGCAACCGGAACGAAAGCCCGGATTCCCGAACATGCGGACCTCGCGCAGGGCGAAAAGCTGTCGTCCCTGCCCGACAGCCGTGCGGTGCAGCCTTACCTTATCGGCCTGCTGTGCCGGGCGGTTCATGCGAAGCTGTCCGTTGCGCAGGCGATGGAGGAAGGGCCGGTCACATTTACCATCACATACGGCCCGGACGCTGAACTCCCAGATGGTATGATCGGATAGTTTGCGCGTTATGGTTGTTTAATTCAGCCAAGTGCACGCTATTTCACTGGTTTTTAAGGTTTCCAGCCAACACTCGCACTCCACTAGGCGGGTGTCCGTTGTGCGACCCCCGTCCTGCCATATCCGGGGTGGGGTAGCATGGACGATCTTCTTCGCGAGTTTCTGACCGAAACCTTTGAGAGCCTTGATGTTGTGGACGTCGAACTGGTCAAGTTCGAGCAGGAGCCCAACAATCAGGCAATCCTGTCCAACATTTTCCGTCTGGTGCATACGGTTAAGGGCACCTGCGGGTTCCTTGGCCTGCCGCGCCTGGAAGCGCTGGCGCATGCGGCCGAGACCCTGATGGGCAAGTACCGCGACGGTGCGGAAGTGACCGGTCAGGGGGTGACCGTCATTCTGCACACGCTGGACCGCATTAAAGAAATTCTGGGCGAGCTGGAAGCCACCGAGACCGAACCGGCCGGTGATGACAGCGACCTGATTTCGCAGCTTGAAGCTTTCTCCGAAGCTGCCGAGAACGGCGGCGCGCCCGCCGAGGCTGCCGAGGCAGCGCCTGCGGAAGAGGCTGCCGCACCAGCCGAAGACAAGCCGATCGAGGTGAAGGAGCCGGAACGCGACCTGCGTCCGGGTGAGGTGTCGCTGGAGGAACTCGAGCGCGCCTTCCAGGAAGCCGCCGGGCCGGAAGACGGTGCCGAGGCACCGCCGGATCCGACTGAAGGCTCCGAGGAAGCGCTGGCTGCCAAGGCTGCCGCCGCCGCCAAGGGCGACGAGAGCAAGCCGGCTGAAGCCAAGCCCGCTCCGAAGAAGGCCGAGGCTCCGGCAGCTGCCGGCAAGGCCACTGCGGCCAAGGGCGAAGACGCCCAGGCCCGCGAATCTTCCGTGGCGAACCAGTCGATCCGCGTGAACGTGGATACGCTGGAAAACCTGATGACCATGGTCTCCGAGCTGGTGCTGACCCGTAACCAGCTGATGGAAATGGTCCGCCGTCTTGACGATTCCGAGTTCAAGGTGCCGCTGCAGCGCCTGTCCAATGTGACGGCCGAGCTGCAGGAAGCGGTGATGCAGACGCGCATGCAGCCGATCGGCAATGCATGGCAGAAGCTGCCGCGTATCGTGCGCGACCTGTCGAACGACCTGGGCAAGAAGATCGACCTCAACATGGTGGGTGCCGATACGGAACTCGACCGCCAGGTGCTCGATCTGATCAAGGATCCGCTCACCCACATGGTGCGTAATTCCGCCGATCACGGCCTGGAGATGCCGGAAGACCGCGTGGCCAATGGCAAGTCGGAAACCGGCACCATCACGCTGCGCGCCTATCATGAGGGCGGTCACATCATCATCGAGATCGCCGATGACGGTCACGGCCTGAACACGGCGCGTATCCGCGAGAAGGTGATCGAGAACGGTCTGGCGACGCCGGCCGAGCTGGATGAAAAGACCGACGCGCAGATCCACAAATACATCTTCGCCGCCGGCTTCTCGACGGCTGCCGCCGTGACCAACGTGTCCGGCCGCGGCGTGGGCATGGATGTGGTGCGCACCAATATCGAACTGATCGGCGGGTCCATCGACCTGGCATCGGTTGCCGGCAAGGGCACCACCTTCACCATCAAGATCCCGCTGACGCTGGCCATCGTGTCTTCGCTGATCGTGGAATCGGGCGCGCAGCGCTTCGCCATTCCGCAGCTTGCGGTGGTGGAACTGGTCCGCGCCAAGCAGGGTTCGGACTCCCGCATCGAGCGGATCAACGACACGCCGGTGCTGCGCCTGCGCAACAACCTGCTGCCGCTGGTCTATCTCGACGAGTTGCTGCTGCTGAACAAGAACCGCAAGCCGGACGAGGAAGGCAATGTGCGCCCGTCTACGGCCGAACGCAGCGAGAGCTTCGTCATCGTGTCCCAGGTGGGCAATTCGACGTTCGGCATCGTGGTGGACACGGTCTTCGACACCGAGGAAATCGTGGTCAAGCCGTCTTCGACCATGCTGCGCGATATCACCATGTTCTCGGGCAACACCATTCTTGGTGACGGCAGCGTGATCATGATCATCGACCCGAACGGTATTGCCCAGTGCATCAACCGCGAGGTTGCCGACCAGCTGGAAGACGACATGGAAACCGAAGTCGCCCTCGGCGGTGATGAGCGCACGTCGCTGCTCATCTTCCGCGCCGGCAATGGCGAGCCGAAGGCCGTGCCGCTGTCGCTGGTCACGCGCCTTGAAGAAGTGGCGGTGGACGAGATCGAAATGTCCGATGGCAAGCCGGTGGTGCAGTATCGCGGCAAGCTGATGCCGCTGCAGAAGGTCATGCCGAGCCAGGAAATGCGCGACGCAGGCCGCCAGCCGGTGCTGGTGTTCACCGATGACGGCCGCTCCATGGGCCTTGTGGTGGACGAGATCGTGGACGTCATCGACGCCAAGCTCGACCTCGACATCACGTCGCAGAGCCAGGGCATGCTGGGCAGCGCGATCGTGCGCGAGAAGGCCACCGAGATCATCGACGTGGCTCACTTCCTGACGCTTGCCTTCGAGGACTGGTTTGCCCGCGCGGACCAGCAGCGGGACGGCGCGCAGGAAAAGCGCCTGCTTCTGGTCGACGACAGCCCGTTCTTCCGCAACATGCTGGCGCCGCTCCTCAACGTGGCCGGCTACAAGGTGACCACGGCGGCTGATCCGCATGAGGCCTTCCAGTTGCGCGATGCCGGTGCCCAGTTCGACGTCATCATCAGTGACATCGAGATGCCGGGCATGGACGGCTTCGACTTCGCCGAGGCGGTGAAGAGCGACAGCGCCTGGGGGCAGACCCCGATCGTGGCCATGTCCTCGCGTACCTCGCGTGAAGATATCGAACGCGGTCACCAGGTCGGCTTCTCCGACTATGTGGCCAAGACGGATCGCGACGGTCTGATCGACGTATTGCGTGAAACTCTCGAAGGTAAAGGGGCAGCGGCATGACCATCGAGGCAGCAGAAGTTGTCGCCAAGAAGAGCCAGCAGGACATGGCTCATCTGGATGGTGACCTGATCGAATACATCACGGTGTTCGTGGGTGAACAGCTGTTCGGCATTCCGGTGACGGTGGTGCAGGACGTGTTCGAGGTGCAGCGCATGACTGCGGTTCCGATGTCGGTGCCGGAAGTGCGCGGTGTGCTCAACCTGCGCGGCCGCATCGTGACCGCCATCGACATGCGCGTGCGCCTGGGCCTGCCGGTGCCGGAAGACGATACGAGCCGCATGGCCGTGGGCATCGAGGAAAATGGCGAGGCCTTCGGTCTCATGGTCGACAGCGTCGGCGAAGTGCTGAGCCTGCCGGCCAGCGACGTCGAGCGTAGCCCGACCAACCTGCATCCGCGCTGGCAGCAGGTTGCCTGCGGTGTGCACCGGCTGGAGAAGGACCTGATGGTCGTTCTCGACGTGACCAAGGCACTTGAATTGCAGAATGCGGCGACTGCTGCCTGAGGGGGCAAGGCAGTAGCCAATTGAAACAGGCAGGCCCTGCCGTGGTCTGCCGCAAAGCAGAAGGCTAAGAGACCCATGAAGACGTGTCTTGTCGTCGACGACAGCCGGGTGATCCGCAAGGTGGCACGCCGGATTCTCGAGGAAATGAATTTCCAGATCGAGGAAGCGGCAGACGGTGCCCAGGCGCTTCAGGCCTGCGAAGCCAACATGCCGGACGCGGTCCTGCTGGACTGGAACATGCCGGTGATGAACGGGCTGGATTTCCTGATCGAGCTGCGCAAGCGCGAGGGCGGCGACAAGGTGATCGTCGTGTTCTGCTCGACGGAAAACGACATGCAGCACATCTCCGAGGCCATCAGTGCGGGGGCCAACGAGTACATCATGAAGCCGTTTGACCGCGACATCATGCAGGCGAAGTTCTCCGAAGCAGGGCTGGTCTGACGCGAATGGTACAGGCTGCTCCCTCAACCCAACCGACGCGGCCAGCCGCTGCCGGACCGGGCGCTGCTACCAGCGCCATCCAGGTGGTGATGGTGGATGACAGCGCGGTCATCCGCGGGCTGGTCAAGCGATGGATAGACGAGACAGACGGTCTCGAGATCGCCGGGTCCTGTTCCAACGGCAAGCAGGCGATTGACGTTGCCGCCCGCGTAAAGCCTCATGTGATGATCCTGGATATCGAGATGCCGGAAATGGACGGCCTCGAAGCCTTGCCGGGCATCCTCAAGGCTTCGCCCGGCACCAAGGTCATCATGGCCTCGACGCTGACGCTGCGGAACGCGGATATCTCGCTCAAGGCGCTGTCGCTGGGGGCGACGGATTATGTGCCCAAGCCGGACAGCGCACGCGGCATTGCGGGCTCGAACGAGTTCCGCCGCGAGCTCCTGGTAAAGGTCAGGGCGCTTGGCACGACAGCCCGGCGCGCCATGCACGGCTCCGCGCCGCTGCCGACCCAGCGCGCCGCTGCATCCGCAGCTCCGGCCGCAGCGGTAGCGCCTGCGGCACAGCAGATTGCCCTGCGCAAGCCGTCCACCGTGCCGCCGCGCATTCTTGCAATCGGCTCTTCCACGGGCGGGCCGCAGGCCTTGTTCGATGTGTTCGAGAAGACGGGGGCGTCTCTCAAGGCGGTGCCGGTGGTGATCACCCAGCACATGCCGCCCTCCTTCACGAAAATCCTGGCGGAGAAGCTCGGCAAGCTGTCCGGGTTGCCGGCCAAGGAAGGCGAGCATGGGGAACGGTTGCAGGCAGGCCATATCTATGTGGCGCCCGGCGACTACCACATGCGCCTGAAAAAGGACGGTCCCAGCGTGGCGATCGCGCTGGATCAGGAACCGCCGGTCCATTTCTGCCGTCCGGCAGTGGACCCGATGTTTGAAAGCGTGGCGGCCATTTTCGGCGCGGCTTCGCTCGGAGTGGTGCTGACAGGCATGGGGCATGACGGGCGCGATGGCGGCCGTATCATCGCCGACGCCGGCGGTACGATTTATGCCCAGGATGAGGCAACCAGTGTCGTGTGGGGCATGCCCGGCGCATGTGCTCAGGCAGGCATCTGCTCAGGCGTCTATCCGCTGGAGAAGATCTGCTCGACGATCACGCGGCAGTTTGGAGGAAGATAGAGATGACACCAGAAGAGTTTGACTTCCTCTCCGGCCTCGTGCGCAAGCGCTCCGGCCTGGTTCTTTCGAACGACAAGACCTACCTGCTGGAAAGCCGGCTGACGCCGATTGCCCGCAAGAACAATCTTGGCGGTATCTCCGAGCTCGTGTCGGCGCTGCGCATGGGCAGCAACGAGGCGCTGGCGGCTGATGTGACGGAAGCGATGACGACCAACGAGTCGTTCTTCTTTCGCGACAAGACCCCGTTCGACATCTTCTCTGACCGCATCCTGCCGCACATGATGAAGACGCGGGCAGGGCAGCGGAAGCTGCGCGTGTGGAGTGCTGCGGCCTCCACGGGCCAGGAGATCTATTCGCTGGCGATGCTGATCGACAACAACCCGGCCACCACGGGCTGGACGTTCGATCTGCTCGGCACGGACCTGTCGCGTGAGGTTCTGGAGCGGGCGCGCCAGGGCATGTACACCCAGTTCGAGGTGCAGCGCGGCCTGCCGATCCAGCTTCTGATGAAGTATTTCACCCAGGTGGGCGAGACCTGGCAGATCGATGCCAAGATCCGCCGCATGGCGCAGTTCAAGGAGAACAACCTGCTTGAGCCGCTGTCGCATCTGGGCCGCTTCGACATCATCTTCTGCCGTAACGTGCTGATCTATTTCGACCAGCCGACCAAGAAGATGATCCTCGAACGGATGGCCGACATGATGCCGGATGACGGCTGCCTGCTGCTTGGCGCGGCGGAAACCGTGGTCGGCATCACGGATGCCTTCAAGCCGGTGCCTGGCGCGCGCGGCCTTTATGCCCGCAAGCCGGAAGCCCTGGGCGACGGCGCGGCCCCTGCCGCCGCGCCGCTGAAGGCGGCCGTCGGTGCGGGTGCTCCTGCGGCTCCGGCCGGGGCGGGCATGGGCACCACGGGTCTGGCCAGCCGGCCGGCGACCGGTGCCACCACCGGCGCAACGACCGGCACGGCGCCGCGTCCGTCCTTTACGCCGACACGGCCGACATCAACATTCAACCGTTAGGGTGCCGGGTGCCCTGTCCCGGACGGGGAGGGGCGCTGTGCTGACGGCACACGGCACATGAAACGAAAAGGGCGGCTGCTTCCCCAAGCAGCCGCCCTTGTTGTTGCGGTGATGCGTATCCTGAAGGCGTGTCAGGCGGTTGCCGCCTCGGCCACTTCTTCCTCGACCGGGTCGCGCAGCACATAGCCACGGCCCCAGACGGTTTCGATGTAGTGGTCTCCGCCGGTGGCGGCTGCCAGCTTCTTGCGCAGCTTGCAGATGAACACGTCGATGATCTTGAGTTCCGGCTCGTCCATGCCGCCATACAGGTGGTTGAGGAACATTTCCTTGGTGAGCGTCGTTCCCTTGCGCAGGGAGAGCAGCTCGAGCATCTGGTATTCCTTGCCGGTGAGATGCACGCGCTGGTTTTCGACCTCGACGGTCTTGGTGTCGAGATTGACGGTCAGGCGGCCGGTGCGGATGACCGACTGGCTGTGACCCTTGGAGCGGCGCACCACGGCGTGGATGCGGGCGACCAGCTCATCCTTGTGGAAGGGCTTGGTCATGTAGTCATCGGCGCCGAAGCCGAGGCCGCGGACCTTGTTCTCGATGCCGGCCATGCCGGAGAGAATCAGGATCGGCGTGCCGATTTTGCCCAGGCGCAGGGTCTTCAGGACCTCATAGCCGGACATGTCCGGCAGATTTAGGTCGAGAAGGATGATGTCGTAGTCATAGAGCTTGCCGAGGTCGATGCCTTCCTCGCCGAGATCTGTCGTGTAGATGTTGAAGCCTTCCGACTTGAGCATCAGTTCGATGCTCTGGGCGGTGGCGCTGTCGTCTTCAATGAGAAGAACCCGCATGTCCTTGCTCCCCTTCAAGCGGCGGTGGCCCGCTCATTAATGGGCCGATGTGTCAGATCGGTCCGGCGTCCGCTAGTGATTCGCCGCAACCCCAGTTAATCCCTGTTCGGACGGTAAGGGCAAATGGTTAACAAAGCTTAATGGCGCTTACTTTTTTTAATGCGTCTTTCCGAAGCGTTGCGAAAATGGTTGGAAATCCGGGGTTTCCGGGTCGTTTTGATGCAATATTTTTCACGATTTCCGTGATTGGCGGCCTGCAATCCGCAATTTTTGGCGTAACCGGTTGATAGGGTTTACCGGGTCTTAAGCGGCTTGGCGTCAGACTTCACCCCTCTCCGGCGGGCGTTTTGCCCCGGCCGGACCGAATTCCGGGGTCGCCATCTACATGAAGCCGCTGCTTGCCGAAATCGAGCGCCTGTCCTCCATCGAGCATTACGGCACGGTTGCCGCCGTGCGCGGGCTGATGGTCGAACTCGAAGGGCCGCTGACGGCGCTGAGCCTGGGCAGCCGCGTGGTTGTGCCCGGAGCGCGTGACCAGGCCGTGCCGTGTGAGGTGGTGGGCTTCAGGGACAACCGGGCACTGGCGATGCCGTTTGCGGCCATTGAAGGCCTGCGCATGGGAGCGCCTGCCAAGTTTGATGCGGCGGAACCTGTCATTCATCCGTCCCCGGCATGGCTGGGGCGGGTGGTGAATGCCATGGGCGAGCCCATCGACGGCAAGGGCCCGATCGCCCAGGGCGGCGAGCCTTATCTGTTGCGCGCGCAGCCTCTGCCGGCCCATCAGCGGGCGCGGGTGGGGGAGCGGATCGATCTCGGGGTGCGGGCGCTCAATGCCTTCGCCACTGCGTGCCGTGGCCAGCGCATGGGTATTTTCGCAGGCTCCGGCGTGGGCAAGTCGGTGCTGCTGTCGATGCTGGCGCGCTATTCCTCCGCCGATGTGTCGGTGATCGGGCTGATCGGCGAACGCGGGCGCGAAGTTCAGGAATTCATTGAAGATGATCTGGGGCCGGAAGGCCTGGCGCGGAGCGTGGTGGTCGTGGCCACGTCAGATGAAAGCGCCCTGATGCGCCGGCAGGCGGCCTATCTGACGCTGACCCTGTCGGAATATTTCCGCGATCACGGGCTTGATGCCCTGTGCCTGATGGACAGCCTGACGCGCTTTGCCATGGCGCAGCGTGAAATCGGGCTGTCGGGCGGTGAACCGCCGACGACGCGCGGCTACACGCCGACGGTCTTTTCGGAATTGCCGCGCCTGCTGGAACGGGCGGGGCCGGGCCGCGAGGGATCGGGCTCGATTACCGGGCTGTTCACCGTGCTGGTGGAAGGTGATGACCACAATGAGCCGGTGGCGGACGCGGTGCGCGGTATTCTCGACGGTCACATCGTGATGGAGCGCGCTATTGCAGAGCGCGGGCGCTACCCGGCGATCAATGTTCTCAAATCCGTGTCGCGCACCATGCCCGGCTGCCAGTCGGAGGAGGAGTTTGCCCTCGTCCGCCGGGCGCGGGAGCTGATGTCTGCCTATACGGACATGGAAGAGCTGATCCGCATCGGCGCCTACCGGCAGGGGTCGGACCCGCTGGTGGACGAGGCGGTGCAGCTGACGCCGCAATTCGATGCCTTCCTGTCTCAGCAGAAGGGCGAGGCTACGTCGCTTGAGGACGGGTTCGGCATGCTGGGCGGCATCCTCGGTGCTGCGTCCCGTGACATGGATATGGACATGCCGGAGGCGGGTGATGCCGGGCAGCATGAATAGTCAGTTTGGTGTGGGGGAACGGTCATGAAATCACGTACGTCACTGATCCGTGTACAGCGGTTTCAGGTTGAAGAGATCCAGCGGCGCGTGGCCGACCTGGAACGGATGCTGGATGACTTCCGCCGCGAGCAGGAAGACCTGGAAAAGCGCGTGCGCTATGAGCAGGAGAAGGCAGGCATCACGGATGAGGGGCATTTCGCCTATCCGACCTATGCCAAATATGCCTCCATGCGCCGGGACAATCTGAGCCAGTCGATCGACGAGCTGTCGCGGCAGGTGGAAGCGGAGCGGGCGCGGCTGGCGGATGCTTTCGAGGAACTGAAGAAGGTGGAGCTGGTGGACGAAAGCGCGCGCAACCGCGCCAAGGCCGAAAGCCGCCGCCGGGAACAGGCGGAGCTGGACGAGATGGCCATCGGCCTGCACCAGCGGCAGTCAGCCACGGCCAGCTGAGCCGGCAAGACCGCACGGACAAAACCAAAAAGGCCGCGGAGCGAAAGCGCCGCGGCCTTTGATGTTTCCTGGTCCTGACGGATCAGCCGCGAATAAGCAGCTTCTTCAGGATGTAGAACACGGTGATGACCACCAGGTAGCCCACATAGAGCGTGGCCACATATTGCCACCAGCCAAGATCGGCCAGCGGCGGCAGCTTGAGTTCGGCACCCTGGATCACCGGCAGGGCCGTATCCACGACCACATGCACGATGGTGGCGATGAGTGCGACAACCAGAATGCGGGCATACCGGTTCAGCACGAAGGCTGCCAGCACACCGATGATAATCCCCTGAATTGCATTGACCTGATTGAACCCAGCCGCGAAGAAATCCAGCACCGGCTGGATGTACTGCGTTGCGTCTTCCATTAAGAACCCCCCTTCAGGCTCACGACCTAGACGTTGCCGTTACCATGGCCCGGTTCTTTATCAGCCATGTGACCGGGCTTCCGTTTGGCGGGGAAAGACTACGCAACATTTTCAGGTTTGCACAGATGCTGTTGCGAGGATGCAACAAGCCCTGACTGCCGGAATGATGCGGGGGCGGAATATCCGCAGAAATCAGCGATCAGCGCAGGAAAGCAGCAGCCATTTTTGCAATCGCCGCCCCGGCTGGTGCCTTGGGGCTGCGGGTGAGAAGCGGCGTCTGATGGCGGATGGCATCCCGCACAGCGGCGTCGCGCGGGACAATGCCGGCAAGGGCTGGCCTGATGCCGAGGAAGCTCGCGCAGGCGCGCGACAGGGCCTCATAGGTCTTGCGGCCGGCCTCGATGGTTTCGGCCATGTTGACCACCACGCGGATGTCGGCCGGGGGGGCGCCGTCGCGCACATTCATCGACGCGACCTTGATGAAGGCATAGGCGTCGGTGATGGAGGTGGGTTCGTCGGTGACCACCACGAGGGTGGGGCCTTCGATGGCTGCGAACATGGTGACCGCTGGGTCGATGCCCGCGGCGAGGTCTACCACCACATTGTCGTAATGGGCGGAGATGAGCATGAGCCCCTGGCGCAGGCGGGCAAGTTCGGTGCGCGACAGGGAGCCAAGCGCGCCGGAGCCGGACGAGCCTGCCAGCACGTCGAAACCGCCGCGACCCGCACCGTTGGCGTCGCCCGCGATGCGGGTCACTGCCTGCTCGAACGCCGTGTCACCGGCGACCACGCTTGTGAGGTCATGATCCGGTGTGATGCCCAACTGCACGTCCACATTGGCGAGGCCAAGATCGCAATCGACCAAGAGGGTGCGCGCCCCGATAAAGGCGAGGCTGTGGGCCAGGGTGGTGGAGATCATGGTCTTGCCGACACCGCCCTTGCCTGAGGCGATGGTGACGATCTTCTTGTGGCCGGCGGCGCTTGCCGGTGCGCGGGTGGAGGTGGGGGAGATACTCATGCTGGTGTCGACTCCGATGGGCCGAAAAGATCGCCCGATGTGTCAGCCTCCGTATCGCCGAGGGGGCGACGGGGCAGGATATTGGGCCGGGGGGCGCTGGTGGCGGATTTCGTGATGGCAAGCGTGGCCAGGCGGCGCGGCGTTGCGGCGGCGAGGCCGCCTGCGAGATAGGGCTTGATGCCGAACTCGGCAGCCGCCAGCCGGGCGGTAGCCAGTGCAGCAAGGGTGCCGCCCAGGCGGCGGGTCGCATCCGTACGGGTGATGATCACCCGGCGGCAGCCGAGCTGGGCGAAGTACTGCGCGGCTTCGGTCATATCGTCGATGTCGCCACCTGCGGCCAGCACGCCGACCGGCTCAACGATGTTGTCGGGCGTGGCGCTTCGGCCGGCGACCACGAGGCGGGCGGTATGATCGAGTTCGGCGCGGTCATGCAGGTTTGTGGCAGGCGTGTCGATGATGCAGGGGCGGGCGCGGCCCAGTTCGGCGCGAGTGTCGAGCATCAGGGCCAGCTCGTCAGGCCCGCGCACATCCGCCACGTCCTGGTTCAGCACATCCGCATAGGCCTTGAACTGGGCCAGCGCACCGGAGCGCACCGCGTCGGTTGTGATGAAGTCCACCTGCTGGCCTGCCAGCACGGCGCGGGCGGCAAGCTTGGCGGCGGTCACGGTCTTGCCGGCACCTGGCGTGCCTATGAGCATGATGGAGCCGGGCAGCTTTTCGCCCATGGGCTGGAAGCTCAGGACCATGCCGAGGGCATGGGCGAAGGCGGCCTCGGCATCGTCACCGTCATGGGCGGAGGCCGCGTTCAGCAGGCGCTCGGACATGGGCTCGGGGATGCGCTGATCCTGCAGGATGGCGGCAAGGTCGGCGCTGACGAAGCCGTGGCCGCGCGCGGTGCCGTCAGCGCGGGCTTCCCCGCGCCGGCGTGCCTTGAGGCGCATTTCAAGCTGGTCGCGCACGGGGCTGAAGGCTGTGTCTTCGGTCTGTCTGCGGTCCGTGGATGTGTCCTTACGGCGCTCGGAGGCAGCGGTGACCTCAACGCGGCCATCGGGCAGGTCTTCGGTGGAGATGATGATGGCGGTTTCGCCCATCTCCTCGCGCAGGCGGGCCATGGCCTCGCGCATATTGGCGGCTTTGAAACGGCGGAGACGCATACTGATTATTCCTGCTCCACCCTAGATCTGGGCCAGGGTCTTGAGGCGTGCCTGCGGGTGCACCTCGGCCTGGCTCATGACCACGGTCTGCGGCCGGACGCGCTCAACGACCGAGCGCACATAGGGGCGGTTGCCCGGGCTTACGAGCAGCACCGGCACATCGCCCGACGCCGCGGCCTGGTCGAACGCCATGCGCAGGGCCTGGATGAAGTCCTGGAGGTCGCTCGGCGGCATGGCGAGCTGCTTGTCCTCGCCATTGCCGATGAGCGCGTTGGCGAAGGCGTCTTCCCACTGCGGTGACAGGGCAACGAGGGGCAGATAGCCCGCATAGCTCTGATGGGCGTGGCAGATCTGGCGGGCGAGGCGGGTGCGCACATGCTCGACGATCTGGGTGATGCTCTGGGTGTAGCCGACGGCCTCGCCGATGGCTTCCAGAATGGTGGGCAGGTCGCGGATGGAGACGCGCTCGGTGAGGAGCTGCTGCAGCACGCGCTGGACGGTGGTGACCGAGACGCGGTCGGGCACGAGGTCTTCGACCAGCTTCTTGTTGGCGTCGCCGATATCGTCGAGCAGCTTCTGCACCTCGCCATAGGACAGGAGCTCGGCCATGTGCGACTTGATGATCTCGGTGATGTGGGTCGTCAGCACGGTGGCCGGATCGACGACCGTCAGGCCGCGGAAGGCGGCTTCCTCGCGCTGGGTCTGGTCCACCCAGGTGGCGGGCAGGCCGAAGGTGGGTTCGGTGGTGTGTTCGCCCGGCAGGTCGACCGGGGCACCCATGGGGTCCATGACCATGAACTTGCCCGGATAAAGCTCGCCGGCACCGGCTTCGACTTCCTTCACGCGGACCACGTAGGCGGTGGATTCCAGCTGCATGTTGTCGAGGATGCGCAGGGACGGCATGACGAAGCCCATGTCCTGGGCGATCTGGCGGCGCAGGGCCTTTACCTGTTCGGTCAGGGTGTGGCCTTCGCCGTCGCCTTCCAGCAGGGGCAGGAGGCCGAAGCCAAGCTCGAGGCGCAGTTCGTCCATGGCCAGCGCCGTGGAGATCGGCTCCTCCGCAGGCGGGGCTGCGGCTTCCTCGGCGGCGGCGGCCGCTTCGATGGCTTCCTGTTCTTCGACCTTCTTCTGGGCATCCCGTGTGAGATACCAGGCGGCACCGCCGCTGAGGCCGCCGAGGAGCAGGAAGGGGATCATGGGAATGCCCGGCAGCATGGCCATGACGACCATGACACCCGACGACATGCCGAGCGCCTGGGGGTAGCCGGAGAGCTGACCGAAGAGGGCTTCGTCGGCGGCGCCGTCAACGCCTGCCTTTGACACGAGGAGGCCCGCGGCGGTGGACACGATGAGGGCGGGAATCTGGGAGACGAGGCCGTCACCGACGGTCAGCAGGGTGTAGGTGGTGGAGGCGTCGGCGAAGGACATCTCCATCTGCGCGACACCGACGATGACACCGGCAATGACGTTGATGAAGGTGATGAGCAGGCCCGCGATGGCGTCGCCGCGGACAAACTTGGAGGCACCATCCATGGAGCCGTAAAAGGCGCTTTCGGCTTCAAGCTCGGCGCGGCGGTTGCGGGCGGTTTCCTCGTCGATGAGACCGGCGGAGAGATCGGCATCGATTGCCATCTGCTTGCCGGGCATGGCGTCGAGGGAGAAGCGGGCAGCCACTTCGGCGATGCGGCCCGAGCCCTTGGTGATGACCACGAAGTTCACGATCACCAGGATGGCGAAGACGATGATGCCGATGACGAAGTTGCCCTGCATCACGAAATTGCCGAACGCCTCGATCACAGCACCGGCGGCATGGGTGCCCTCGTGACCGTCGGAGAGGATGAGGCGCGTGGAGGCAAGGTTGAGCGCCAGCCGCAGCATGGTGGCGATCAGCAGCACCGTGGGGAAAGACGAGAATTCGAGCGGCTTGCGGATGAACAGGGCGGTCATCATCACCAGCACCGAGAAGGTGATGGAGATGGCGAGCGCGAAGTCGAGCATCCAGGACGGCATCGGCAGGATGAGGACAACGATGATCGTCATCACGCCAAGCGCCAGCGCCAGCTCGGAGCGCGCACCAATGGCGGCGCCGATGCTGTTGAGCGACAGGCCTGCGAAAAGGCCGCCGCCTGCGGCGGGTGCTTCGGATGTCTGGGATGCGTCGGACATGGGCCGCGGGCGCTCCGGTTAGCGGGTCAGCAAGGGCTGGGTCAGCCGGCGACGCGGGCTTCGCCCGGCGCGGCAACACTGACGCCCTGCTGGGCATAGAGGTTGAGCTTGTTGCGGAGCGTCCGGATGGAGATGCCGAGGATGTTGGCGGCATGGGTCCGGTTGCCGAGGCAATGGTCCAGCGTGTTGAGGATGAGGTCGCGTTCCATGTCGGCGACGGTCATGCCCACAAGGTTGCGGCTGACACTCTCGGCGACCTGGGCGGCGCGGGCCACAGGGTCTGACCCGGTGGGCGTCACGGTCTGGTCGATGCGCGAGCCGTCGGGCAGGCGGATGGCCTCGACGTCGATCTCCTCGCCATTGGCCAGCAGCACGGCGCGGTGGAGGGTGTTCTCCAGTTCGCGCACATTGCCGGACCAGTGCTGGCGGGTGAGGTGCGTCTTCGCTGTCTCCGACAGGGGACGGGCCGGCACGCCATTGGCGTCGGCGTAGCGCTTCACGAAATGGTTGGCGAGTTCGATGATGTCGCCCGGGCGCTCGCGCAGGGCGGGGATCGACAGGTTCACCACGTTGAGGCGGTAGAGAAGGTCTTCGCGGAAAGTGCCCTTGCGCACTTCTTCCACCAGGTCGCGGTTGGAGGTGGCGAGGATGCGGATGTCGACCTTGACGGGCTTGGTGCCGCCGACGCGGTCGATCTCGCGCTCCTGAATGGCGCGCAGGAGCTTGGCCTGCAGGCGGACATCCATTTCCGAGATTTCGTCCAGCAGCAGGGTGCCGCCGTCGGCTTCCTCGAACTTGCCGATGCGCCGGGCGACGGCGCCGGTGAAGGCGCCCTTCTCGTGGCCGAACAGCTCGGACTCCAGAAGGTTCTCGGGGATCGCGGCGCAGTTGACCGAGATGAAGGGCTTGTCCTTGCGGCTGGAGTGACGGTGGACGTAGCGCGCCATCACTTCCTTACCGACACCGCTCTCGCCGGTGATGAGCACGGAGGCTTCGGACGGCGCGATCTGGTCGGCAAGACGGATCACGTCCTGCATCACGGCGTCCTTGTAGATCAGGGCGTGGCTGTCGTCGGCGACCGCTTCCAGCACGGCGGCGATGAGCTTGGCGTCCGGCGGCAGGGGGATGTATTCCTTGGCGCCGGCGCGGATGGCGTTGACGGCGGCGCGGGCATCGGAGCCGAGGCCGCAGGCGACGATCGGCAGGGCGATGCGCTCTGCCTGCAGCTGGGCGGTGAGCCAGCCGATGTCGTTGGAGACTTCCACCATCAGCAGATCGGCGCCCTGGCCGGCGCGCAGGGCGTCGAGTGCCTGGGCACCCGTATCCACCTGCACAACCTTGGCGCCCGTATCCATGGCCATCTTGGTGGCGGTGGTGAGCTGGCCGTTGAGGCTACCAACAATAAGAAGACGCATCGGTGTTTCTCCTTAACGCGAATACTGGACGCGCTCGGCTTCGGGCAGCAGCGCGTTGAGAGTGTGTTCGACCTGGCGGGGGTGATCCTTGCGGCCGATGGCGGCAGCCCCGGCGGCGTAGATGGCGAGCAGGTCGCGTTCATCGCTCGAGACGCGCTCGAGCTTGGCGGCGAGGGGGGCGAGCACCACGGTGCCCAGGACCGCGCCGTAGAATGTGGTGAGCAGGGCCACGGCCATGGCCGGGCCGATGGCCGACGGATCGTTAAGCTGGCCGAGCATCTGGACGAGACCCACAAGGGTGCCGATGAGGCCCATGGCCGGCGCGATGTCCGCGGCACGGCGCAGGATCTCTGCACTGTCGAGACGGCGCTGGACGGTGGCGCGGCGCTCATCCTCCAGCATGCGCTCGACTTCGGTGACGGTGATGCCATCCACCAGCATGCCCAGGGCGCGCTTGAGGAAGGGGTCGCGGCGGAGCTGCGGCAGCACGCGCTCGACGGCGAGGAGACCGTCCTTGCGGGAGCGTTCGGCAATCTTGAGCATCCGGTCGGCGGCGGCGCGGCGGTCCGCGCGGGCGGTGTTGAGGGCGGAGCCTGTTTCGCGCATCGCCATGATCACTTCCGCGGGGGAAAACGAGATCATGGTCACAGCCAAGGTGCCGCCAAGCACGATCAGCGCCGCGCGGGCGTCGAGGAACGCACCGGCATTGCCCTCAAGGGTGAGGGCCGCGGCCAGCAGACCGAAGCTGGCGAGAAGGGCTGCGAATGTGGTGAGCGAAGCGCGCATGTGGATGTGTTTCCGGTCCGGGCCCTAGGCCGCGTTTCCGCCCTTGATGATTTCGGTCATGGTCACGCCCAGGCGCTCATCGACAACCACCACTTCGCCGCGGGCAACGAGACGGTTGTTGACGTAGATGTCGATGGCCTCACCGACCTTGCGGTCGAGTTCCACGACAGCGCCACGGCCGAGCTTGAGAAGCTGGCTGACTTCCATATGCGTCTTGCCAAGCACGGCAGAGACGTTCACAGGCACATCGAACACAGCTTCCAGGTCCGACGCATAGCGCTGCTGGGTGCCGTCTTCGCTTCCTTCCCCGTCCATGGCCGCATCGTCGGCGGGTACGGGTAGTTCGGCGTCTGAGGGCGTGAAGGGCTGGGCCTCGGTCTCGCCGCCAGCGGCAAGCTCGTCCAGCTCCATATCAGTCTCGTCACTCATTCACTTTCTCCTCGGGTCCGTCCCGTGCGGCGGCTGATGCCGTCCGCGCAGGCAGGGGTGTTACTGTTTGCCCAACAGGGCGAAGAAATCCGTCTGGCCGTTGTCGTCTGTTCCCGGTGCGCTCAGATAGGTGCGCACGATGGTTTCGATCTCGCTGTCCAGGGCCGGCGTGTCGCGCGTGATGTGGCCCTTGCTCCATTCGATGCGGACGTCGCCCAGGGCGATCTCCTCATCCACGCGCACGATGAGGCGGCCTTCAAAGCCGTGCTCGGACGCGATTTCGTTGATGCGCGGCTCAAGCAGGTCGAGCTGATCCGGCGTCACGTGGACGACGACGCGGGGCTCGTCGCGCAGCAGCGCAAAGGCGTGGACCAGCACGTTTTCAATTTCGGCAGCGGGTGCCGTGTCTATGAGCGCAGGCACCAGCTTGCGGGCGATGGTGAGGGCGATGTCGGCTGCTTCCTCACGCAGATGGGCGCGCTCGCTGCGCAGGTTCTCAAGCAGCTTGCCGAGTTGGTCGGCCACAAGGTTGGCGCCTGCGGCGATCTGCCGGGACAGTTCGAGCTCCTCGTCAGCGCGGGCAGCCTCGCTGCCGGCGGCATAGGCTTCGGCACGGACCTGCTCGACCTGCTCTTCGGAGAAGGTTTTCTTCTCTTCCTGCTTCTTCGGCTTTTCATCCGGGCCTGCGGCAAGGTCGCGATCAAAGCTGAATCGCGTGGCTTCCTGCAGTTTGATGATGGCGGGATTGCTCATGGCTTCCGGTCCGCTGTGTCTTTCTCATCCGTGTCCGGATCAGTAGATCAGCTCGTCCTCCGATCCGCCTTCCGCCAGCATGATCTCGCCCTTGTTGGCGAGGTCCTTGGCGATGTTGACCATCATCATCTGGGCTTCGTCGACGTCCTTGAGGCGGACGGGGCCCATCATCTCCATGTCTTCACGCAGCATCTTGGCGGCGCGCTCGGTCATGTTGGACAGGAACAGGTCGCGCAGGGTGTCGGAGGCGCCCTTGAGGCCGAGGGCCAGCTTGTCCTTCTCGACAGCGCGCAGGAGCGTTTGAACGGAACCCGGGTCTAGCTTGGCAAGATCCTCGAAGGTGAACATGAGGGCCTTGATGCGCTCGGCGGCGTCGCGGTTGCGCTCTTCCAGCGCGGTCATGAAGCGGTTTTCGGTCTGGCGGTCGAAATTGTTGAAGATCTCGGCCATCGACTCATGGCTGTCGCGGCGGTTGGTGCGGGCCAGGTTCGACATGAATTCCTGGCGCAGGGTGTGTTCGACCTTGTCGAGAATGTCCTTCTGCACGCTTTCCATGCGCAACATGCGGTTGACGACTTCCATGGAGAAGTCCTCGGGCAGGGCGCCGAGCACGTTGGCAGCGTGGTCGGCGCGGATCTTCGACAGCACAACGGCCACCGTCTGCGGGTATTCGTTCTTAAGGTAGTTGGCGAGCACCACCTCGTTCACATTGCCGAGCTTGTCCCACATGGTGCGGCCCGCGGGGCCGCGGATTTCTTCCATCACCATGTTCACGCGATCTTCCGGCAGGAAGCGGGTGAGCAGGCGCTCGGTTGAATCATAGGTGCCTACAAGGGCGCCGGTGGACGACATCTTGGAGACGAATTCAAGGATCAGCTGCTCGACGAGGTCAGCCTCAACCGTGCCCAGGGTCGACATGGACATGGAGAGTTCACGAATTTCGTCATCGTCGAACATTTCCCACAGCTGGGCGCCGTGCTCTTCGCCGAGGGCGAGCAGCATGACCGCGGCCTTGTCGGGCCCGCTCAGCTTGGTCAGATCAGCTTTGTTCTTCGTAGCCATTATCTGTTTCCGTCAGTCTCAGGCGGTTTCGTGGAGCCAGCCGCGCAGGATCGAAAGCGACTCTTCCGGGTGGTTCTGGACGAGCTCACCGATCTTGCGGATGGAGCTTTCGCGCACCTGGCCTTCGATCTGGGCGATGTCGATCATGGCGCTGGTCTCGTCTTCGAGGGCGAGGGCGGCCTGCTGCTCGGGTGTCGGGTTGGCGAGCGCGATGGGCTCGCCGTCGGGGCCGCGGATGACTTCCTGACCGTCGGCGACCGCCTGTTCGAGAATGGCCTTCATGTCGGGGCTGGGCAGCTGCGGTGTGCCGGCGGGCGCGCCGCCTGCGATGGCTGCGGGGCCTGCTTCCTGCACGCCGGGGGTCGTCAGCCGCGCGATCAGCGGGCGGGCCACCAGGAAGATGGCAAGGATGGTGACGATCAGCAGGGCGCCGAGTTCAGCCAGCCGCATGGGATCAAGGTTCGCCATCAGGCCGTCAACGAAGCCCTGCTCGGCGTCATCGGCGCTCAGGGGATCAATGGCGTTGGCGTTAAGCTGAAGGTTGACCACTTCGACCTTGTCGCCGCGGGTCTCGTCGAAGCCGATTGCCGAGCGCACGAGGCGGCCGATCAGTTCGAGTTCTTCCTGGGTGCGGGCGGTGTAGGTCTGGGTGCCGTCTTCAGCGGTTTCATAAAGGCCGTCCACCAGCACAGCGACGGAGAGGCGCTTGATGCGGCCTGCTTCTACGACCTCGGTGGTGGTGGTACGGGAGATTTCGTAATTGACCGTTTCCTCGACGCGGGCGGCGCTTTCGGAATTGGTGGCGTTGTTCTCGCCGCCGCCCTGGCCGATGGCGTCGGGCAGGTTGTTGCCGACGGTGACGCCTGCCTCGGGGTCGCGCTCGGTGGCGGAGGAGGATTCTTCAACGGTCTGCGTTGACCGAACCACCTGGCCTTCGGGGTCGAAGGTCTCGGAATTGCGGGTGATGCGGTTGAAGTCCATCTCCGCGGCGACCTGGATGCGGGCGCGGTTGGAACCGACGACGCTGGTGACGATGTCAGCGACCTGGCGGCGCAGGCGGTTTTCATATTCGCGCTGGCGCTCGTCGAGGGAGGCGGAGCCGCCGGCATCGCCCTCGATGCCGCCTGCGATCATCACGCCGGTCTCGTCGATGATGGAGACGTTGGAGGGGATCAGCCCCTCGACGGCAGAGGCGACAAGGAACTGGATGCCCTTGGCCTGGCTGCGGGCGAGGCCGCCGCGCGACTTGATGACGATGGAGGCGGTGGGGTCCTGGCGTTCGCGGGTGAACAGCTCGCGCTCGGGCATGACCAGATGCACACGGGCCGCCTGCACGCTGTCGAGCGCGCGGATGGTGCGGGCCAGCTCGCCCTCAAGCGCGCGCAGGTGATTCATGTTCTGCACGAAGCTGGTGGTGCCCAGCGCGCTGGTGTTGTCGAAGATCTCGTAGCCGACGGAGCCGCCGGACGGCAGGCCCGCCTGGGCCATGGACATGCGCAGGCGCAGGGCTTCGTCCTTGGGCACCAAGATGGTGGTGCCGTCGCCCTTGAGCTCATAGGGGATGTTCAGGCCGTCGAGCTTGGCAATGATCTCGGCGCTGTCGCTCACCGACAGGTCGCTGTAGAGCAGCGACATTGTGGGCGAGGAGACGCGCATCATGATGACGGCAAAAAAGGCAATGAGCGCGATGGTAACACTGCCCAAAGCCAAAAGCCGCATGGGGCCAAGCCCCCTTAAAAAACCCAAAGTGCCGTCCACGGCGCACCCCCGGTAACCTGTTCGGGATTGCGCGACAATTCCGGCTCGTCCTGGGCCATGCGGATTATCGCGCCGGATAGTGAAACCGGGCGCGGCATCCGCCATGTCCTTGGCGGTGTTCGTCCGTGTCCGGTGTAATCCAGCTAGGCAAGATTTACCGCGTGACCGCTAAACAAGCTCTTAACGCAATCATCAACCCCGGCAAAAATTGCCGGGTTGCCGAGATTTTTCGGCCGGGGCGGAGCGACGGGCACAAAAGAAAGCGCCGGAGAGTGGTGTCACTCCCCGGCGCTCCGGCGCACAAGTACGCAAGCATCTAAGCTATCTTGGGGCCGATCCGAAAATCAGATCAGGATGTTGTGGCCCTGGGTGATCAATGCACCCGAAAATCTACTGGTGGTCGCGGTACTGCTGAACGCGCGTGGCGCGCAGGCCGGGCAGGCCGTGACGCTCGATGGAGCGCTGCCAGCTCAGAAATTCCTCAACGGTCAGCGTGTAGCGCTGGCAGGCTTCTTCCAGCGAGAGCAGGCCGCCGCGCACGGCCGCCACCACTTCTGCCTTGCGCCGGATGACCCAGCGCTTGGTTTCAGGCGGCGGCAGGTCCGCGATCGTGAGCGGGCTTCCGTCCGGCCCGATCACGTAGCTGACCCGCGATTGATACTGAATGCTCATGTCAAGCAGTTCCCGAATTCCAATCGAACGCTTTCTGCGTGTTCGCGGAGAGTAGGCCGGGGCCATTTAAGGAAGGGCTAAACGCCGTGGTGAATGTGGACTTAAACTGCACGGGTCTATCTGTCCCTTAATGGGCCACCTTGCTTACGAGCCTGTGGTTGCCGCGGGCTTGTCGCGGACGGTGACGACATCACTGAGCAGCACGCCGGAGCCGTTGACGGTGAGGACCGGGCTGTCGCTGTCGAATTCGACGGCGGTGACGGTGCCGGTCTGGCGCATCTTCACATCGAGTTCGTTCTCGTTGGCGTCGATGGCGATGACACGGAGGCTGTAGGTGCCATCGGCCAGCTGGCGGCCATTGGCGTCCTTGCCGTCCCAGGCAAAGCTGTTGGTGCCGCTCTGGGTGCCCTTCTCCTCGGTGTGGACGAGGCGTCCGGCGCTGTCGGTGACAAAGAGCTGCACCTTGTCGGCGGTGCCGTCGATCTCGTAGCCCCAGTTGACGTTGCCTTCGGTCAGCACCGCGTTGGGGCTCTCGGCCACCACTTCCTTGCCGATATAGCCGACCGCGTCGGTGGCGAAATTGGCGAAGGTGAGGTTCAGCAGCTGCTCGAGATTGCGGTTGGTGGCAATCGTCTGTTCCACATTCGAGAACTGGACGAGCTGGTTGGTGAACTCCTGGCTCTTCAGGGGCTCAAGCGGGTCCTGGTTCTGAAGCTGAGTGGTGAGCAGCGTCAGGAAGGTGTCGAAGTTCTGGTTGAGGGTCGCGGAGGCGTTGGAAGACGCCGCGGTCTGGTCGGCCGGCGACGACACACCTGAAATGGCTGTGGGCATGACTAGCTCCTAGATGCGGATGTCGACGCCGGTGCCGGAGCCGGCCTTCAGGGCATAGACGTGCTGGACGGCGGCAAGGTCGGCTGCAAGTTCCTCATCGCCCTGGGGGCGGGAGAGGGCGTCAGCGTCACCTCGGCCGGAGGGGAAATCGCGCTGGCTGCCGTCATCGCGCAGGGAATAGCCGAGGCTGCCCTGCTCCATGTCGAGGCCGGCATCGGCCAGGGCCTTTTCAAGCGACTTGGCATCGCGCTGGAGCATTTCCAGAGTTTCCGGCTTTTCGACAGTCAGATGGGCCTGGACGCGGCCATCGGCGCCAAGCTCCATGCGCACATCGATGCGGCCGAGCTCTGCCGGGTCGAGGCGGATCTCGAAGCGGTTGGTGCCGTTGGCGAGATTGCGCTGCATGGTGACGGCGATGTCACGGGCCGGGGTCTGCGGCTGGGCCGGTGTGCCCGGCTGGGCGGTGGCGGTCACGATGGCGCGAAGGGTGGTGCTCGGCTGCGGGGCGGCGCCGTCCGCAGACTGAGCAAGCGTACCTGAGGCGGCATCGGCACCGGCAGCCTGGCCTTCAAGACCCGCGGCAGGTGCTGCGGGGCGGGTGAGGGCAGCCTGAAGGGCGATCTCGGACGCTGCTGAGCGCTGGGCGGCAGCGGGCGTCGTGCCCGGCTGCTGAGTGCGGTCAGCGCTTGCGGCCTGCTCCGGCGTGGCCGGGCGGGCGGTATCACCTGCGGGGCGGGCCTCGCTGCGGTTCTCGGACAGGCTTTCGGCGGCTGCAAAGCCGAGGCCGCGCTTCTGGCCGCCTGCCGCGGCCTTGGCGGCAAGGCCATTGTCAGCGGCGACATCCGCGTCCTGCGGTGCGGCGGCAGCATCGCGGAGGGCTGCGTCAGCACGCGCTGCGTCGGACTTGCCGGTCTGGGCGGCCTGGGTGGCGGTGAGCCGGGAGGCGGCATCGTCGGCAGGCGTTGCGGCCTGGGCGGTGCCTGCGGCGGCGGCGGTCTGCTGCGCGGCGGTGGCGGCCGCGTTCGCGGACGCGCCGGTATTGGACGTTGCAGCAGCAGTGGTGGTGCCGGTGGGCTGACCGTCCGTGCCGACCGTTGCGGGGGCGGCGGCTTGGGTGCCGGCCTGGGCCTCGGCGGCCTGGGCGGGTGTGCCCGGCTGGCCGTTGGCGTCTGTCTGCGCCTGATCCGCGGCGGGCTGGCCGGCCTGGGCTGCGTCATCGCCTGCAATGATGTCAAAGACCGGTGCGGTGTCAGCCGGTGCGCCGTCGGCGGCAGCGGCCGCGGTGGTGGATGATGCGTCAGCCGCAGCCTCTGCGGTGTCCTCGCCCGTCGTGTCATCGTTCGCGTCGCGGCCTGACTGCTCGTCGTTACGGGCATCGGCGCGGGCACGATCCTCAGCGGCGCGGTCTTCCGCCGCGCGCTCTTCAGCAGCGCGGTCAGCAGCGGCACGGTCATCAGCCGCGCGGTCGTCTGCTGCGCGGGCCTGGGCGGCGTCGGTGCGGGCGGCCTTGGCCTCGCGGGCATCATCCGCGCGGGCGGCGCGCAGCTCGTCGGCAAAGCGCTGGTCATCGGCAGCGCTGCGCGGCCGGTCGCCGGTCCTGGACGCGGCCTGGGCCGCGCGCGCCGCATCCACCTTGATGGACGGGTTGGCAATGAAGGCGTCGCTCGTGGTCATCCGGTTCGATCCCCGTGTCTCGTCGTGATGGTCCGTCCGGGGGCCTTGCGGGCGCTGGACGGAAAAACTCAGGCGGATATGAGCAAGGGAGGGGCCAAGTGCCGGGCCGGGGGGAAGGCGTTGAAATACAAGGGTTTTCAATTTCGGCGGTCCCGGCGGGCGGGCGCCGGGGCGCGGTTTGCCGGGCAAAAACTGCCGGGTACAGGGCGGGTCTTGCCGGGGCGCGCGGCAGCGCTATAGTCGCGCGCCATGATGCCAGCGCTACCAGATATCGCCCCTGATTTCACCCTGCCGACGGTCATTGCCGGCAAGGCGCCCGCCGATACGCGGGTTGTTGTCGCCATGTCCGGCGGGGTGGACAGCTCCGTCACCGCCGCGCTGTACGCACAGGCGGGCTATGACGTGGTGGGCATTACGCTGCAGCTCTATGACCACGGGGCCGCCGTAAAGCGCAAGGGCGCCTGCTGCGCGGGCCAGGACATTCACGATGCCCGGCGGGTGGCCGAGAAGCTGGACATTCCCCATTACGTGCTGGATTACGAAGGCCGGTTCCAGGACTCGGTGATGCTTGATTTTGCCGACGCCTATGCGCGCGGCGAGACGCCCATTCCCTGCGTGCGCTGCAATGAGCGGGTGAAGTTCCGCGACCTGCTGGCAACCGCGCGCGACCTTGGGGCCGACGCGCTGGCGACCGGGCATTACGTGCAGCGTTTCGAGGGCGCGGGCGGGGCGGAGCTGCACCGGGCGGTGGATGACAGCCGGGACCAGAGCTACTTCATGTTCACCACCACGCCGGAGCAGCTTGAGTTCCTGCGCTTTCCCCTCGGCGGCCTGCCGAAGGACGAGACGCGGGCGATTGCCCAGCGGCTGGGGCTGGAGGTGGCGGCCAAGCCGGACAGCCAGGACATCTGCTTCGTGCCTGACGGGAAATATGCGGCGGTGGTGGAACGGCTGCGGCCGGAAGCCGCCGAGCCGGGCGACATCGTGCATCTGGACGGGCGGGTGCTCGGCCGCCATGACGGCATTATCCGCTACACGATCGGCCAGCGGCGGGGGCTGGGGATCAGCGACACGGATGCGGGCGGCGAGAACGCCGAGCCGCTGTTCGTGGTGCGGCTGGACCCGGCCAGGCGGCAGGTGATTGTCGGCCCGCGGTCGGCGCTTGGGGTGACCGACATCATGCTGAGCGACGTGAACTGGCTGGGGGACACGCCCCTGTCGGCCAATCCGCTGCCGGTGCTGGTGAAGGTGCGGTCAACCGGGCGCGTGCTGAAGGCCGTGGTGGCCGCATCGGATAGCGGGACGGTCAGCGCGGTGAAGAGCGGGGCTGTCGTCAGCCTGGCGGAACCGGAAGAGGGCGTGTCGCCCGGGCAGGCCTGCGTCTTCTATGACCCGGCGGATGGGGGTGCCGGGCCGGCCAGCCGGGTGCTGGGCGGCGGCTGGATCCGCGGCACGGCCCGGTAGGCCACTTGCTTTCAGGCGATTTCTCTCAGGTCACGGCATCTTTGATCCGCATGCACATATAGGTGGTGCACGATTGCAACAGGTGCAGTTCGTCCGGAAAATGCAACCGAAATTAACCTAGATGCACACTTCTGGGTGTGTAGAAGTTGTCTCAGATGCCCACAGAATCGGCATTTGAGGGGGCCGGTACGGCGATGCGTATCTGGCCGATAAAACAAGTCAGGGGAATTCGGAATGTTGAAGTCCAAACTCGCAGCTGCAACGGCAGCTGTTGCTCTGGTGATGGGGGCGCCGGCCGCCTTTGCTGAAGAAGGCGCCAATGATGGCGGCTTCTATGTGTCCGCCGGCGGCGGCATCAACTGGATCTCGGATATGAAGAACAATGGTCTCACTCTCGATCTTGAGAGTGGTGCGACCTATGCCGCCAGCGTCGGCTATGACTTCGGCGAGAATGCCAGCGGCGGTGCCTTCCGGGTCGAAGCGGAATACAGCCGGACCAAGAACGATTTGGGGTCGATCAGCAATGGTGTGACCAGCGTGTCACTCAGCGGCGATCTCACGCAGAACCTCTACATGGTTCACCTGATCTATGATTTCTGGGCGAATGACACCTTCACGCCGTATGTCGGTGTTGGTGCCGGTATTGCGGACATCGAGGTCTCCGCGACGGCTGCCGGTGTGACCAGCACGGGCAGCAACACGGAAGAGGCCTATCGTGGCCTGGTTGGTGTGACCGCGGATGTGTCCGAGAACTTCGCGCTTGATCTCGGCTTCCGTTTCACGAGCGTCGAGACGCAGGAATCGACGGAGAATTCCGCGATCGTCGGCAAGGTGCGCTTTACGTTCTAAGCGCACGACACTTCATCTGTCGCTTCGGGGGAGGGGATGCTTCAGGGCATCCCCTTTTCTTTTGAGTACGGCCGCTGCATGGCCCAACAAAAAGGGCGCCCCCGGGAGGGGCGCCCTTTCAACATCTGCAGCGTGCGATGGCCTAGAGGCCGAAGCGCACCTGGGCGATGACGGTGTTGTTGCCGAAATCGTCATTGTCGCCGGTCACGCGGGTGTGGCGGTAGCCGAGGTCGAGCGTGGTGTTCTCGCCGAGGCCGATGCCGACACCGACAAGGCCGCGATAGGCGAACTCGGTGCTGTTACCGCTGACCGTCACGCCGGCGCGGTTGAGCTCGGTCTCGCCGTCAACGACGCCGAGGCCGGCACCGATATACGGACGGAACGTGCTGCCGGGCATGAAGTCATACAGGGCGTTCATCATGAAGCCCCACTGCTCGGTGTCGCCGCCGATATTGGCGTTCACACCGTTGATGGTGACCTGGTCGACGTCGTTCTTCGTCCAGCTGATTTCACCTTCGACGCGGAAGGAGCCGGTTTCGGAATCGCCGAAATCGTAGCCCACGGCGCCGAGCACGGTGTAGCCGGCGTCATAATCAGCGGTCACGCCGTTGCTGGACTGGTCGCCGATCCAGTTGGCGCCGCCGCCGGCGCTCACATACCAGTTGCCGTCTTCGGCCTGGGCGGCGTTTGCGCCCAGAAGCGCTGCGGCTGCAATGGCGGCTGCTGCGAAGTTTGTCTTCTTCATGGTTGTAATCCCACCTCAGATACATGTGCGGCACCGCAGAGACACGCGGGCCGCCCCCTCTTTTTGAATCGGTCCGGGACGGACTGACGGTTACACCCCTAACCTGTCCGGATACGTGCATAAATCGGAATTGTGATTGTGGTGCCTAGAATTCAGGCACTCTGTTACGGAACTGCAACAAAAATGTCGTTTTCCGGCCGGGCCATGAGGGCGGACAAGGTCAGGGGAGGGGCCGTGAAATCGGGTGCGGAAACAGGGGGCTTGGCGGGCCGGGATGAGCGCTTGACACCCCCTGACCGGAGTGTCTATATCGCCGCCTTCCTTGGGTTTGGCGCGGTTTGCGCAGGCGGAGTCCCGCCTGTTGCAGGGGCTGAACCCTGAGACCGGGGCCTCGGCCCGCCGGTCCGGGGCGGAGTAGCTCAGCTGGTTAGAGCAGCGGAATCATAATCCGCGTGTCGGGGGTTCGAGTCCCTCCTCCGCTACCACTTTTCCTTGTTTCACGACCTGTCATCGCGTGCCTGTGGACCCGCCGGCGCGTATTTTCCGTGTGCTGGGGCGGGCGGGGCATTTTTTGACCCAAGGCGCATTTTCTGCGTGATTTGTTATTGCGAATTATTCGCATATTGGCTACACATTCTCTCGATGCTCTTGCATCGCTCTAGGGGAGAGCGTGAGCTGGTCGGCGGGCCCTGAACCTCCAGGTCTGTCGGCGGCTGTGGCACGGATCCCGCCACGCTCCGCCGGATACATCAGCGCGTCGCACCGCGTATCCCGGCCGGCTCACACCCCTCCCTGCGGGGACAGATGATTTTCAGGATCGTCCTGTCGTCGCGACGATCGTTCTTCTCTCAGGTCCCTCTCTCACATTCAGCCCTGCCTGGGCGTCCCGCGCGTATCGGGGCGCGGGCAGGTGCGTTTGTGCTGTTGAGCAGGGGCGGGGCGGTCAGAGGATCAGCGGGACATAGGTTTCGCCGCGCTCGGGGAGCTGGACCTGCCAGCCAAGGCGGTTTGTCATTTCGTCTGCCAGGGCGCGGGAGGCGCCGGGTTCGCCGTGCATCACGAAGGTCTGGGCGGGCGGGGCGGTGAAGCCGCCCATCCAGTCCAGCAGGGCGCGGCGGTCGGCATGGGCGGAGAAGCCGCCCAGGGTGTGGACGCCGGCGCGGACGGAGACGTCCTGACCGAAGATGCGGACGCGGGTGGCGCCGTCCACCAGGCGGCGGCCGAGGGTGCCCTCGGCCTGGAAGCCCGTGATGATGACGGCGTTGCGCGGGTTGGGCAGGCCGTGGCGCAGATGGTGCTTGATGCGGCCGGCGGTGCACATGCCGCTGGCGGCAATGATGATGGCACCGCTCTCGATGCTGTTGAGCGCGCGGCTTTCATCAACGCTGCCGGTGAAGGTGACCTGCGGCACGCCGTGGCCGTTCTCCTGCCATTCGGCGAGGCTGCGGGCCTGAGCGTCGAACAGCTCCAGATGCTCCATGGTGAGGCGCGTCACGGCTGTTGCCATGGGCGAATCCACGAAGATGCGGAGATTGCCGAGTTTTCCCTCGCGGGTGAGCTGGTGGAAATAGAACAGCAGCTCCTGGGTGCGGCCGACGGCGAAGGCGGGGATGATGATGTTGCCTTCGAGGTCATCCAGCGTGTGGGTCACCACGTCGACAAGTTCGGTGACGGTGTCGCCGAGATTCTTGTGGTCGCGGTCGCCATAGGTGGATTCGGTGAACAGGATGTCGGCGGTGCCGATGCGCGTGGGGTCGCACAAAATGGGCCGGCCGGGCTGGCCAAGATCACCGGAGAAGACCAGCTTGCGCTCGCCCTGGGGCGTGGTGATCCAGGCCTCGATGATGGCGGAGCCGAGGATGTGGCCCGCGTCGCGCAGTTGCACGCGGACGCTTTCATGGGGGCTGAAGGGGGTGTCGTAGTCGTGGCCGCGCACGCGCTTCAGGACGGCTTCCACATCATCGAGGGAATAGATCGGCTCGACGGGCTTGCGGTCGCGGTGGTGCTTCTTGCCGCGGTGTTTGTGGCTGGGCTTGCGGCGGTTCTCGCGCTCGGCCTCGGTTTCCTGGATGTGGGCGCTGTCGCGCAGCATGATCTCCAGCAGGTCGCCGGTGGCGGTGCCGGTGTGGACGGGGCCGCGAAAGCCCTGGGCCCAGAGGCGCGGGAGCAGGCCGCTGTGATCGATATGGGCGTGGGTTAGCAGTACGAAATCGATGCCGGCGGGATCAAAGGCGAAGGGGGCGCGGTTCTTGGCGTTTTCCGTGCGGCCGCCCTGGAACATGCCGCAATCAACGAGGAAGCGGACGCTGCCGGTATCGATCAGGGTGCAGGAGCCGGTGACTTCCTGCGCGGCGCCGTGGAAGGTGATTTTCATGGGGTCTCGTCCGCGCCGGGCTGCCTGTAGAAGTCCGAGATGATGTCCACGGCTTCGGCGGCGGTCTCGACGATGCTGAACAGCTCGATGCAGTCATGGTCGAGCATCAGCTCGTCCACCAGGAATTCGAAATCGATGGCGCGTTGCCAGAACTCTTTGCCGATAAGAACAATCGGCATGCGGATGATCTTGCGGGTTTGCACCAGGGTCAGCACCTCGAACAATTCGTCCATGGTGCCGTAGCCGCCGGGGAAGGCAACGAGCGCGCGGGCGCGGAGCAGGAAGTGCATCTTGCGGATGGCGAAGTAGCGGAACTGGAAGCTCAGCTCCGGGGAGGCATAGGCGTTGGGGTGCTGTTCGTGCGGCAGGGTGATGTTGAAGCCGACGCTGCGGCGTCCGGCTTCCTGCGCGCCGCGATTGGCTGCTTCCATGATGCCGGGCCCGCCGCCGGTGACGATCACGAAGTCATGGCCGCCATTGCTGTCGAGTTTCTCGGCCACGAGCTTCGAGAAGGTGACGGCTTCGGTGTAGTAGCGCGCATTCGCCACCTGCTTGCGCGCCCGGGCGAGGGCGGCTTCGTCAGCGCTGCCGGCTTCCAGCTCGGCAAGGCGGGCTGTGGCCACGTCGGGCGGCAGGATGCGGGCGCCGCCGAAGACGGCGATGGTGGAGTTTATCTGCTCGCGCCGCAGGAACAGCTCGGGCTTGAGCAGCTCAAGCTGGAGGCGGACGGCCCGCAGATCGTCCGAGGCCAGAAAATCAACGTCGCGGGAGGCTAGCGTATAGGCCTCGTTGCGGTGGCCTTTGGTGGCGCCGGCCGGTGCGGGGGGCTGTGTTTCGGGGGGCGTTGTCATGGGGCGGATTATCCGTTGCGGGACGAAGGCGGCTGGAACAGTGACACATTTACCGGGGCTGCGGCGGGGCGCAATGGCTGCGTCATGAGGTTGTCTGGTGAGGGTGTGCCGGGTGCGCTATATTCCAGTAACTGGAATGTTGGGCCTTGCCTCAGGCGGGGCGGTTGGACGGGAGGCAGGCATCATGATGACCATCGGCGAAGTTGCGGCGGCGGCGGATCTGCCGACCAAGACCGTGCGGTATTACGCGGATATCGGCCTTGTGACGCCGGGCGGACGGTCGGAGGCGGGCTACCGGCTTTACGGGACGGATGAGCTGGCGCGGCTGGTGTTCGTGCGCCGGGCGCGGAGTTTCGGCTTTTCCGTCGATGCGTGCCGCGACCTGCTGGGGCTTTATGGCGACCGGGCTCGGTCGAGCCGGGACGTGAAGGCGCTGGCGCTGGAGCGGCTGGCGGAGATCGATGCGCGGATGGCGGAGCTGGAAGCGCTGCGGGCGGAGCTGGCGCGGCTGGCGACCGCATGCCAGGGCGATGACCGGCCTGACTGTCCCATCCTGGAGACGCTGGCGACTTAGTTACCGGCTGCGACCTGCGGGCACCTTATCCTGCGGGGTGAATATGATAGGTTGGGCGTCGAACTGATTTGAAGTGACGCCTGCCGGGATGTGCGGGGCGGGCGGCTCCTGACCGGGGCCGAGGGGCATACGGGGACAGTAGTAGATGACCATCGAAGACCATCCGCAGGGGGAGAAAGCTTCTCCGGCCGTTACCGGACTCAAGTCCGCCATCACCTGGACCGCATGGCCTGGGCTGATGACCCTGTGCATCGCGATCACCGCTTACGGGATGGCAAATGACGAGCCGATCCTCGGGTTCAATTCCGCCTATCTGCTGCTGGGGGTGACGCTGATCCTGCTGGAGCGGTGGATGCCTTACGAGAAGACCTGGCTTGAGAATGACGGCCAGACCTTTGCCAATATCGCGCATACGCTTCTCAACAAGGGCATGGTGCAGGCGGCAGCCGCAGTGACCACGCTGATCATCGTGGTGGATGTGGTGGAGCCGGAAGCCGGGGCCCTGTGGCCGACCGACTGGCCGCAATGGGCGCAGATCGTGCTCGGGCTTCTGATCGCGGAATTCGGATTTTACTGGGCGCACCGGCTGGCGCATGAGGTGCCGTGGCTGTGGCCGTTCCACGCGGTGCATCACTCGGTGACCCGGCTGTGGGTGATCAATACGGGGCGCTTCCACTTTGTGGATACGGCGCTGAGCGTGGCGCTGAGCCAGCCGCTGCTCTACCTCGCCGGGGCGCCGGTGGAGGTGTTCATGTGGGTGGGCGGCATCACGGCCTTCAGCGGTCTGTTGACCCACACCAATGTGGTGATGCGTGCGGGCTGGCTGAACTATGTGTTCAACACGCCTGAGCTGCACCGGTGGCACCATTCCAAGGTGGTGGAAGAGGGCAACACGAATTACGGCGAAGTGCTGATGGTCTATGACCTGCTTTTCGGCACCTGGTTCCTGCCGGACCGGCGTCCGCCCGCGGGCATCGGCATCAGCGAGGAAATGCCTGCGTCCTTCGCAGGGCAGCTGGCGCATCCGTTCCGTACCCTGAGCGCCATGCGGCGGGAACGGGCAGCGGCGAACGTCATTGCCGGTGACTGACAGAGGCCGGTGAACCGGGGTGGGGCTTTCGGCTGTGTTCAGTCGCTGCCGCCCCTGGCAATCAGACCTTCCACATGCAGGGCCAGCGTCTCAACGGCGCCGGCCCTGTTCTGTTTGGTGGGACTGATGGCGGTGAGCAGGCCGATGCCGTTGATGGCGCCCATGAGGATGCGGGCTTCGTGACCGGCGTCACAGCCGGGCGCGACATCGGCGATGAGGGCTGCGAGCGCATCCACCCAGGCCTCGGTCTGGATCGCGTTCTCGCGGGCGAGCTGCGGGTCGGAGGCGGCGGCGGTCCAGAAGGCGATCCACACTTTCCATTCGCGCTGGCGCTGCTTGTCGAGGGGCAGGCCTTCCTCAACGCATTTCTGAAGGCGGGCGCGAGGCGGCAGGTCTTTTGCCAGCAGGGCCGTGGTGCGCGCCTTGGCGGCCTCATTGGCGGCGCGCAGGGCGGCCAGGACCAGGGCCTCACGATCCGGGAAATAATGGGTGATGCGGCCAGTGGTGCAGCCGGCGGCTGAGGCCACCTTGCGCATGGTGAGGCCATCCAGACCCTCGGTCTCGATGACCTTCCAGCTTGCTTCCACCAGCTCCGCCCGGCGGGCCTTGTGATCGACGATTTTCGGCATGGGGTGAAGCTAGGGCAGTTGTCCCGGCTTTACAAAACAAATGTTGTGCAATAGCGTGTTTTTCACAAAACAAATGTTGTGCATTAGGCGCGGCCACGGATGTGCCGGGAGGAGGGGAGATGCTGGAGTTTCTGCAGGGATTGCTGGCGATTCGCGACGTCGATCAGCTCTGGCTGCTGATCGGCTTCATCGGCGTGGAAGTGGCGCTGACCTGGGTGCTGCGGAAAAAGTTCTATGCGGCAACCGACAGCCTGTGTTCGGTGACGCTCGGTATTGCCTATGCGGTGGTGATCGCGCTGTCGGCGGCGACGGTTCTGGCGGTCTATTACTGGACGGCGCAATTCGCGGTGCTGGAATTTGACTGGGCGGGCAGCGTTGTTGGGATCCTGGGCGCCTATGTGCTGGTCGATTTCCTGTTCTACTGGTACCACCGGGCCATCCATGAAATGCGCGTGGGGTGGGCGGCGCATGTGGTGCACCACTCAAGCCAGTTCCTGAATGCGGGGACGGCGCTCAGGTCGTCCTTCGTGGAGGCCTGGATCGAGCCGCTGTTCCTGCTGCCTGCCATCCTGCTGGGGGTGGACCCGCTGATGGTGGTGGCGCTGATCTCGCTCAACCACCTTTACCAGTACTGGCTGCACACCCGGCTGATCCCGAAGCTGGGGCCGGTGGAATGGGTGTTCAACACGCCGTCGCACCACCGGGTGCATCACGCGTCCAACCTGCGCTATTGCGACAAGAATTATGCGGGCACGTTGATCATCTGGGACCGGCTGTTCGGCACCTTTGAAGCGGAGCGGGCGGACGAGCCCTGCATCTTTGGCATCCGTCACCCGCTGGAGAGCCGCAATCCGCTGACGGCAACCTTTCATGAATGGGGGGCGCTTGTCCGCGACATGCGGGCTGCCCCCTCGATCGGCGCGGCGCTGGGTCATCTGGTCCATGCGCCGGGCTGGTCTCCGCACGGGGACGGGGAGACTACCCGTGCCCTGCAGGCGCGCGCCCGGGCAGGGGGGGCGCTCTAGCGCCTGATGGTCCGGCCCGGCGCGGAGGAGGAGCGCCGGCCGGACCTGGCAGGCCGTGCCCGGTGTCGACGATTCAGCGAACAGAGTTTCGGCAGGACTGGAGCCGGGGAGGCGGCGTCAGGCGGCCGCTGCGGTGCGGCCTGACGGTCACTCGCCCTGATGGTGTGCCCAGCTGTCCCGATGCGTGTATCATTCGTTGCCGCACTACACGCGCATGGCGGCGGTACAACCAATAATATATGTAAGGTTACAATTCAGAATGCTAGACAGTGCGTGTATTAGTGCTGCCTGACAGTAGTGCACGGCCAACCCGGATGGAGTCCGGCTCATGTCCTCGTTCGACAGATCCAGTCAACTTTCGATTGATAGTTTCCCGCCGATAGAAATCGATCCGTCTCTCGATTTTCAGCACAAGATCACCAAGCTCGGCTTCGAACACTGGACCGAAAAAGCGGCCGGGCGGGCAATGCCGGACCGCGCGGACATCGACCCGCGCGCCTTCGGGCCCTATCTGGGTCACCTGACCCTGTTCAACATCAGGTTCAATGACGGTGCCGTGGACGGGCTTGTGCCGCGCATTGTCGGCAGCGATTTCGAAAGCGTGTTCGGCGACCTCAAGAGCGTGCCGCTGGAGGAAAAACTGCCGTCTGCCATCTATGACCGCTGGCGCCTTGTGGTGACCGGCATGATGGAGGCGGGCGGGCCGGTGCGGGCAACGGGGCCGATCGTCTACAAGGGCAAGGAGCACCTTGTGGCCGAGCTGGTGGTTGCTCCCCTCAGCAGCGGCGGAGAAGCGAATTCAGTTCTGTATGTGGTGTCGGTGTTTTTGCCGGGCACGCCGGATGACGGGTTGCCGGACGGGGTAAGCACCGCCTGACCGGTGCCCGCTAGAACGGGACGGGGGCGAAGAAGCTCATGGGCGTGCCGCCCGTAGGGTGGCGCAGCGTCAGCGCGAAGGCGTGGAGCTGCAGGCGGCCTGCAGCGGCCAACACATGATCGTCCGCATAGAAATTATCACCCAGGATCGGATGGCCGAGGGCCAAAAGATGCACTCTGAGCTGGTGGGAGCGGCCTGTCTCCGGACGCAGGAGCAGGCGCGTGGCGCCTGACGGGAGTGTGTCCGTCGCCGGTTCGCGCGCGGTCACCTGCCAGTGGGTGACGGCGCTGCGGCCATGCTCGTGGTCCACCTTCTGCTTGGGGCGCTGATCGGGGTCGGTGCCGAGCGGCAGGTCTATGGTGCCGCTGTCATCGCGCAGGTGACCGGCGACGCGGGCGACATAGAGTTTGGAGAGGCGGCGTTTTTCGAACTGGCGGCCGAGATGGCGCTGGGCACGGTGATGCAGGCCCATGATGCAGACGCCCGAGGTGTCCTTGTCGAGCCGGTGCACGAGGCTTGCGTGGCGGTGATGGGCCCTGGCGCGGGCGGTGAGGCAATCCTCGAGGCCGGGGCGGTTGCCGGGCACCATGAGAAGCCCGCTCTGCTTGTCGAGCACGAGGATGTCCTCGTCCTCATGGAGAATGTCCAGATAGGGCTCCATGGGCGGCGCGTAATCGAAGCCGCGCAGGCCGGGGGACGTCTCGGAGGAAGTCTGGGGAGGGGGAGCGGTGTCGGTCATGGGCCTTCATAGCCCAGCCGGGTCAGTCGTTGAAGAACAGACCGCCGAGGATCCAGATGGTGCGTTCGTCATTGCCGAGCATGGGCAGATGCACGATCTCGAAGGTCAGGAATTCCCGGTCGATGCCGTGGAAGCTGCCCGTGGTGATGTGCGGTGCGCGCGACGTGGCGACGCCCGAATAGGAAACCGCGTTGCGGCTGACCTGGGTCGGCTCGTAAATCTCGGAAATGCACAGGCCGGTGGGGTCCGCGCCGAGGCGGGCGGTGATGCCATGGCCGACGAGGCGGAAGCGCCAGTCGGTCATGTCTTCGCCGGTGGGTTCCAGCATGAAGAAGAAGGGCAGGACCGGCAGCAGGTCGCGGTGCGGCAGGTCCGTGCGGCTGGGCAGGGTATCGGCGCGCTGTTTGCCGGCGAAGAAGGCCAGCATCATGCGGGCGAGCGGATGATGGGCGTCGGCTGCGGGCGTCACCTTGATGTCGAGCTTGTGGCCGCCCCGGATGAGTGCATCCGGCGGCAACGACCTGTCCGATCCTGGCGGCAGCATGCCCATGGGGGAGGGGTTCCTTTACCAAGGTAAAGAAGAACCATAGGCAGCCGCAGTTAATGAATGCTTTGAAAATGGACGATCTGCATGGGTTTATCAGATGAGTGTGCGGATCAGATCCCCGAAGAAGACGCCGCCCATCATCCATTTGCTCTGCCCGTCCGGCAGTCGGGGGGGGCATAAACCTTGCCGGTCGTGATGCTGAGCCAGCGCCGTGCCGCCACATCCCGGCAGATGGTTGCCTGATGGGGCGGTCCGGCCTCACCATGAATGGTTCGCCGTGAAGCCAGACACACCGGTGTTCAGACAGTTCGGGAACAATCAGCGAGCGGGCGGGGTCAGAAGACGCCTGCGTCGAGGCCCGCGGCCAGAGCCATGCCGGTCTCGCGGCAGGTGTCGAGGAAGGCCTCGTCCCAGTCGCCGCGGCAGGTGACGGGCTCCCGCACCTGCTTCCAGCGCAGGCCGGTGAGGATGGTGTCGAGCGCGCGGCGGGTGCCGGTGCCGTCATGGCCGGCACGGATGATCAGCGCGCAGGGCAGGCCCTGTTTTTCCTCGAGCACGGGGTAATAGGTGCGGTCGAAGAAATCCTTCATGGCGCCTGCCATGTAGCCGAGATTTTCCGTGGTCAGAAGAATGATGCCGTCCGCCGCCATCACCTCGTCGGGGCCCACGTCGAAGGGGGAGCGGAGGTCTGCGGTGACGCCGTCGATATCCTCATGCCGGGCGCCTGCCAGCACCGCTTCTGCCATCGCCGTTGTGTTGGGCGAGGGCGTGTGGGCGATGATGAGCAGGCGCTTGGTCATGGGGCGGGACTATTCAGCGCGTTCGAAGATGGCGGCGATGCCCTGGCCGATGCCGATGCACATGGTGACCAGGGCGTATTTCTTGTCCTGCTCCTCAAGGGCGCGGATAGCGGTGAGGGCGAGGCGGGCGCCGGAGGCACCGAGCGGGTGACCGATGGCGATGGCGCCGCCATGGGGGTTCACGCGCGGGTCGTCATAGGCGACGCCCATCTGGTTGAGGCAGCCGAGCACCTGGGCAGCGAAGGCCTCGTTGAGCTCGAGCACATCCATCTGGTCCAGCGTCAGCCCGGCGCGGTCGAGGGCCTTTTTGGAGGCATCCACCGGGCCGAGACCCATGACGCGCGGTTCGACGCCGGCGATGGCGGCTGAGACGAGGCGGGCGCGGGGCGTGAGGCCGAATGCCTTGCCCTTGGCTTCGTCGCCGATGATGAGGGCAGCGGCGCCGTCATTGATGCCGGAGGCGTTGGCGGCGGTCACAACACCGCCGTCGCCGTGGATCGGCTTCAGGCCTGAAATGCCTTCGACGGTGGTGCCGGGGCGGGGGCCTTCATCGGCGTTGCAGATTTCCGGCGGGGCCTTGCGCTTGGCGGCGGGGACTTCGAGATCCATGATCTCGCCCTTGAAGAACCCGCTGGCGAGGGCTGCTTCATATTTCTGGTGCGAGGCGGCGGCGAAGGTGTCGGATTCCTCGCGGGTGATGCCGATGCGCTCGGCGACGTTCTCCGCCGTCTGGGGCATGGTGTCGTTGCCGATATGCTGGAGCAGCGCCTTGTTGGGGAAGCGCCAGCCGATGGTGGAGTCCTCGATCTGCTGGCCGCGGTCAAAGGCGCTGGTGGCCTTGGACATGACCAGCGGGGCGCGGCTCATGCTCTCGACGCCGCCGGCGATGAACATGTCGCCCTCACCGCAGCGGATGGCGCGGCCTGCGTCCATTACAGCGGCGAGGCCCGAGCCGCACAGGCGGTTGACTGTGAGGCCGCCGACCTTCTGCGGCAATCCCGCGATCAGCGCGGCGTTCCGCGCCACGTTGCGGCTGTCTTCACCGGCCTGGTTGGTGTCGCCGAGGATCACGTCTTCCACTTCGCTGCCGTCAAGGCCGGAGCGCTTCAGCACTTCGCGGATCGGGGCTGCGGCCAGTTCGTCCACGCGCAGGCGGGACATGGCGCCGCCATGGCGGCCGAAGGGGGTGCGGGCACCCTCGAAGATGACGGGATTTGCTGACATGGGACCGGGTCCTTTGGCTCAACGGGAATTTTGAGTGTTGGCTTAGGCCGGATCAATGGCCTGTGCAAGCCAGCGGGCCTCGCGGCGCATCAGCTTTTCGAGACGGCTGCGATGAGGCTCGATCGCGCAGGCTGCGGTGGCGGCGAAATAGCCGTGCAGGGCCTGGGCGAGGAAGGCGTCATCATTAATGCGGCCGCCGGCCCACATGGCCATGGCACCGACGAATGACATGAAGATCTGACGGCCCAGCACCAGGGGAGATGTGCCGCGCACCAGCATGCCATCGCGGGCGGCTTCTTGCATGAGGTTGATCTGGACGGTATCGGGCGTTGCGTCCGGGTAGGGGGCAGCGACACCAGCAGCCCCGCCGAGGCGGAGGATGATGTCGCGATAGAGCCGCGGGCGGGCGGTGAAGAGGCCCGCGCAGATGCGGACGGCCTGGGCGCCGCGCTCAAGCGGCGTGCCGGTTTCAAGCGCCTCGACATCGGTGCGGAAACGATCCATGGCGCGGACCATGAGGGCGGTCAGCAGCTCTTCGCGGGTGCCGGCCAGATTGTAGACCGTGGGTGTGGAGACCCCGGCCTCCTCGGCGATGGCTTCGGCGGTGACCACGCTTTCGCCGTGGCGGTCGATGAGCTTCTCGGCGGCAGCCAGAATGCGGTCAAGCCGCTGGGCCTTCTGCTGGGCGCGGAGGCCTGTGTCGGTAGGGGGTTGCGAAAGTGCGCGGGGCATGGTTGACTTATAGCGTGATAAAAACTTTTATAGCAATAAAAGTAAGGCCGATGCCGCCGGGGTCGGCCCCACGAGGATGACCAGGAGACAGTGATGGAATTCATTCGGACACCGGACGCGCAGTTTGACGCCCTGGAGGATTGGCCCTACGCGCCGCATTACCTCGAATGGGAGGGGCTGCGGGTGCACCATGTGGATGAAGGGCCGAAAGACGCGCCGGTGGCTTTGTTGCTGCACGGGGAGCCGACCTGGGCCTATCTGTCGCGCAAGATGATCCCGCCGCTCCTGGATCTCGGCTTCCGGGTGATTGCACCGGACCTTGCGGGGTTCGGGCGCTCGGACAAGCCGGTGGATGACAACTGGTATGTGATCGAGCGGCATTGCGAGCGGCTGCGGCATCTGATCGAGACGCTGGACCTCACGGACATCACGCTGTTTGTGCAGGACTGGGGCGGGCCGACGGGGCTGCGGCAGGCGGTGGATATGCCGGAGCGATTCTCGCGGCTGGTGATCATGAATACCTGGCTGCACCATGCGGGCTATGAATACTCAGATGGCATCAAGTTCTGGCGCGACAGCGCGTGCAACCCGCTGTGGCTTGCGGCGATGGAGGGTTTTTTCCCATCAGGTGCCATCGTGGCCTTGTCCATGCAGCGACCGGATGCGGACCGGGCAGCCATCAAGACGGCGTATGAGGCGCCGTTCCTTGAGGGCGGGGCCAGCAGGGCGGGGACACGGCGGTTTCCCTGGTGCATTCCGAACTGGGAATATGAGGCGGGGAACGGTCCGGACCAGGAGCGTCTGTTTGAGGCACTGAAGACGCCTGGCAAGCCAGTGCATGTCATCTTCGGTGACAGTGACGGGGTGTTTACGGCGGATTGGGGCAAGCAATGGGCCGGGATGATCGAGGGGGCGACCTTCGACACCGTTCCGCAGGCCGGGCATTTCGTGCAGGAAGAAGCGGGCGATGAAGTGATTGAGATCTTCGCGCGGCGGGCGGGGCTGAAAGGCTAAGAGAGCAAGATCCGCGTGCTCTAATAGTTATTCTCAGTCGCCAAGATAGTCCTTCGTCTGCTGCGGCAATTCCACTAGGTTCCGACTTAGTGGATGCGCCGAGTCACCGGTGCGAATGGCAGCGAGCAGGAGGGCCAGCGGCATGAAGGGCGAGAAGGTCATCATTGATCACCTCAACAAGATCCTCAAGAACGAGCTGACGGCGATCAACCAGTACTTCCTGCATTCGCGGATGCTGGGCGACTGGGGGCTGTCGAAGCTCGAGGAGCATGAATACGACGCCTCCATCGACGAGATGAAGCATGCGGACGAGATCATGAAGCGCGTGCTGTTTCTCGAAGGCCTGCCCAATCTGCAGGATCTCGGGCGGCTGCGGATCGGCGAGAATGTCGAAGAGATCATCAAGGCCGATCTCGCGGTGGAGACCGAGGCCGTTACCGATCTGAAGGCGGCGATCGCTGATTGCGAGAAGCTGCAGGATTACGTGACGCGGGATCTTTTCGTGCACATCCTCGAAAGCGAGGAAGAGCATATCGACTGGCTGGAGACCCAGCAGAGCCTTATCGAGAAGATGGGGCTGCAGAACTATGTGCAGCTTCATACGGAATCGAAGGGGCCCGAGGCCTGACCGCTTGCGGGTGTTCCGCCGGCTGACCTGACGGTTTCAGCTTTTCCGAGCCGCGTTGTCCATCATGGGCTGCGCGGCTCAGGCTTTTGTGCAGCTGTGCGCGCCAGAGGAACATGGGGTCAGGCCAGGGTCTTGGCCGGGAGGGCGGTGTCGCGCGCATCGGCCGCGCCGCGCACCTGCTGGACGATGTCCTCAGCCGTATCAAGACAGCAGCCGCAATTGGGCCCGTTGCCGAGCGCCTCATAGGCCTCGCAGGCTGAACGCGCGCCATTGCGGGCGGCGTCGGCGATTTCGCTGTCGCGGTAGGCGTTGCAGATGCAGACAAACATGGCGCTGTGACCCTTGGTCTATCCTCGATAGACAGAACAATAATGCGAGCCATTCGCATTTTCAAGGGGTTTCAGGCGGTCAGCTTGCCGCAGGCAGTGCGGCTCAGGCCTCGTCGACAGCGGTCTTCACGAAGGTGGCGGCGTAATACATGTCGCCGTCGAACAGAATGTCCGGGTCGCCGAGACCGTCGGTCACCTGGAACTGGCGCGGGGTGATGCCGCCCTCGAGGCGGTAGCCCTTTTCAGCCATGTGGCGGCGGTGGAACTCCATCGCGGCCGGCGTGAATTCCTTGGCCAGAACGGTGATGCGGTCGGGCATGTTGTCGTCGGACATCTGGTAAGCACCCTGTGAAAATAGGCGTCGGTATAAGCGCCGCGATTATGGAGAAGGGCGGCCGGATTGTCGATGGTTCGGGTGGTCGCGCGACGGTGGCGGGAAGCGGCCATGCAGGGCTGCGGGAGCCCTGTCAGCTTTGGGTGAAACCCGCGATGAGCGCGCGGATTGTGTGGTCCACCACAGCGGATTCATCGGCCCAGTCATATTCGGGAATGGTGATGAGATTGAGGGCCAGCCCGTTGACGGCGGCGACAAGGGCGCTGGCGATGAGCTGCGCTGTGCCCGCCTCCATGCGGCCTGCCGCGACGGCATCTTCTGCAGCGTCCTCGATCAGGGCGAGATTGGCGACGGCAGGCGAGGTGGTGGCGAAGTAGCTGTTGTCGGTGGCGGCCGGCTGATCCTCGATGAGGAAGATGGCGCGGAAATCATCCGGCCGCTGGAGCCAGAATCGCGTCATGGCGATGCCGAGGGCTTCAAGGCGGGCGACCGGGTTTTCGTGCGCGCGGGCCGTGTCCTGCATGAGGGCGGCGAGATCGGCGAAGACCCCTTCCCAGACCACATGGAGCACGGCGCGCTTGTTGGGGAAGACGCTGTAGAGCGCGGCGGGCGCGCAGCCGGCTTCGTCCGCCAGCTTGCGCATGGAGACGCCTTCATAGCCGTTGCGGGCGAACAGGTTGCGGGCGGCCTGGGTGATGCGGGCGCGCAGATCGTCGGCTTCGGCCTGGGTGCGGCGCGGGCGGCCGCGGGTGGTCTTCGGCGGTGTGGTGCTGTCTGATGCCATGCTTGATTAAAATAAACGCGTTCGTTAAATTATCCAGTCTGAGGTGATCGGATATGCGGGCCTGTCGGTGTGGCCGCGCAAGGGGAAGCTGGAGCATGAGCGAGGTTAGACCATGAGCACTGCCGAGGGTGCAATCGACCGGTCCGTGGACGTTGCCGTGGTGGGCGCGGGCATGGCGGGGCTGAAGACGGCGCTGGAGCTGGAGGCGCGCGGGCAGGATGTGTGCGTGCTGGAAGCGCGCGACCGGGTGGGCGGGCGATTGAAGCCCGGGCACATTGCGGGCCACAGAATCGACAAGGGCGGCCAGTGGGTGGGGCCGCAGCAGACGCTGCTGCTGGCGCAGGCGGCGGATGTGGGCGTTGAGTCCTATGACCAGTTCAACACCGGCCGCTCGGTGCTGCATTTCAATGACCGGGTGAAGACGTCGCGCTCGGAAATCCCGAAGATGCCGTTTCTGTCGCTGCTGGAGCTGCAGCGCGTGGTGTCACGCCTCGACAGAATGGCGTTCTCGCTGCCGCCGGACGCACCGTGGGCCGGGCCAAACGCCAAGGCGCTGGACAGCCAGACCTTCGAGACATGGATCACGCAGAATGTGCGCACCCATGCGGCGCAGGAATTCCTGCGGCTCGTAACGCGCTCGGTGTTCTGCTGCGAGCCGCAGCATGTGTCGCTGCTCTATTTCCTCGACTATGTGCGCGGCGGTGAGGGAATCGACGTGCTGACCGGCGTGTCCGGCGGGGCGCAGGAAGCAAAGTTCCGCGGCGGGGCGCACCAGATCACCGAGCTGATGGCGGCGAAGCTCAAGACGCCGGTCATGCATGACGCGCCGGTGCGGGCGGTGCTGCAGCATGATGACGGGGTGGTGGTGCGCACCGATCGCGGTGACGTGCGGGCCAAGCGCGTGGTGATGGCGGTGCCGCCGGCGCTGGCGAACCAGATCGACTTTGCCAACAGCCTGCCAGCCAAGCGCGTGCACCTGATGCAGCGGATGCCGATGGGCACGGTCATCAAGGTGCATGTGGCCTATGAGCGGCCGTTCTGGCGCGACAGGGGCCTGTCCGGCATGGCGGTGAGTGACAGCCTGCCGTGCAATGTGCTGTTTGATCAGAGCCCGGAGGATCTGTCCTGCGGGATTCTGGTGGGGTTCTTCGACGCGGACGCGGCCGTTGATTTCACGTCGGCCGGCGACAATGCGCGGCGGGACGCGGTGGTAGAAGCCGCCAAGACTTTTTTCGGGCCGGAGGCGGCGAGCCCCATCGACTATGTGGACAATGACTGGCTGGCGGAGGAATGGAGCCGGGGCTGCTATGTGGCGCATATGGCGCCGGGGGTGATGACCACTTTCGGTGACGCGTTGCGGGAGCCGTGCGGTCGCGTGCATTGGGCCGGGACGGAAACGGCAACGAAATGGCAGGGCTATATGGATGGCGCCCTGCAATCGGGCATCAGGGCCGCGGGCGAGGTGGCGGACAGGCTGTGAGCCTGCCCGCCATGCCGTCAGTTATGCGCTGAGCTGCGCGCGGGCGGCCTTGGCAGCCGTCACCATGTTGGTGAGGGAGGCTTCCACCTCCGGCCAGCCGCGGGTCTTGAGGCCGCAATCGGGGTTGATCCAGAGCTGGGCCGGATCGATGACTTCGGCGGCCTTGCCGATCAACCGTTCGATTTCATCCGCGTCCGGCACGCGCGGGGAGTGGATGTCCCAGATGCCGGGGCCGATGTCGTTGGGGTACCGGAAGTTGCTGAACACCGACAGCAGTTCCATGTCCGAGCGCGAAGTCTCGATGGAGATCACGTCGGCATCGAAAGCGGCGATGGAGTCCATGATGTCGTTGAACTCCGAGTAGCACATATGGGTGTGGATCTGCGTCCTGTCCTCGACACCTGACGCGGAGAGGCGGAAGCAGCCGACGGCCCAGTCGAGATAGGCTTGCTGGTCCTTTTGGCGCAGGGGCAGGCCTTCGCGCACCGCCGGTTCATCGATCTGGATGATGCGGATGCCGGCGGCTTCGAGGTCCACCACCTCGTCGCGGATGGCCAGGGCAATCTGCTTGCAGGTATCGGCGCGCGGCTGGTCATCACGCACGAATGACCAGTGCAGAATGGTGATGGGCCCCGTGAGCATGCCCTTGACCGGCTTGCCGGTGAGGCTCTGGGCGTAGCGTGCCCAGTCCACCGTCATCGGGGCCGGGCGGCTGACATCGCCGAAGATCACCGGCGGGCGGACGCAGCGGGAGCCGAAGCTCTGCACCCAGCCATTGCCGGTGAAGGCGAAGCCTTCAAGCTTCTCGCCGAAATATTCCACCATGTCGGTGCGCTCGAACTCGCCATGCACAAGCACGTCGATGCCGAGCTGTTCCTGGCGGCGGATGGTGGCCTCGGTCTCCTGCTTGAGGAAGGCGTCATAGGCGTCATCGCTCATGTCGCCCCGGCGATGGGCGGCGCGGGCCTTGCGGACATCGCCGGTCTGCGGGAAGGAGCCGATGGTGGTCGTCGGCAGCGGCGGCAGGCCAAGATCGGCCTGGGCCGTGCGGCGTCGGGCGAAGGGCGAGGCGCGGTGCCAGGCGCTGTCGTCAAGACCCTTGAGGCGGGCGCGGACATCCGGGTTGGTGGTGTACGGACTATCAGCGCGGGCGCGGGCCGCCTCGGTGCTGGCGGCGAGAGCGGCCGAGATCGTGTCCGAGCCGTCGCGCAGGCCACGGGCGAGGGTGGAGACTTCGTCCAGCTTCTGGGTGGCGAAGGCGAGCCAGCTCTGCAGCTCGGGGTCGAGCTTCTTTTCCAGGCTCAGATCCACCGGCACATGCAGGAGCGAGCAGCTGGTGGCGATTTCAATATCGCCGTCATGGGCCCCGGCGAGCTTGCGGGCGGTGGCGAGCTGGCGCTCGAGATCGGTGCGCCAGATGTTGCGGCCATCGACGAGGCCGAGAGACAGGGTCTTCGCGCCGTCGAGCCGTTCGGCGATGTAGGGCGCGTCGCTTGCGCCGCGCAGGCAATCAAGATGCAGGCCCGCGACCGGCAGGTCGGCTGCGAGGTCGAGATTGTCGCCCAGCCTGTCGAAATAGGTGGTGAGCATGATCTTCGGCGCGGCCGGTGCGAGCGTTTCATAGGCGGTGCGGAAGGCGTCGGCCGCGCCGTCGGGCAGGTCGGTCACCAGGATGGGCTCGTCGATCTGCACCCAGTCAACGCCGGCGCCCTTGAGAGCCGCCAGCAGCTTTTCATAGACCGGCAGCAGGCGGGGGAGCAGGGACAGGGGCTCGACGCCTTCGGTCTTGCTCTTGCCGAGCAGCAGGAAGGTGAGCGGGCCGATGAGGACGGGGCGTGTGTCGATGCCCAGCGCCTTGGCCTCGCGCCACATGTTGAGCGGGGTCTGGCGGGCGAGGCTGAAGGCGGTCGCGTCGTCAAACTCCGGGACGATGTAGTGGTAGTTGGTGTCGAACCACTTGGTCATTTCCATTGCGGGCGCCGTGTCGGTGCCGCGGGCGCAGGCGAAATAGGTCTTGTGGTCGACCGGCTGGCCGGGGCGCCAGCCATAGCGCTGCGGGATGGCGCCGAGCAGTGCGATCATGTCGAGCATCTGGTCGTAGAAGGAAAAATCATTCGACGGGATCACGTCGATGCCGCGCTGGCGCATGGCGCGCCAGTGGCGGGTGCGGAGCTGGGCGGCGATATCATCCAGCGCGGTGTCATCGCTGTCGCCGCGCCAGAAGGCCTCGGCAGCGAATTTGAGCTCGCGGCGGGCGCCGATGCGCGGGAAGCCGAGCACGGCGGAACGGATTTGGCGGTGGTGGTCATGTGTCATGGCGGGAGCCCTCCCTTGGGCCCTGCCGGACAGCGCGCTTCGCCGTTGCCTCTCGTGGAGGCGGCACGGCAGACGGCACCAGGCAGGGCGGCATCATCAATGCGGCGCAGCCTAGTGCGAGTCTATTCATGATATCAAGATATCTTTATATCATGACTCTGTGATTTGTGATGTTGGTGGGTCGTGGGCGATCCCGGGGCTATTGGCGCGTGTGCTGGTGCACATAGAGGCCGGCCCGGCCCATCTGGCGGGCCAGGGTGAGGGCGGCGTCGCAGGCAAGGCGGGCGGTGGCGGGCGGCAGCCATGTGTCGAGGGCCGCTTCGCCGCCGGCCACGGCTTCCTCCTGGAAGGCGGCGATGACCCTCAGAAGAGCGAGTTCATCAACGGCGACCTGGCGGGGATGGGAGGCGAAATCAAGGTGGCGGCAGGCGCCGTGCAGGGCCATCAGCATCAGCTCATCAAACGCCGCATCGGCGCCGGGGCAGCGCGCGAGGGTGAAGGCCTGGGAAATGAGGCGGCGGCTGCCTTGGTCATTGCCGCGGTCCGACCACCAGGCGCGCGCCGCCCAGACGAGCAGGCGCGGGGCGAAGGGCAGGGCGTCGAGATAGGCGGTTTCAGCAGCGGGGCGCGGGGCCGTGGCGGCGGTGCCGGCAGGCTGGGTTTCAGGGATGTTGCGCATGAGAGAGATCCGTTCGGGCTGGTGGCGAGTCCTTGGGTCTCTTGTATCCGTTATTGCGAGTCATTCGCAATAAATAAATGGAGATGGGGGTGTTGGCCGGAATGAGGGAGTGGGGCAAGCGGCCCCTGGACCTCGGATCGGGTCCGGGATGACGCGCGAGAGTGGGGGGCGCGCCCCTTTTCCGTGTCCCTCCGGCTTGACCGGAGGGTCTACTCTCGGGGCGGCTTGCCGCAGGGCATGGGGGAGCTGCGGGGCGTTGGCCGCCGGTGTTTTGCCCAATCGCCGATGCGAGTGGGCCCTCCGGTCAAGCCGGAGGGCTACGGATTTTTTGGGGCGGGCGGCGGGGAGGCCTACAGTTCCTTGTCGGCGATGACGATGCCGTCGCGGTCGGCGTAGAGCCAGTCGCCGGGGCGGATGGTGTGGCCGGCGAAGGTGACGGGGACGTCGTATTTGCCGCCGTCGGCTTTCACGGATTTCTTCGGGTGGGTGGCGAGCGCTTTCATGCCGATGTCGAAGGTCTCGATCTCGGCGACGTCGCGGATGCAGCCATAAACGACGACCCCGGCCCAGCCGTTCTTCTCGGCGAGTTCGGCGAGGTTGCCGCCGAACAGCGCGCAGCGTTCGGAGCCGCCGCCATCGACCACCAGCACCTGGCCATTGCCCGGCCCCTCAACGGCCTCGCGCACCTTGGCATTGTCCTCGAAGCATTTGAGCGTCTTGACGGGGCCATGGAACGCGTCGCGGCTTCCGAAATCCGCAAAGATCGGGTCCAGCACGCGGACGGCGTCGCCATGATCGTCGGACAGGTCGGTGGTGGCGGGGCTCTCGGTGGTCATGAACGGCTCTCCCGGATCATCAAAGAAGAATGGCTTTGGCCACTGGTAGCATAGGGGTGCCCCTGTCTTCTATCCGCGAACAGGGCTTTGCGGATCGCGGATACGCGTTATGCTGACTCCCGAAACAGACACGGGCTTTCGACCGACGGGCGGCGCCAAATGACTGTCCGCACGGAAGCACCGGGAACAACCGGGAGGACATCATGGCTTCGGTGCATGATCTGACGGCCTATCGCGCGCAGGCGGCGGGGACGGGGGAGCCGTTCCACGTGGCGATCATCGGTGCGGGCGTGGCGGGTATCTGCCAGGCGATCAAGCTGCAAGAGGCGGGGATCGCCTTCACCATCTTCGAGAAGGCCGACGATATCGGCGGGACCTGGCGGGACAATACCTATCCGGGCTGTTCCTGCGACGTGCCGCTGCATCTTTATCAGTATTCCTTCGAGATGAGCCCGGAGTGGCGCAACAAGTTTGCCGACCACAAGCAGATCAAGGCCTATCTCGACCGGGTGGTGGAGAAATACGGTCTTGGGCCGGACATCCGGCTGAGCACGCCCGTGGCATCGGCCGAGTTCGATGAGGCGGCAGGGCTGTGGCGGATTACCACGGAAGCGGGCGAGGAGATCGACGCCAATGTGCTGGTGGCAGGCACGGGACAGCTGAACCGGCCGCAGCTTCCGGATATTCCGGGCAGGGACGATTTCAAGGGGGAAGCGTGGCACTCGGCGACGTGGAACCATGAGGTGGACCTCAAGGGCAAGCGGATCGGCGTGATCGGCAACGGGGCGAGCGCCATTCAGTTTGTGCCGGAGATCGCCAAGGTGGCGGGGGAGGTGACAATCTTCCAGCGCTCGGCGAGCTGGGTGCTGCCGCGCCCGGAGCGGCAGTTCTTTGAATGGGAAAAGAGCCTCTACCGCGCCATGCCGTGGCTGATGTGGATCCAGCGGACGCGCATGTGGCTCAATGGTGAGCAGCTGCTGCTGAGCTTCCGGCATATGGGCTGGGCGCTGAGCAAGGCGCACCGCAAGGAAGCGGAGACCTATGTGGCGGACCCGGAAAAGCGCGCCAAGCTGGAGCCGGACTATGATCCGGGCTGCAAGCGGGTGCTGTTTTCCAATGACTGGTGGCCGGCCATGGGCCGCGACAACGTGGTGATCGAGACCGGCGGCATCGAGTGCATTACCGAAACCGGCATCCGCACGAAGGACGGTGAGGAGCACGCGCTTGACGTGATCGTCTATGCGACGGGCTTTGACACGACGCATTTTCTGGGCCCTGTGGATGTGAAGGGGCTTGGCGGGCGTGACTTGCGCACGGAGTGGCAGGGCGGCGCGACGGCGCATCTGGGCATCGGCGTTGCGGGCTATCCGAATTTCTATCTGCTGTACGGGCCCAACACCAATCTTGGCCATAACTCGATCATCTACATGATCGAATGCCAGACGGCCTATGTGACCCAGATCGCGCGGAAGATGATCGCCGACAATCTGGCCTATGTGGATGTGCGGCCCCAGGCGCAGGCAGCGTGGGATCGGGGCGTGCAGGCGGACAATGCGAAGAGCGTTTTCGCCTCCGGCTGCACCAGCTGGTACAAGACGGCGGATGGGCGCATCACCAATAATTGGCCCAACTCGACGCTCACCTATTGGCGCAAGACAAAGCGGGTGGACTGGGACGACTATGCCGTTGTGGCGCGCGGACAGACCCGGGCGCGGGCGGCGGCGGAGTGATGTGTCTCCGCCGGCAAGGCGGAGGTGCGCGTGATGTCTGATTTCACTCTCGAGGGCGGCTGCCAGTGCGGGGCAATTCGGTACCGGCTGACGGCGCCGCCGCTGATGGCCTATGCGTGCCATTGCTCGGAATGCCGCCGGACCACGGCGAGCGCGTTCGGCGTCTCCTGCGCTGTCTTGCAGGACACGATGGAGATCACCAGGGGCACGCTCAAGCGGATCGACTGGGAGGTCGAGAGCGGGGCGCATCGCTATGGCGAGTTCTGCGGGGCGTGCGGCAGCCGCATCCGCAATGGGGACGTGCCGTCGCGCGGGGTTTTCAGCCTGCGGGCGGGCACGCTGGATGACCAGCAATGGGCCGAACCCGTGGCGCATACATGGCTGTCAAGCAAGGTCGGCTGGTTCAGCGTGCCGGACGACGCGCTGACATTCGATGCTCAGCCCACGGATTATACGCCGATCATCGAGGCCTATCAGAAGCGGCGCGGACTGGCGTAGCTGTCCGCGCCGCTTCTGCCGGGCGTCAGATGCAGGCGAAGGCAGCCGTTGCGAGGGCGAGGGAGCGGGGGTCGCCGACGACGGCGGCGCCCATCCTGTTCATGACATAGCCGATGGCAAGGCCCGCTTCGGGGTCGAGGCATCCGAAGGCGCCGCCCCAGCCGGTATGGCCGAAGGCGCGGTCGTTGGGGCCGTACATGTTGAAGCCGTTCATCGCCATGCCGGAGCCCCAGCGGACCGGTACGCCGAGGACGAGGTCTTCGTTCTGGATACGGACGGTCCGCAGGGCTTCCATGGTGGGTCGCGAAATGAGCGGTGTGCCGCCGGGGGCTGTGCCTTCGTCGAGCAGGGCATAGAGCCTGGCGAGGGCGGACGCGGTGCCGAGACCGCCTGCGGCGGGGAGTTCGGCTGCGCGCCAGGCGCGGTCATTGGGGGCCGTCTGCGGAATGGCCGGGTTGGCGAAGGTGAGCTGCTGGACCTCGCTCGCGGCGGCGAGGGGCTGGAGGCCCGGCGCCTCGATGAGCGGGGCGACGCGCGGCTCTTCGCTGTCCGGCAGGCCGATGAAGAAGTCGATGCCGTGGGGCTTGCCGATCTCATCCTGCAGGAAGGTGCCGAGGCTCCTGCCGGTGACGCGCTTTACGATTTCGCCGGCGAGGAAGCCATAGGTGAAGGCGTGGTAGCCGGAGCGGGTGCCAGGTTCCCATAGAGGCTCCTGCGCGGCGAGGCGGGCGGCGATGAGGTCGTGGTCATAGACCTCGGCAAGCGTTGTCGGTTCGCGCAGGCCGGAGAGGCCGGACTGATGGGAGAGCATCTGGGCGATGGTGATGTCGCCCTTGCCGTGGGCTGCGAAGTCCGGCCAGTGGGCGGCGACCTTGTCGTCATAGGAAAGCTCGCCGCGATCAACCAGCAGGGCGATGCAGATGGCGGCAACGCCCTTGGTGGTGGACCAGACATTGGCGATGGTGTCGCGCTGCCAGGGCGTGGTGCCGTCTGCGTCTTTGGTGCCGGCCCAGAGATCAACCACCATCTCGCCCTTGTACATGACGGCGTAGGACGCGCCGGTTTCCTCGCCTGTTTCGAAGTGTTTGGCGAACTGGTCGCGGGCGGCTTCAAAGCCTGGTGCGACGGTGCCGTGGATCTCGGTCATGGTTTCCCCCTGATTTTATCTGTGTTCGGAGGGAAGGCTATGGGCGGGGGCAGGCGGGGTCAAAGGGTTTTGCCCCGGGGAGGAGCGGGAGCGTGCCCTTGTCATTGTATTACCCGGCGACGTGAGTGCGGAATGACAAGAGGATATTCAGAAAATCATCCGTATCCCTCCGGCTTGACCGGAGGGTCTACTCTCGGGGCTGCTTGCCGCAGCGCGAGCGGAAACGGCACAGCAGGAGCCGCGCAGCCTGTGCCCAACAGCGGAGGCGAGTGGGCCCTCCGGTCAAGCCGGAGGGATGCGGTGGCGTGTGGAATGTGAGGGTGAGATTTCCCCGGCCCCTGCCACCTGCCGCATACTCTCTGCATGACCTCCCGCCACACGGGCAGCCGGGCCGACCGGACCTGGGCGGGAGGGCGGATGCCCGGAAGGCCGGGCGAAAGGCGGCCCCTTGGGAACGTGGGGTGCGCGCGTTTGGCCGCGATGCGCAAGTAACGGGTGCGCATTAGATGGGCGGTGGTGTCCCGAACCCGGTCACGCCCTGAAAAAGCTGGCCCTACCGCGTCCAGGCCCGTTCCAAAGTGTGGAGGGTGGAAGCAGGGTTCGCGGGGAACGGATCAGCAGGGTAATGCCTGCCCCGCCCCGGTCCGGCCACCGCTGGCAGCCATCCGCGCGGGACGCGCCCGAGGCTTGCGACCCAAATCTGTTTATTGCTCCTACCGGCGCCGCGTGAGCGCCGGGCGCGTCCTGCTCTCCCCTGTGCCCGTGACGGCCATGCCGTGTGCGGAGGGTTTGGCGTGGGTGTTGCCCACCTCTCCGTATCCCTCCGGCTTGACCGGAGGGTCTACTCTCAGCGCTGCTTGCCGCAGTGTGTGAGGGGAGGGCACGGCGGGAGCCGCGCGCCATGTGGCCAACTGCCAATGCGAGTGGACCCCGGATCAAGTCCGGGGTGGCGGGGAAGAGACAAGGAATGAGCAGAGTTACCTCTCCCCTTGGGGGAGAGGGGATGTTGGGGCGAAAGCCGCCGGCCCTGTGCCCAACAGCGGAGGCGAGTGGGCCCTCCGGTCAAGCCGGAGGGATGCGGGGTGTTGTTCGGGAGGGGGGCGAGGGAGCGCTTGCTGTGCCCAATAGCGGAGGAGAGTGGGGCATTCGGTCGGGCTGGAGGGATGCGGCGGATTGGTTGCGGAGGAGAACGGGATGATTTGGGGCTGTTGAAGGCGCAAAAGGAAAGGCCGCGGATTGCTCCGCGGCCTTTGGTGTCGTCAGGGTGCTGAATAAGCCTTTTGGCTTACTCGGCAGCGTCGTTCTTGAACTGAGCGGCTTCGGTCGAGTCGCCCAGGGCAGTGGTGGAGCTTTCGCCGCCGCCGGCTGCGATGGAGACCATGTCGAAGTAGCCGGTGCCCACTTCGCGCTGGTGACGGGTGGCGGTGTAGCCATCCTTCTCGGACGCGAATTCGGCCTGCTGCAGCTCGGAGTAGGCGCCCATGCCGCGATCCCGGTAGCCGGATGCGAGCTGGAACATGCCGTGGTTGAGCTGGTGGAAGCCGGCCAGGGTCACGAACTGGTACTTGTAGCCCATTGCCGCGATTTCCTGCTGGAAGGTCTCGATGGTGTCCTTATCGAGGTTGGCTTCCCAGTTGAAGGACGGCGAGCAGTTGTAGGCCAGCATCTGGTCCGGGTATTCCTTCTTGATGGCTTCCGCGAAGCGGCGGGCGTCATCAAGGTTCGGCTTGGAGGTTTCCCACCACAGCAGGTCGGCGTACGGCGCGAAGGCCAGACCGCGCTTGATGCAGTGATCAACGCCGGTGCCCGGCTTCAGACGGTAGAAGCCTTCCGGGGTGCGGCCGGCATCGAAGTCGATGAACTCGTGGTCGCGCTCGTCGATGTCGGACGTGATCAGGTTGGCGGACTCGGCGTCCGTGCGGGCCATGATCATGGTCGGCACGCCCATCACGTCGGCGCCGAGGCGCGCGGCGTTGAGGTTGCGCTCATGGGCCTTGGTCGGGATCAGCACCTTGCCGCCCAGGTGACCGCACTTCTTTTCAGAAGCAAGCTGGTCTTCGTAGTGGACGCCAGCGGCACCGGCCTCGATGTAGGCCTTCATGATCTCGAAGCAGTTGAGCGGGCCACCGAAGCCGGCTTCGGCGTCTGCCACGATCGGCAGGAACCAGTCGCGCTTGGCGCCGCCTTCGGAGTGCTCGATCTCGTCGGCACGCTTCAGGGTGCGGTTGATCTTGCGGGCCAGTTCCGGGCCGGAGTTCGCCGGGTACAGCGACTGGTCCGGGTAGGTGGTGCCGGCGGTGTTGTTGTCAGCGGCAACCTGCCAACCGGAGAGGTAGATGGCCTTGAGACCAGCGCGGGCCATCTGCATGGCCTGGTTGCCGGACAGGGCGCCGAGGGAGTGCACGCGCTCTTCGGTGTGCAGCAGGTCCCACAGCTTGTTGGCGCCACGGGTGGCAAGCGTGTAGTCGATCGGGAAGGAGCCGCGCAGCTTTTCCACGTCTTCGACGGTGTAGTTGCGCTTCACGTTGTCGAAGCGGCCCTTCGGGGCGGACGGAATGATGTCGTAGAAGCTCTTGCTCATACGAAGTTCCTTCTCTCTGCGTTTTGGCGCTGCCCTGTCACATTCGTCAGGCAGCGCGCGGGGGTAAATTTATCCTCAGCAAGCCCTGTCCCGGAGTTATGGGGAGGGGCTGTTGAGACAGCGAGGATGTCGACGAATTCCTGAACCAGGTGGTCCCTGTGTTTCTCAATCTCGGTGCCGAACCCGACACGCGGCCCTTGAGGGCGCGGCGTCCGGCGCGGGGTGGGTTTACCCGCCGGAGGCCCATGAGTCCATGGCGTCCACCGGCTATTTTCCGTCGGGTCAGGCTGCGGCCGCACCGGCCGTCCGGGCTGCCCCGCTGGATGGCGCACACAATTGACAAGATGAGCGGCCCTGTCCAGAACCCGTTGAAAACATTCGGGTGAACGTGTTGACACTTGTGTGGTGCTGGTTTGTAAATGAGTAAATTTTGTAAATCAGTAGGTCAGTATGGCTGCCAAATCCACGACAGGTGTGACAACGAGGTCCGGTGGGGGCTCGGGCACGGGGGCCGGTGCCGGGGGCAGGGGCAAGAAAGTCTTTGCGGGCCCTAGGCTTAGACGGTTAAGGCGCGAGCAGGGGCTGACCCAGGCGGGGATGGCGGAGCAGCTGGGCATCTCGGCCAGCTACCTCAATCTGGTGGAGCGCAACCAGCGGCCGGTGAGTGCGCAGCTGCTGCTGAAGCTGGCGGAGAGCTTTGACCTTGATGTGCGGGCGCTGGCGGGGGACCAGGAGGCGCGGGCCTTTGCGGAGCTCAACGAGGTGTTCGCCGACCCGCTGTTCCAGAATGCCGGCCTGTCGCGGCAGGATGTGCAGGATGTGGCCTCGGCGAGCCCGAATGTGGCGGATGCCATCACGGCGCTGTACCAGGCCTATCGGGAGCAGCTGGCGGGGCAGGGGCTGGGGCTCGGCCCCGTGGCGCCGACGGAGATCATCGCTGACCGGGACAAGAGCGACCATCTGGACGTGATGAAGTTCCCGGTGGAGGAGGTGCGCGACTATATCCACGCCAACCGCAACCATTTCGGCGAACTCGACGAGGCCGCCGAGGCGCTGCATGAATATGGCGGGTTCGCACAGGACGAGCTTTATATCGGTCTCAGGCGGCACCTGGCGGATGCGCACGGGCTGCGGGTCAAGGTGATGCCGGTGGAGGTGATGGGCTCGACGGTGCGGCGCTATGACCGGCACGGCAAGCGCATCCTGCTGTCAGAGGTGCTGGACGCGCCGGCGCGGACGTTTCAGCTGGCCTATCAGATTGCCTATCTGGAGCAGGCGGATTTGATCGACAGCATGGTCAAGGCGTCGTCGCTGAAGGGCGAGGAGACGCTGCGGCTGGCGCGGGTGAGCCTAGCCAATTATTTCGCCGCGGCGCTGATCATGCCCTATGGGCGCTTCCACAAGGCGGCGGAAGACAGCGGCTATGACATCGAGCTGCTGGCGCGGCGCTTCGGCACCTCGTTCGAGCAGACCTGCCACCGGCTGACCACACTGCAGCGGGCAGGGGCGCGGGGCATTCCGTTCTTCCTGATCCGGGTGGACGGGGCGGGCAATGTGTCGAAGCGGTTTGCCGCGGCGGGGTTTCACTTCTCGCGCTTCGGCGGCACCTGCCCGCGCTGGAACCTGCATGACGCGTTCCGCTCACCGGGCAAGATCATCACGCAGATTGTTCAGCTCCCGGACGATACGACCTATTTTTCGATCGCGCGCACGGTCAGGCGGCCGGGGGCAGGCGTGCTGGCGCCGGAGCAGGAGCTGGCGATCGGCCTTGGCTGCGAGCTGACCGATGCCTCGCGGCTGACCTATGCGAAAGGGTTGGACTTGAAAGCGCCGGAGGCTGTGACGCCCATCGGCGTCAATTGCCGCCTGTGCGAGCGGCCGGACTGTGCCGAGCGGGCGTTCCCGCCGATCAACCGCAAGCTCATCGTGGATGAGCAGGCGCGGGGGCTGTCGAGCTTTACGTTTCAGAATGTGTGAGGGAGCTGGCGGCCTCTCCCAGCCCGCTTATCCTCCGGCATGACCGGAGGATCTCTTAGAGGCTCGGGCATGGGGGCCAAGACCCTCCGGTCAAGCCGGAGGGATTGCGGGGGAGGGGGCGTCGTCGGACTAAGAAAAGAAGAGCGGACATGCGAAAGCCCCGGAGGGGTGCTCCGGGGCTCTGCCATATTGGATGAGATCCTCCGATCAAGTCGGAGGATGGAAGGCTCTTGAGCCTTTGGCTCAATAGCCTTCCAGCTCGGCGTAGCGCTGGCTGTGGAAGGCGACGTTGCCGAAGGTGGCGTCGGCGACGCGGGCGCGCTTCAGGAAGAAGCCGATCTCGTATTCGTCGGTGACGCCGATGCCGCCATGCATCTGGACGGCTTCGGACGAGATCTCGTTGAAGGCCGCGCCGACGCGGGCCTTGGCGAGCGACGCTGCCTGGGCGATGTCGTTGCGGCGTTCGTCGATGGCGTCGAGCGCGTCGGCGACCACGGATTTGCAGAGCTCGATGTCGCAGAACATCTTGGCGGCGCGGTGCTTGAGGCCCTGGAAGGAGCCGATGACGACGCCGAACTGCTTGCGCTCCTTCAGATACTCGATGGTGCGCTCATAGGCTTCCTGCAGGCTGCCGAGCATTTCGGCGGCAAGGCCGATGCGGGCGCGGTCGAGGGTTTCGCTGAGGATCTCGAAGCCGTTGTCGGCCCGGCCCAGCACGTCGCCCGCGGCCACCTTCACATCCTTCAGGGTGATCTCGGCGGCGTTACGGCTGTCCACCATGATGTGGCGCTTGCGGGTGACGCCGGCGGCATCGCCATCGACGATGAACAGGGTGAGGCCGGAGGTGTTGCCCCGGGCACCGGAGGTGCGGGCGGCAACGATGAGCTTGCCGGCCACATGGCCGTCGAGCACGAAGGACTTGGTGCCGTTGAGAACGTAGCCGTCGCCATCCTTGGCAGCGCTGGCCTCGATATTGGCCGGGTTGTGGTGGGCGCCTTCATCCATGGCGAGGGCCATGACGAGATTGCCGGAGGCGATTTCCGGCAGCAGGGCCTTCTTCTGGTCTTCGGAGCCGCCGATGAGCAGGGCCGAGGCACAGAGCAGGGACGTGGAGACGAGCGGGGAGGCTGCGAGCGTGCGGCCCGCCTCCTCGAGCACGAGGCCGAGGCCGCGATAGCCGAAGCCGGCGCCGCCATATTCTTCCGGGATGATGATGCCGGCGAAGCCCATTTCGGCCATCTGGGACCACAGGCCGGTGTCGAAGCCGTTTTCGTCATTGCTGTCGCGCAGGCGGCGAAGTTCGGTCACCGGAGATTTCTCGGCGATGAAGCCCTTGGCGCTGTCGCGCAGGATCTGTTGTTCTTCCGTGAGGACGAAGCCCATTGGGGTGTCTCCCTTAGTCAGTATGTCGTGAGCGCTGAAAATGCGTGGGGGCGGACCTAGTCCGGCAGCCCCAGCACGCGCTTGGCAATGATGTTGAGCTGCACTTCGGAGGTGCCGCCCTCGATGGAGTTGGCCTTGGAGCGCAGCCAGGCGCGGGTGTTGCCGATCTCGGCCGCGTCATAGGTGTCGTCCGGCTCCCAGCCGAGCATCTTGGTGCCCATGCTCTCGATCAGCAGCTCGTATTTGCGCTTGTTGAGCTCGGTGCCGAAATATTTGAACACGGAGGATGTGGCGCTCACATCGTTGGCGGCCTTGGCCTCTTCCTGGGCGCGGCGCATGGTCAGCGCGAAGGCCTTGGAGTCCATGTTGTGCTGGGTGATGTGCTGGCGCACGACCGGGTCCGCCACGCGGCCATTGTCTTCGCCCAGATATTCCTTCGCGGCACCGGCGAGCGTCTGGCCCGTTGCGCCGGACAGCGCACCGCCGAGACCCATGCCGGAAATCATCGACCGCTCGTGCTGGAGCAGGCGCTTGGCGATGGTCCAGCCCTTGTTGAGTTCACCGACCAGCTGATCGGCCGGCACCTTCACGTCGTCGAAGAAGGTCTCGCAGAAGGGCGAGTAGCCGGAGATGAGACGGATCGGCTTGGTGGAGACGCCCGGCGTCGTCATGTCGAACAGCAGGAACGAGATGCCGTCATGCTTCACGGTCTTGTCGGTGCGCACCAGGCAGAAGATCCAGTCGGCCTTGTCGGCGTAGGAGGTCCAGACCTTCTGGCCGTTGACCACGTAGTGGTCGCCCTCGAGCACGGCGCTGGTCTGCAGGCCAGCGAGGTCGGAGCCGGCACCCGGTTCGGAATAGCCCTGGCACCAGCGGATTTCACCGCGCACGATCGGCGGGATGAACTTCTTCTTCTGTTCTTCACTGGCGAATTCGAGCAGGGCCGGGCCAAGCATCCAGATGCCGAAGGAGTTCAGCGCCGGGCGGGCGCGGATGGCGCGCAGCTCCTGCTGCAGGACGATGTTCTCTTCCTTGGATAGGCCGCCGCCGCCATATTCTTTCGGCCAGGTCGGCGCGGTCCAGCCCTTGGCGCCCATGGCATCGAGCCACTTCTTGCTGTCGGGATTCTTGAACTTGGCGTTGCGGCCGCCCCAGACCACTTCATCCTCCGGCATCGGTGTGCGCATGGAGGGGGGGCAGTTTTCTTCAAGCCAGGCTTGAACGTCTTTGCGGAAGGCTTCGAGATCGGCCATTTGGTGTCTCCCTGACAGCTTCAGGTGAATTTTTCGATTTTCTGGCCGAGAATATAAAGGCTGAGGGAGACATGGCGAGTCTTGAATCGGGCACGCCGATTTGCCTAGGCGCAGAACGCAAGGTCCGCCTCAGAAACGCTGCGGCGGGCGGCCGAAGCGGTCCCCGTCGCGCGGGCCGCCGGGGCGGGCAGGCCTGTTTCCGTCCCGGTTTCCGTCCACCCGCCCCCCGGCGCGCGCGGGGCGCATGGCGCTGAAACTCTCGGACGGTGTGCCTGCGAAGCAGCGGGGAATGACCGGCCAGTCACGGGTGAGGAAATAGGCGTAGGTGCCTTCGGGGTGGTCTGGCGTGACGGTGAAGGTGCCGTTGCACTCATCCAGCGTGCCCTGGCCTTCGACATAGGTGTAGTCGGCCACAAAGGTGCCGTCGTAATAGCCGCCGGGCGTGG